>CALMLL010000170.1 GCA_937868075.1 uncultured Marmoricola sp. | reverse complement strand
GACGGGAATCGAACCCGCGTAGCCAGTTTGGAAGACTGGGGCTCTACCATTGAGCTACATCCGCGCGCCCTTCAGCGCACCCAGAAGTGTGGTTGCCGAAGGCCGAGTCATCATTCCACATCAGGCTTCTGCTCACGAATCGCCCCCGGCCTCGGAGCCTGGTTCACCTCGGTGTGGTGGCCCTCGATCGGAACTTCGGCTGGCAGCGCGGGCACCAGAAGAGATTGCGCTGTTGGAGCACGCTCGTGCGCACCTGGCTGCCACACACGAAGCACGGTTGCCCGGTGCGGCGGTAGACGTAGACCTCGCCGCCATGGTCGTCCACACGGGGGGCTCGCCCCATCGCCTCCGGAGTGTGTTCGGGTCGCACGGTGTCGATCCGTCCGACGCGGACCCCTTCGGCCATCAGGTCCACCAGGTCGCTCCACAAGGCCAGGAACTGGCCGCGCCGCACCGTGTTCCCGGGGCGCTGTGGATCGATGCGCTGGCGGTACAGCACCTCGGCCCGGTAGACGTTGCCAACCCCGGCCAGGACCTGTTGGTCCATCAGGAGTGCCCCGATCGGCAGACGGCTGCGGTGGATCCGCGCCCAGGCGCGGAGAGGGTCGGCGTCGGGGCGCAACGGGTCGGGGCCGAGTCGGTCGATGATGAGGTCCTGCTGCTGGCTGGTGATCAGGTCACACGTCGTGGCGCCACGCAGGTCGGCGTACGCCGTCGATGACTGCAAGCGAAGGCGGACCTGCCCCACCGGCGGCTCGGGCCGGTCCGAATCGATGATGTCGAAGCGCCCGTAGAGGCCAAGGTGCACGTGCACGAGACGGTCGCCGTCGAAATCGATGAAGAGGTGTTTGCCCCACGAGGTGGCGTCGCGCAGCACCGAACGGTCCAGGAGCGCAGCGGCTTCGGCGAACCGGCCTTGGGGGCTGGTGACCCGCACCGACGACCCGGCGAAGCGCTCGCGCAGATCACGGGCCAGTCGGAAGAGGGTGTGCCCCTCAGGCATCCGGGCCGAGCCCGACCGCGGATTCGGGCAGCGGCGGGAACTCCCCGGTGAGCTCGAAGTCGGTGAGCATCCCGATACGGCGCACGTGGCGCTCATCGCCGGGGAACGGGGTGTCCAAGAACACCTCGACGAACCGGGTCATGTCCGCCAACGAGTGCATCCGGCCGCCCACCGAGATCACGTTGGCGTTGTTGTGCTCGCGGGCCAAGACGGCCGTCTCCTCGCTCCAGACCAGCGCAGAACGCACTCCGGCGACCTTGTTGGCCGCGATCTGCTCCCCGTTGCCGGAGCCGCCGATGACCACGCCCAGGCTGCCCGGGTCGGCGACGACTCCGGCGGCTGCGCGCAGGCAGAACACCGGGTAGTCGTCGAGGGCGTCGTAGACGAACGGTCCGTGGTCGACAGGTTCGTGACCGTGCTCGGTCAGCCAGGACTTGAGGTGGTCTTTGAGTTCGAGGCCGGCATGATCGGAGCCGAGGTGAACGCGCATGGCGCCCATCTTCTCAGGCGTGCATGGCCATGAAGCCGCACGCCTGCACCATGAGCGGTTCGGCGGCGTCGAACTCACCCACCATCCGCCAGAAACCGTGATCGAGCCCGAGGTAGCGCACCGCCACGACCTCGACTCCGGCCTGAGCCAGTCGAGCGGCCAGCGACTCGGCCTCATCTCGCAGGATGTCGTGCTCGGCCGAGACGACCAGGGCAGGTGGCAGTCCGGCCAAGGACTCCAACCTCGCCGGGGAGAAGTCGGGCAGGTCTCGAACGGCGTCCAGTCGGTCGGCTCCCCCGGCGTACTGCTCCCAGAACCACGCGGCGGTCGCGGGTGTGAACCCCGTGGGGTGGGCGTAGGACTCGGTATCCATGCGGGCATCGATGAACGGATAGATCAGCACCATCGCGCGGAAGAACCCGGGGTTGCGATGCGCGGCGACCAACGCGAGGTTGGCCCCGGCGCTGTCCCCGTGGGCGAAGAACGGGCCGGTGAGGTCGGTACGCCGACCCAGCCATCCGATCACACGGTCGACGTCATCGGGCGCGGCGGGGAACGGATGCTCGGGCGGGCGGCGGTACTCCACGGCCACCACGTTCATCTGCGAGCGATTGGTCATCGCCCGGCAGATCGCGTCGTGCACCTCGATGTCGTTGAGCACGAAGCCACCGCCATGTAGGTGCACGATCGTGCCGATCGGGGACTCGGGTCGATAGACCCGCACGGTCACCGTGTCGGCATCGTGATCGGCGACCTGGGCCACATCGTCGCGCGGTTGGGCCCGACTGAACTCCTGCACCTCGGCACGCAGGCGATCGATGTCCACCGACGGGTCGTAGACCGGCACGTCGTCAGCGGTCGCCTCGATAGCCCGGCGGGCCTGCGGATAGAGCACTCCTACCTCGCCATCGCTCGTTCGTTCTCAGTCGAAGCGGGGCTCGGCCGTGCGGGTGCGCTTGAGCTCATAGAAGCCAGGGGTGCCCGCGACCAGCACGCAGCCGTCCCACAGGCGGCCGGCAGCCTCGCCCTTGGGGGCTGGGGTGACGACCGGTCCGAAGAAGGCGACGTCTCCGACATGGATGACCGGAGTCCCCACGTCCATGCCCACCGGGTCCATGCCTTCGTGATGGGAGCGCTTCAGTGCGTCGTCGTACTCCGTGGACTCCATGGCGTCGGCGAGGTTGGTCGGCAGGCCGCACTCGGCCAGTGCTTCCTCGACCAGCGCCCGATCAGGGCTACGACCTCCCGGATGGATGCGGGTGCCCATCGCGGTGTAAAGGGGCAACAACACCTCGTCGCCGTGCTGCTGGGCAGCGGCGATGCAGACCCGCACCGGACCCCAGGCGGTCTTCATCAACTCCTGGTAGAACTCCGGCAGGTCGTCTCGGCCATCGTTGAGCACTGCCAGGCTCATCACGTGGAAGTGCGGTTCGACGTCGCGAACCTTCTCAACCTCCAGCAGCCACCGCGAAGCCATCCACGCCCACGGACAGAGCGGGTCGAACCAGAAATGGACCGGTTGTTTGCTCACGTGCTTCCTCACCTTCTCGGGTGTTGCCTCGCGGTCGCTTTGCGTCGCGTGGTTTCGCTGACCATGATGCCGCTATGTCTGGAACAAACTTGACTCGGGACGAAGCGCGGACGCGAGCCGGCCTCCTCACTGTCGATTCATACCTGGTGGAACTCGATCTGACGACCGGAAGCGAGACGTTCGGCTCACGCACGACTGTGCGTTTCGGCTGCTCCGAGCCAGGCTCTTCGACCTTCGCCGACCTGGTGGACGCGACGATCCACGCCATCACCCTCAACGGAGTCGCGCTCGACCCCGCAACGGCGTACGCCGACAGCCGGATCACCCTGACCGACCTCGCCGCCGACAACGAACTCATCGTCTCGGCCGACTGCACCTACAGCCATGTCGGTGAAGGACTCCACCGCTTCGTAGACCCGGTCGATGACCGGGTCTATCTGTACTCCCAGTTCGAGGTGCCCGACGCGCGGCGGGTGTTCACCACCTTCGAACAGCCGGATCTGAAGTCCGTGTTCACCTTCCACGTCACCGCACCGGCCCACTGGGTGGTGGTCTCCAACTCCCCCACTCCCGAACCCACTCCGGTCAGTGACGGGGTGGCCGTGTGGGAGTTCGCACCCACCAAGCCGATGTCGACCTACATCACCGCACTGGTGGCCGGTGAGTACCACGCGGTCCACGACGTCTACAAGGGCAAGTACGGCGACATCCCGCTGGGCCACTACTGCCGCCAGTCGCTGGTCGACCACCTCGACCGCGAGGAACTGGTGAAGCTGACCTGTCAGGGCTTCGCGTTCTTCGAAGACGCCTTCGACTACCCCTACCCCTTCGGCAAGTACGACCAGTTGTACGTCCCCGAATACAACGCCGGCGCCATGGAGAACGCCGGGGCGGTCACGCTGCGCGATGAGTACCTCCCCCGTTCACGGCAGCCCAGGTCGTTCTATGACTTCCGCTGCATGGTGATCCTTCACGAGATGGCCCACATGTGGTTCGGCGATCTGGTGACGATGAAGTGGTGGGACGACCTGTGGCTCAACGAGTCGTTCGCCGAGTGGGCCTGCTACCACGCGGCCGTGGAGGCCACCGAGTTCACCGAGGCCTGGACCGGCTTCACCAACGCCCGCAAGCAGACCGGTTACCGCCAGGACCAGATGCCCAGCACGCACCCGATCGCTGCCGACAACTACGACCTGCGTGCTGTCGAGGTCAACTTCGACATGATCACCTATGCCAAGGGCGCCTCGGTGCTCAAGCAGTTGGTGGCATGGGTGGGGTTGGAGCCCTTCATGGTCGGGCTGCGTCAGTACTTCAAGGACCACGCCTTCGGAAACTCCGAGTTCAGCGACCTTCTCTCCGCTCTCGAGAAGGCGTCGGGTCGGGAGCTGACCGGCTGGGCGCAGGAGTGGCTGCAGACCGCAGGCGTCAACACGCTCACGCCGACTTTCGAGGTCGACGGCCAGGGCAACTACAACCGACTCGTGGTCAACCAGAGCGCCCATCCGGACTGGCCGACCCTGCGTCGCCACCGCCTCGGGATCGGGATGTACGACGAGGTCGAGGGCCGCCTGATCCGGCGTACCTATCTGGAAGTGGACGTGGAGGGCGCCGAGACCGAGGTGAGTGCCGCCGTCGGCGAGCGCGTTCCCGATCTTCTGCTGCTCAACGACGGCGACCTCGCCTACGCCAAGATCCGGCTCGACGAGCGCTCGTTGGCCACCGTGATCGACAAACTCGACAAACTCGACGACTCCTTGGCGCGCGCCCTGTGCTGGGGAGCCGCGTGGGACATGACCCGAGACGCGGAGATGAGCGCCACCGACTTCGTCGATCTCGCGCTGTCCAACATCGGCGCCGAAACCGACTCCTGGGGAGTCAGCCGCATCCCGATGAACGCCGCCTCCGCCGCCAACAACTTCTCCGCACCGGCCCACCGCGCCGCCCTGCGCGAGAAGTGGGAGAAGGGCGTCTTCGCCCTGGCGCTGGCCGCCGAACCGGGCAGCGACCACCAACTCACCTTCATCCGGTGCGCAGCCTCGGCGGCACACAGCGACGAGGTGTGCGACTACCTCGCCGGGCTGCTGGACGGCTCGGTGGAGTTGGACGGTTTGGCCGTTGACCAGGACCTTCGCTGGAGCTTGCTGACCGGGCTGGCTCAGGCCGGCCGCGTCGGCGAGGCCGAGATCGCTGCCGAGCTGATCCGGGACACCACCATCTCCGGCAAGGAACACGCCGCCGCGGCCCGGGCCGCGCGCCCTGACACGGATGCCAAGGCCGAAGCCTGGGCTGCCGTGTTCGATCCGGCCACTCCCAACGAGACCGGCCGCTCGATCGTGCTGTCGTTCATGCGTCCAGGGCAGGACGAGGTGCTGGCGCCGTACGTCGACAAGTACCTCGACGAGGTCACCAGCGCGTGGGACCGCCTCGGCACCCATCGAGCCTCGGTCGCCCTCGACCTGATCTTCCCGAGGGTGTTGGCCTCGCAGGATCTCCTGGACCGGGTGGACCGTTGGCTGGCGAAGACCGACGCGATCCCCGCCGCCCAGCGGTATGTGATCGAAGGCCGAGCCGACGCTGCGCGCTACCTGGCCGGTCAACGCAAGGACGCCTGACGTCGCCCGCAACGCCCCCTCAACGGCAGTACCCGATCGACGAGGCGTTGCGCGCGCCGCTGGGGTCACGCACGCCGTAGCCTCGGCGTCTATGGAGTGGACTGACTCGGCTCGTTTCGTCGACACCACCTGCTCGCCGAACGAGCGCACCTGCCAGTGGGTCAGCGACTGGACCGGCAATCCCACCATGGGACGGCTCGCCGACTGGTTCATCGGGGTGCCGCTCACGGTGGCCACGATCATCGCGGTCGGCCTGCTGGCCACGTGGCTGCTGCATCGCGCGATCGCCCGGGTCGTGCGCCGCACCGTGGAGGGTGTGCTTCCGGCCAAGTTCGCCCCCAGCGGGCTGAGTCGGATCGGCTACCGGGACGCCGGTGTGATGGAGCGACGCGCCCAGCGCGTGCAGGCCATGGGCTCGCTGCTGTCCAGTGCCGTGACCGGGATCGTGTTCACGATCGTCGTGGTGATGATCCTCTCCGCGCTCGGCATCGACGTGGCACCTGTGTTGGCCGGCGCCGGGGTGGTCGGTGTGGCTCTGGGATTCGGCTCCCAGTCCTTGGTCAAGGACTTCGTATCGGGCATCTTCATGATCTTCGAGGACCAGTACGGCGTCGGCGACATGGTCGACGTCGGGGAGGCCACCGGCACGGTGGAGGCGGTGAGCCTGCGGGTGACCCGATTGCGCGACGTCAACGGGACCGTCTGGTACGTGCGCAACGGCGAGATCCTGCGCGTAGGCAACATGAGTCAGAACTGGGCAAGCCTCAATCTCGACGTCCCGGTCTCCCACGACGCCGATCTGGCGCGTGTTCGAGAGATCCTGGCCGAGGTCACCGATCAGATGAGCCGCGAGAGTGAGTTCGCCGACCTGATCATGGAGCCGCCGGAGATCCTCGGCGTTCAGTCCATCGAACCGGACGCGGTCAGGGTGCGGGTCCGACTCAAGACCGCCCCGATGGAGCAGTGGCGGGTCGCCAGAGCGCTGCGTGAGCAGATCAAGGCACGGTTCGACGCCGAGGGGATCGAGATGCCTGCGGCCCACGTGATGCAGTGGCAGCGGCGCGAGGACGGCACGACCTCACCCGGGCCGCGACCCTCCTGACCGATCGGGTCGTGCCACGAGCGCGGAACCAGCGGCATGAGTAGGAATACTCAGCACAGTTGAGTGCCGCAAAGGGTGCCGATGACCGCGCCTGCCACCCAAGATGGAGGCATGAGCAAACTCGCCGACCCCTTGTTGTGCCCCGATTGCCGCAGCGCGGTGCTCCCCGGTGGCCTCTGCAGCGGCTGTGGACTCCACCTCACCGGCCCGGACGCCGCTCACCTGTGGCGGCTGATGCTGCAGGCCGACGAAGTGGTGGAGCGGATGCGGGCGGCTCAGAAGGCGACCCCTGCTGCCGCTGGCGTGATTGCTACTCCCAGTGCGCCGGCTCCCGCCGGTGTCACTGCTCCGCCGCCTAGGTCGCCGGGGCTCCCGGTCACGGCCGGCAAGAGCCTCGTCCTGCTGATCAGCGGCGTGCTCCTCTTCGTCGCCGCCAGTCTTTTCCTCGCGGTGACCTGGGTGATCCTCCCGCTGGCGCTCAAGGCCCTGATCATGCTCAGTGTGACCGCGCTGGTCGCGGTCGCGGGTTGGTGGCTCAACAGACGTGGGCTCCGGGGTTCGGCCGAGACGGTCTGGGCGCTCACCGCCGGGTTGCTGATCCTCGACGTCTCTGCCGCGCACCGTTCCGGCCTCCTGCGGTTCGACCAGGTCGACCAGCGTCATGTCGCCGGGCTGGCCGGCTTCCTGCTGGTCAGCGCCGCGGTCCCGGCCGCGCTGTGGGTGCACAAAGCGGCGACCCGACGCTCGATCAGCGCCGAGATCGCGATCTTCATCGGTGTCTTCATGATGCTGGTGGGCTGGGTCTTCCAGGGACCTTGGAACGACGGTGCCCAGCAGGCCGTCGCCATCCCCCTGGTGATCGGTCTCGGGTTGTGGTTGCGCCGCGCGCTGCCCTGGCCTGCGCTCGGCGTACTCGTTCTCGGCGCTTTCGTGTGGCTGATGATGATCGTCATCGTGGCCCCGCACGCATTCACCACCCGCAGTGACTACTGGCAGCACTTCTACGGCTGGCCGATCCTGCTCGCGGCCGTCTACGCCGCCGTGATGGCACTCGTCCCCCAGGTGCCGGTCGCGCTACGGACCGTCGCCTCGGCGGCCGCCCTCGGTGTGGCCGGGCTCGCGGTGTGGCTGCCCGTGCGCGAGGACTCGGCGCTGTTCTTGATCGGGGCCGGCGTGTTGGCGGCCATCTCGGCGGTGGCCATGACCACCCTCCCCGTCTGGGCCGAGGGAGCGCGCCGGACAGCACTCGTCGTCGGGGCCATCGGTGGCGCTGCGGTGTTGATCACTGCGACCAGCGCCTTCGATCAGCGCTGGAGCCGCCATCTTTGGGCAGCCGCGTCCTCGGCTCGAATACATCTCCACATGCACGCCTCGGGCTGGGTGATCCCCGTGCTGGGGGTCGCGGTCGTGGCGGCGTACGTCGCCGTGGTACGCCGCCCGGCACCCGCGCGCGGAGTGATGGAGGCGGCGCCGGGTGTGGTCGGCTTCGCACTGGCCGGCGCCCTGGCCGATGCCGGTCAGAGGCTGCCCGTGGTCACGGCCGGATTCGCCGTGGCCGCCGCTGTGGCCGCGACCCCACTGGCGATGCGGATGACCCACGGACGCCTCGCCCCCTGGATCGCCGGCGCCTTCGTGCTGGCCGGTAGTGGCATGGCGTTCGCCCTGGCCGCGCTCGACGGGCGCACGAGCGCCGTGCTGGCCACCGTGACCGCACTGGTGCTGTGGGCAGCAGTGGTGTTGCGCGGTCTCTCCGTGCCGGCGGTGCGCCACCTCGTCGCGGGAGCGGCTGTTGTGGTCACCGCCTATGCCCTGTGGGCGTGGCTCCATGTCGGGGATGCCCACCTGGCCACGATCGCGGCCGGCACGGCCCTGGTAGCGGCCGCAGGACTCCTTGTGGGGCGCTGGCTCGACTCGGCGAACCTCGGTCTGGAGGCCGGCGCGGCCTTGGTCGCCTTGGCCGCCCTGATGTTCGCCATGGCCGACTCCGCGGCCTCCCTGGCCATGGTGCTGACCATCCTCGGCTCCGCCCTCGCCTTGCGATCCATCCTCGGATCGGGACGGTCGTGGCTGGCGTGGCCGGCCGCCGCAGTGTTGGCTTCGGCCACCGCGATCAGGTTCGTCGACCACACTCGCTTCCCCGAGGCCTACTGCCTTCCGGCAGCGGCGGCGCTGATCGGTGTGGGTGCCTGGCACATGACGAAGGACGCGGAGGCCTCCAGTTGGCAGACGCTCGGCGCCGGGCTCAGCGTCGCCCTGGTGCCCAGCCTGGTGATCGCGTGGGACCACCCACACTCGGTGCGCAGCGTCCTGGTCGGACTCGTCGCGGCACTCGCCGTGGCGCTGGGGGTCAGGCTCAAGTGGCAAGCACCCCTGGTCGTGGGCGCGTTGGTTCTGCTGGGGCTCGCCTTCCGATTCCTGTTGCCCTTGGCTCGCGATCTCCTGGCCAACCCCTTCGGTCCGTGGGTGCTGTTCGGGTCTTTGGGTCTGGCCCTGCTGGCCATTGGAATCGCCTGGGAGCACACGCTCAGCAGCGGTCGGCGGGTCGCCGGGTACGTCGGCGGATTGCGCTGACCGGGCAGTCGGCACAATGGGCGCCGTGACTAGCTTCTACGACGAGATCGGCGGGCAGGCGACCATCGCCGCCATCGTGGCCAGGTTCTATGAAGGCGTGGCCACCGACGAGGTGTTACGACCGATGTACCCCGAACACGATCTCGCCGCCGCCGAACGTCGCCTGAGGATGTTCCTGACCCAGTACTGGGGTGGGCCAACGGCGTACTCCGAGGAGCGGGGGCACCCGCGGCTGCGCATGCGCCACGCGCCCTACGCGGTCACCCCGGACGCGGGTCAGCGGTGGTTGCTGCACTTCAAGGCCGGACTGGACAGCGTGGAGTTGACCCCCGAGCAGTACGAGCAGTTCTGGGACTACGTGACCCATGCGGCAACGTTCATGCTCAACGCCACCGACTGAGTCAGCCAGAAGCGCACCGAGTCAGGTAGCGCTCACTTCGCGCTGCAGCGCGGCTCGCTGAGTGGGCGCGAACTCCCGTGGCCTGCCGTTGCTCGGGTCGAAGGCGACGAGCACGACCTGGGCGCGTGCCACCACCAGTCCACTGGTCGCCGGGTCGAGATGGTCGGGGCCGGTGTCGACGATCTCAGCTGCGATCGACATCGATGTGGTGCCCACCCGAGTCACCCACGACCGCACGTGATACGGCTGTGCCCGAAACAGCATGGGACGCAGATAGTCCAGGTCGGTCTGTGCGATCACCCAGCCGCGCCACGGCCCGGTGTCGGCTTCGGCCAGCGAATTCAGATAGACGATGCGGGCCTCTTGGAAGAACTCCACATACAAGACGTTGTTGACGTGCCCGTAGGCATCGACGTCGGAGAAGCGGACCTGGAGCGGGCTGACGTGTCGCGGGCCCGAGGGCGGCAGTGGCGGGATCGGTGCCGAGCGAGTCGGCGCAGTGTCAGCGAAGTCGGCCAGGCCCCGGCGCTGCTCGGCGCTGAGTCGGCCGGGTCGTTGCTGGGCGAAAACGAAGGGGGCCAGCACCGTCGACGCACGCAGATAGACCCGTCGATCACCGTCGGGCAACTCGTCGTACATCTCATAGGCGATGGTGAAGGTCGCCGCCTTGATCTCACTGACCCAGCACTCGATCAGCACCGGTTCGGGCCGGTAGACCAACGGCGCGACGAAGGTGACCTCGTGGCGCACCACGACCACGCCTTCGGTCATGACGCGGCTCGCGGATAGCCGGTCGTGGATGCCCAGCATGTCGATGCGGGCCTCTTGGAGGTAGTCGACGTACGTCACGTTGTTCACGTGTCCGAGGAGGTCCATGTCTGCCCAGCGAATCGGGCAGCGGTAAACGTGACGCACACCATCATCCTTCCAGGCTCGGCGCGGCTAGTGTGGGCGCGTCGGTTACCCGGCGGTCACCACAGGGGTGCGCCGGATGAGAACGAGGAGTTTGTGATGCCCGAGGCAGTGATCGTTTCCGCAGCGCGTACGCCGATCGGTCGTGCCAACAAGGGTTCGCTTCGAGACTTCCGCCCCGACGACCTGAGCGCCCTGATCATCCAGGCTGCTCTCGACAAGGTGCCCGCCCTCGACCCCAACGACATCGACGACCTGTACCTCGGCTGCGGCCTGCCTGGTGGCGAGATGGGCAACAACATGGCCCGGATCGTCTCGGTGCTCCTGGGCCACGACTCCGTGCCCGGCGCCACGATCACGAGGTACTGCTCCTCCTCGGTGCAGACCACCCGCATGGCCTTCCACGCGATCAAGGCCGGTGAGGGCGACGTCTTCATCTCCGCTGGTGTGGAGACCGTGTCCCGGTTCGCCAAGGGCACGTCCGACCACATCCCGGGCACCCGCAACCCGGTCTTCGATGACGCAGTGGCCCGCACCGCCGTGTACGCCGAGGGAGGCCGCGATTGGCACGACCCGCGCGCCGACGGTGTTCTCCCCGACGCCTACATCGCGATGGGCCAGACCGCTGAGAACGTGGCTCGGCTGAAGAAGTTGGACCGCAAGGAACTCGACGAGTTCGCGGTGCGCTCCCAGAACCTCACCGAAGCCGCCATCGCCTCCGGCTTCTGGGCCAACGAGATCACTGCGGTGACCGCACCGGACGGCACCGTGGTGACCGCTGACGACGGCCCGAGGGCCGGGGTCACCTACGAAGCAATCTCGGCGTTGCAACCGGTCTTCCGCCCCGACGGCGTGGTCACCGCAGGCAACTGCTGCCCGCTCAACGACGGTGCCGCGGCGGTCGTGATCATGAGCGACACCAAGGCCGCCGAACTCGGGCTCACCCCGCTGGCGCGCATCGTCTCCACCGGGGTCACCGGGCTGTCCCCCGAGATCATGGGCATGGGCCCGGTCGAGGCCACCAAGCAGGCCCTGGCTCGCGCCAACATGACCATCGACGACATCGACCTGGTCGAGATCAACGAGGCGTTCGCCGCTCAGGTGGTGCCCTCCTACCAGGAGTTGGGCATCGACCTCGACCGCCTCAACGTCAACGGAGGCGCGATCGCGGTAGGCCACCCGTTCGGCATGACCGGGGCTCGCCTGCAGAACACGATGCTCAACTCGCTGAAGTGGCACGACAAGACCACCGGCTTGATCACGATGTGCGTGGGCGGTGGCCAGGGCATGGCCCTGATCTTGGAGCGACTGAGCTAGATCCTCATTATCACGAGTGGCAGGTTGGACAAATAGTCCAAAATGCCTAGGGCATCCGGGAGCGCCCTCGCCTAGGGTGGCACAGTGTCCAGTGAGGATGATCAGGAGCCGTGGCTCAACGACGGCGAACAACGAGCCTGGCGCTCCTACCTGCTCGGCACCCAGTTGCTCCTCGACCGGCTTGATCGCGACCTTCGCACCGAACACGGCCTGACGTTCGCCGAGTACGAGGTTCTCGTCCGGCTCAGTGAAGCACCCGACCACCGGCTGCGCATGGCTGTCCTAGCCCAGTCGCTGTGCCACTCCCGCAGTCGCCTTTCGCACACCGTCAAACGCATGCAGGAGGTGGGCCTGGTGCAGCGGTGCGCCTCGGCCGACGACGGGCGCGGCGTCTTTGCCTGTCTGACCGACGAGGGCTACTCACGGCTCAAGCAAGCCGCCCCGTCGCACGCGCGTGGTGTGCGCGACTACCTGGTCAACTACGTGCCGGCGTCGAGCCTGGACTCCATCAAGGAGATCTTCGACGACGTCGCCAACCCCCTGTTGGGGACCCGTCCCGAGTCCGCAGACATCCGGCGTACCGCGAGCGACTGACTCCTCGTCCCACCTAGTCCCTGGTGAGCCTGCGGTGAGTCACGCGGTGGGGGCGGGCCGCTTCGGCGCCGAGACGCTCGATCTTGTTGTCCTCGTAACTGGCGAAGTTGCCTTCGAACCAGAACCACTTGGCCTCGTCCTCCTCATCGCCTTCCCAGGCGAGGATGTGGGTGACCACACGGTCGAGGAACCAGCGGTCGTGGGAGGTGACCACGGCGCAGCCCGGGAAGTCGAGCAGGGCGTCCTCCAGGGAGGACAACGTTTCGACGTCGAGATCGTTGGTCGGCTCGTCGAGCAGCAGCAGGTTGCCGCCCATCTTGAGCGTGAGGGCCAGGTTGAGCCGGTTGCGCTCACCGCCGGAGAGGACGCCGGCCTTCTTCTGCTGATCGGGGCCCTTGAAGCCGAAGGAGGCGACGTAGGCCCGTGAGGGCATCTCGAAGTTGGCCACCTTGATGTGGTCCAGACCGTCGGACACCACTTCCCACACGTTCTTGTTGGGGTCGATGCCGCCTCGGCTCTGGTCGACGTAGGAGACCTTGACGGTCTGGCCGATCTTGAGTTCACCCGCATCGGGCTGTTCCTGGCCGGTGATCATGCGGAACAGGGTCGTCTTGCCGACACCGTTGGGGCCGATGACACCGACGATGCCCGCGCGCGGCAGCGTGAAGGACAGGTCGCGCATCAAGGTGCGCCCCTCGAAGCCCTTGGTCAGGCCGTGAGCCTCCAACACCACGTCACCCAGGCGGGGTCCGGCCGGGATGTTGATCTCAGCGGTGTCGATCTTGCGCATGCGCTCGGCCTCGGCGGCCAGTTCCTCATAGCGAGCCAGACGGGACTTGCTCTTGGCCTGGCGGGCCTTGGGGTTGGAGCGAACCCACTCCAACTCCCGCTCCAGGAGCTTGGCGCGCTTGGCGTCCTTCTGCCCCTCGATCTTGAGCCGGTCCTTCTTGGTCTCCAGGTAGGTCGAGTAGTTGCCCTCGTAGGGGTGGGTCTTGCCCCGGTCGAGTTCGAGGATCCAACTCGCCACGTTGTCGAGGAAGTAGCGGTCGTGGGTGACCGCCAGGACGGCACCCGGGTAGGAGGCCAAGTGGCCCTCGAGCCATTGCACGGACTCGGCGTCGAGGTGGTTGGTCGGCTCGTCCAACAGCAGCAGGTCGGGCTGCTGCAGGAGCAACTTGCACAACGCAACGCGTCGGCGCTCCCCTCCGGAGAGGGTGTCGACCAGGGCGTCGGGAGGAGGACACCGCAGCGCGTCCATGGCCTGGTCGAGACGAGAGTCGAGGTCCCAGGCGTTGGCGTGGTCGAGGTCGGTCTGGAGGTCGCCCATCTCGGCCAACAAGGTGTCGTAGTCGGCATCGGGGTCGGCGAGTTCTTCGGAGATGGCGTTGTAGCGGTCGACCTTGGCCTTGATCGGCCCGACCGCCTCTTCGACGTTGTCGAGCACCGTGGTGCCTTCGGTCAACGGCGGCTCCTGTTGCAGCATGCCGACCGTTGCCCCCGGATCCAAGATCGCATCGCCGTTGCTGGGCTGGTCGAGCCCGGCCATGATCTTCAGCAACGAGGACTTGCCGGTGCCGTTGGGTCCGACAACTCCGATCTTGGCGCCGTGGAGGAACGACAAGGTCACGTTGTCCAGGACAACCTTGTCGCCGTGGGCTTTGCGCACGTTGCGCAGGGTGAAGACGTACTCGGCCATGGGTGGAACCCTATAAGCCGTCGGCCACCCAGCCCCGGCCGCCCCCGACCCGCACCGGTCGCCCTCACTGCGGCCTTCGGGCAGCGCGTGGACCGGCTTCCCTAGGCCGCCGACTGGTCTCCGACCGGCTGCCCGTCGTGGTTCAACTGTGGGCCGCCCGGCTCGAAGGAGTCCATCAGCTCGCGCACCTGGTCCTCGACCGCGTCGTGGCGTTCGGGGCGGATCGATTTGGCGAAGGTGCTGGTCCCGCGATTGAGGTCATGCCCGACGAAGGTGGCCTCCACGACGCCGCGAACCGTCTCGGGCTCATCCTCGGAGCGACGCCACGCGTCGAGTCTCATGCGGCCATGGACGACGACGGCGTCCCCCTTGTGCACGCACCGCGCAATGTTGTCGCCCAGGCCGCGCCAGGCGTTGACGGTGAACCACGAGGTCACCCCGTCGGTCCACTGCCCGTTGCGCAGGAACCGCGGCGTGCACCCGATCCGGAAGGTCGTGACGGTCCCGTAGGGCGTCTCCTTGGCCACCACGTCGGTGCCGACCCACCCCTGAAGGGTCGCCCAGGTTTCGTTCATGCTGATCTCCTTCGGCTGCAGCGACCACCGGCCGGTGGCGCCATGTGCTGAGGAAACCGCGCCACGGGGACGACACCGAGGCACCCGGAAACGCCTGTGGATGGCCCATGGTAGATCTGGGGCCTGTGGAGCAGAAGGCGTCAGCGCAGGGCGCGCTCGAGGCCCGCTCGGGTCTCGGCGTACGCCGACAACTCGGCCTCGATCGGTTGCATCACCATCGAGGTGCTCACCTCATCGATGGCCGCGCGCATGCGACGATCCGCGGATCGTGCCCGACTTGAGGCGCTGGCCGAGACGAGGGCGCGGCTGAGCAACGCCAACAGCAACCCGACCGCGACGGCGGCCACGAGCATGAGCGTGGGCAGCGGGAAGCCGAAGTACATCGGCGTGTGCGGCTTAGGCATCTGCAGATAGCTCATGAAGGCCAACGCGGCCAGCCACCCGGCACCGGCGAGGGCGGTCAGGATGAGTGCCCACTGGAGCACCTGCACGACACGACACCACCACGGGATGCGGCTCATCCCGAGATCGGTCTGACCGACAGCAGTGTCCACAGCATCGATGAAGTCCTCACGATGGCTGACCGAGGCGCCGCGGATCGCGTTGGCCCACGGTCGGGTCAACCCCTCCGCAGCCTCGTCGGCGACGTGGCGCACCGCCGCGTCGACTCGCGACTGCTGCACCTGGGTGGCGGTCGGAACCGACGACCGGGCACGCCCGACGATGTCCTTGTTGCTAGTCCCGAGGTCGAGGTGCAGCCGCTTCAGCGGGTCCGGACGCAGCCGGCCCAGCCACTTCACCGGCGGCCAGCCGGTTGCCTGCACGGCCCGCATGCGAGCGGCGCGGCGCACCGCGTCGACGACGACAGGCACCCCGGCGGCATCGGCGACCGCGTCGCTCAACTCGCGGCGGGTGGCCGAGGACACCTCACGGGGTTCGCTACGGCCAACGAGGGCGTCAAGGCGACCGGCCTCGGCGATCACGTCGGTGCGGAAGCGCGCTTGTGAGGACTTCTTGTCCGAGACCCTCTTGGCGATCAACCGCTTGAGTTCGTCGATGCCGATCTTCTCGCGCGCCGAGATGGCCAGCACCGGCACCGAGTCGAGCCCATCGAGCGCCAGCAGTCGGCGGACGTCGTTGAGCATCGGCTCGCGACGGTCCTCGGGCACCCGGTCGATGTGGTTGAGCACCACGATCATCACGTCTTTGTGGGCCGCCATGGGCTTGAGGAACCGGTCGTGGATGGCCGCGTCGGCGTACTTCTGCGGGTCGAGGACCCACACCATGAGATCGGCCATGACGATGAGCCGGTCGACCTCGATGTGGTGGGACACCTCGGTGGAGTCGTGGTCGGGAAGGTCGAGCAGGACCAGTCCCTCGAGTTCGGCGGATTCTTTGCTGGTCTGCAGCAGCGAGTCGCGGGTGGTGCGGTGCCGCGGGGGGATCCCCAGCCACTCCATCACCTCATCGGCGCCGTCGGGTCCCCACACGCAGGCGCTGGCCCACGAGGTCGTGGGGCGGCGCACACCGACGGCGGCCAAGTCGATACCGGTGATCGCGTTGAAGGTGCTGGACTTGCCGGATCCGGTCGCCCCGGCCAGCGCGACCACGGTGTGGTTGGCGGAGAGTTTGAGCCGTGCCGAGACTCGATCGACCAGGGTGGTGGCCGGTGCCAACACCTCAGGATCGATCCGGCCTTCGGCGGCCGCGCAGGCGTCGGCGAGGCCTCCGACCATGGCGCCCAGGTCGGAGGTGCGTCCCAGGAGCCGCTTGGCTCCCTCAACCAACCCGCTCATGCGTCGTTCTCGCCGGATTCCGAGGCGCTCGCGGCCGCGGCTTCGGCGCTCTTGGCGGCGAACCGGAGGTCGTCGACCCGGCGGGCCACGCTGCGCAGTTCCTCGGGTGCTTCGGTGGAGATGGACTGGTTGTCCAGCAGGTCGATGAACCGGCGCTTCTCCTCATCGAGCAGCGCACGCACGCGCACGTTGAGGTCGCGGCGAGCGCTCTCGGCCAGTCGGCGGACGGCCTGGTCACCGAAGACGGCCTCGAGCAGTTTCTGGCCCACCACGGCCGATCCGCCCGCGATCCCGATCTCTCCCCCGGTGACGCCGCCGGTCGAGGCGAACACCACCACCATCAGCGCGACGGCGAGCCCGTTGACGCCGTAGGCCAGGAACCGAGCGGTGCTGCGTTTGTCGGCGCCTTCGGTGCGCACCATGTCGAGGACGTCTTGCTGCCATTCACGGACGGCGCGCTCGCTGCGCAATCGGAAGTCCCGGGAGGCCCGGCCGATGTCGTAACCGGCGGACTCCACCAGGTCCTTGCCCGCCTGGGTCGAGGCCCACGAGTTGTAGGACTTCTCGGCAGCCGTCTCGGCGTGTTCCAGGATCATCGTGTGGAGCCCCGACTCCACCGCGACGCTGACCTGCGCAGCCGATTGTGGCTTGCCGCGCAGGGCGTTGGTCATGCGGTCGCGCAGCCAACTGACCTTGGACTCCAGTGATTTGAGGAGTTCGCCGGTGCCGACGAATTCCTGCCACCGAGCCAACACTTCACCGCGGAGCAGGGTCCCATCAGCCGAGGACTTGTCGATCGCGTCGACGGCTTCGTCGTACTCGTGTTCGACATCGCGCTTGAGGCGCGCCTGCACGGTGATCTGTTCGGTAGCCGCGTCGGCGACGATGTGGGACTTCTGCGACAGGGTGCGGATGGCGCCTTCGAGGGTCTGCTTGACCACCCGGCCGCGGGCATCGGCGTCCTCGGCGATCGAGATCAGCCAGCCTTTGATCTCGGCGACTTCCGACTCCGGCAGGAGTCCGTCGTCGTCGACGCCGCTTTCGCGTACGACGAAGAGCGGGGAGTCACGCAACCCGCGGGAGGTCAGCATGCGGGCCAGGTGACTGCTGACCTCGGAGACGGCTTCGGGCGGGGTGCGGTCCAACACGATGGCGACCGCGGCGCTGCGGTCGGCGGCCTGCTTGAGGAAGTCCCACGGGACCTGGTCGGCATAGCGGGCCGCGCTGGTGACGAAGAGCCACAGGTCGGCCGCGGCCAGCAACTGGGTGGCCAAGGTGCGGTTGCGTTCCTCGACCGAGTCGATGTCGGGGGCATCGAGAATCGCCAAGCCGGCCGGAATCGCCGTGTTGGGCACCAGTTGGAGGGCTTCGGGGTCGGTGGAGGGACGGGTGACCCGCTCCAGGTCGGGCAGGACGCGGTCTTGGGTGAACCACTCGGCGTCGTCGGGGTTGTGGACGAGTACGGCGGCGCGGGTGGTCGGGCGAAGCACTCCAGGGGTGGTCACCAGGCTGCCGACGATGGAGTTCACCAGCGTGGACTTGCCGGCCCCCGTAGAGCCTCCGACGACGGTCAGGAGGGGCGCGTCGATCTGGACCAGGCGGGGCAGGACGTAGTCCTCCAACTGATCGACCATCTCACGCTGGACGGTGCGCTGCTGGTCGACGCCCGGCAGATTGAGCGGGAGGCTGACATGCTGCAGCGCATCGCGCAGGCGCACCAAAGTGGTGAGCATCGCCGCGGTGGAACCCGAGTCGGTCACTTACTGCCCGTCCATCCTGTGTGTCGAACCATCCCGTGCCGTAATGTCCGAATTGGCCTGGTTGGGGATAGTTTTACCAGCCGAGACCTGAGCGCCTTGGCCCGGCCAGACCAGCCTAGGCCGCAAGGCGTTCATGGCATCCACAAAGTACTGCCCGCGACTGGCGAAATCTCGAGGCGCGACGCCGCGAAGGTAACGATGGTGCAAGAACCCGAGTTCGATGGCGTACTGCTGATAGTCGCTCATCGCCGACTTGGCCGACGCACCCCCCACGCTCGCGGCGTAGGTGCGCGCCTGACGGCGGGCGGCCAATCCCACCAGCCACGGAATCTCGCGCTGGTCCAGGAACCCGCGTCGCGAGCAGTCGGTGAGCGCCTTGGTCAAGACGACACCCTCTTGCCGCCGGGACCACAACGAGAAGGAGAACAAGAGGATGAAGGCGGGGACCATCAAGAAGAGGTAGGTCTGCAGGAAGGTCTTGGGGCCGCCCAGGAAGGCCGAGCCGTTCCATGCGGCGTGGGCCGCCACGGCCAACGCGTATCCCAGGATCGGGGCGCCGATCTTGACGATCCGGCGGCGGGAGTTGACCGCCAGGCCGATGCCGATCCCGGTGAAGGCGGTGAAGACCGGGTGCGCGAACGGGCTGAAGACGCCCCGCACCACGAACGTCGCGATCGCTCCGCCGAGGCCACCGGCGTGGGTGTCGTCACCGACGTAGGCCGAGGTGAGGTAGAGGATGTTCTCGGTGAAGGCGAAGCCGATGCCCACCATGCCGGCGTACACGATGCCGTCGAGGACGCCGTCGAGTTCGTGGCGGCGAAACCACAACAACAACAAGATGAACAGGCCCTTGGCCGCCTCTTCCGAGACCGGAGCCAGCACGACCCCTGAGAAGCTTTCCGGGCGATGGAAGGCGTACTTGCCGATCAGTTGGAAGACCAGCGCCGAACTGGTGGCGACGAAGGCTCCCCACCCGAGTCCCAGGAGGAGCAGGCTGCGCGGCTCCGGTTCGTAGCGGTCCAGCCACAGGTAGGCGAAGACCAGCGGGGCTACCGGAAGGACCGCCAGGAGGGCGCCGACAGCCAGCGCGCCGGGGGCGCCCGAGAGCAGCAGCACGATGGCCATCACCACGGCACCCAGGGCCATGACGACCGAGACCATGACCGTGAACAGCATGTTGTTGTGGCGGGGTGCCGCGTGCCCAGACATGACGCAGAGCCTAAGGCGTCCCCGGCAACTACAGTGGCCGTGTGATGAGCGCGGACGAGACCACCACATCGGCGACCCAGACCCACGACCCGGTCCTTCCCCAGGCCTACCTCGATTTCATGCGTCAGGGCTGGGGCGACACGGAGGCAGATGTCGCCGCACACCCGATCACGCCGTGGGCACAAGCGCGCCGCGAACGTTTGGCCGACCAGTTCCCCGGCGAGCGGCTGGTCGTGCCGGTGGGGACGTTCAAGGTCCGTTCCAACGACACCGACTACCGCTTCCGCGCCGAGACCGCCCACACCTGGCTGTGCGGCAACCAGACCTCCGACGCGGTGCTGGTGATCGACGGCGGCGAGGCGGTCCTCTACGCCCGACCGAGGTCCTCGCGCGAGACCGATGAGTTCTTCCGCGACCGCGTGTACGGCGAACTGTGGTCCGGTCGTCGACCCTCCCTCGATGAGATCTCTCGGTCACTGGGGGTCGCCACTCGCCATCTCGACGCCCTCCCCGATGCGCTGACCGGCCACGGCAAGACCCGCGTCCTGCGTGGGGTCGATCACCGTGTGGACGCCTTGGTCTCCGGAGACGGGGCCGCCGATGCCGAGTTCGCCAAGGTCCTCTCCGAGATGCGCCTGGTCAAGGACGCCTGGGAGGTCGGGGAGTTGCAGCAGGCATGCGACATCACCACCCTGGGCTTCGAGGACAGCGTTAGGGAGTGGGACCGCGTCCTGGAGTTCGGCGAGCGCTGGCTCGAAGGCACCTTCTTCCGCCGTGCTCGGACCATGGGCAACGACATCGGATACGACTCCATCGTGGGCGGCGGGCGCCACGCGACCACGCTGCACTGGATCGACAACACCGGCCCGATGACCCCCGGTGACCTCGTTCTGCTCGACATGGGCGCTGAAGCGACCTCGCTGTACACCGCCGATGTCACCCGCACCCTGCCGATCAGTGGCACCTGGACGCCGCTGCAACGCGATCTCTACACCTTGGTGTTGCGGGCCCAGGAGGCCGGAATCGCCGCCGTACGCCCCGGCGCGCCCATCCAGGGGACGCACGTGGCCGCGATGGAGGTGCTCGCCCACGGGCTGGGTGACATGGGGTTGTTGCCGTGCTCGGTCGAGGAAGCACTCGACGTCGACTCCAAGGTCTATGCCCGCTGGACCCTCCATGGCACCAGCCACATGCTGGGCATGGACGTCCACGACTGCGCGGCCGCCGACCCCGAGGTCTACCCCAGAGGCGATCTGGCCGAGGGCATGGTGCTCACCGTCGAGCCAGGGCTGTACTTCCAAGCCGAGGACCTGCTCGTCCCCGAGGAACTTCGCGGCATCGGGATCCGGATCGAGGACGACATCCTCGTCACCGCCGACGGGGGCAGGAACCTCTCCGCGGCGCTGCCCCGCGACCCCGACGAGATCCAGGACTGGATGGCTCGCCTGAGAGGCTGACGTCGCGCCGGCGGCCCGAGAATCGAGCAGATCCGCTGGCTAAGCTTGGCGCGCCCAGCCCCCGTAGCTCAGCTGGATAGAGCAGCGGCCTTCTAATCCGCGGGTCGGTGGTTCGAATCCACCCGGGGGC
>CALMLL010000169.1 GCA_937868075.1 uncultured Marmoricola sp. | reverse complement strand
TCGAAATCAAGGCACCGGTGGTTTCGTCACGGGCGCTGTCGCGCCCTGCTCAACCAACCAGGGGCGCTTGCCCTCCTCAACCGACCGGCCTGAGGTCGGTGGTTTCGTCAAGCTCAACCGACGGGCCTGAAGCCGCTGATTGAGCTTGTCGAAATCAAGGCCCCGGTGGTTTCGTCACGGGCGCTGTCGCGCCCTGCTCAACCGACCAGGGGCGTTTTGCCCTGCTCAACCGACGGGCCTGAAGTCGCTGATTGAGCCGCGCCCACCGCTGATTGAGCTTGTCGAAATCAAGGTGCCGGTGGTTTCGTCAAGCTCAACCGACCGGCCAAAGCCGGTGGTTTCGTCACGGGCGCTGTCGCGCCCTGCTCAACCGACGGCGGGCGTCCTGCCCTCCTCAACCGACCGGCCTGAGGTCGGTGGTTTCGTCAAGCTCAACCGACCGTGAACGTCCGCGAGCTCTCAGACGCCTACTGCGAGGTCGTCGCTGAGGTGGTGGTCGGGGGAGGGCCGCTCGCCGAGTTTCACCACGATCACCCCGCCGAGAATGAGGGCAGCGCCAACGAATTGCACCGGCCCAGGCAATTCGGCCAGCAGTAGCCAGGCAAACCCGAGTGCGGCCAGCACCTCGGTCAGCGCCACGAACGAGGCCAGCCGACTACCCAAGCGGCGCACGCCGGCGATGCCGGCGACGTAGGCCAATGCCGCCGTGATCAATCCCAATCCGAGCACGGGCCACCACCAGGCGATCGAGCCGACGGCGTACCTGGCGTCATCGAAGTTCATCCGCATCGGCACCAGGCCAAGGCCCCCCAGAAGCAACAGCGCGCCACCACCGATGATCAGTCCGCCGGCGGCGAGCACCAACGGTGGCAGGCCGTTGTTCTCATCGGCGGAGATCAGGAAGTAGCTTGCCGCGCCAAACATGGCCAGCAGGCCCCACATGAGACCGAGCCCATTGACCTGGCCGCCGGTGAAGATGTCGAGCACCAGCACTAGACCCAGCGCTGCGATTGCGGCACCGAGGACAGTGACCCACGTCGGCCGATGCCCATGGCGCAGCCAGAGCCACACCACAACCGCGACCGGAGCGGTGTACTCAATCAGCAGCCCCATGCCGACTGGCAGATACCGAATCGAGTTGAAGAACGCGAATTGTGCCAAGGTCACTGCCGACAGGCCGTAAGCCGCCATGATCGGCAAGCCCGCTCGGATCAGGTGCCAGCGGCCTCTCAAAGCGATCAGCGCAGGCACCATCAACACCGCAGCGGCAATCAGAATGCGCAGGGTGACCGTGGCGCCCGCACTCCAGCCGACGTCCATCAGCCCTCGGGCCAGCGGTCCGGACAGGCCGAAGGAAACCGCGGACGTCAAGGCAAAGGCGAGCCCGGAACCGAATCCGGAGGCGCGCCCGTCATGAGTCATTGCGGTCATAGGTCGTGACACTAGGCGGATTCCATGTAAGGTGTCAATGTGACTTTTGCCTATGACACCGAGCTGGCGCTGCAGTCTGCTGTCTGGCTGGTGAACTCCGCAAAGGGGCCCGACCGCCTGGAGTCCACACAGTCTCTGCGCGATTTCCTGCAGGAGTGGTCCTACTCCGGCAGCCACGATCGTTCCCAGGCCGAGCTCGCAGAAGTACGCCGTGCGCGAGCCACTTTGCGACAGATGCTGATCGCTCCACGCGACCAGGCAGCCGCGATCGTCAACGAGATCCTCGACGGGGCAAACGCCGTCCCGCAGTTGGTGCGCCACGACGAGTTCGACTGGCACCTGCATGCGGTGAGTTCTGACGACTCGCTTGCCCGGCGAATCCTGGTGGAAACTGCCATGGCCATGATCGACGTAATCAGAGTCGACCAACACTCTCGGATCTCAGTGTGTGGGGCCGACGACTGCAATGGGCTAGTGCTTGATCTGTCGCGCAATCGCTCGCGCAAGTTCTGCTCGACTACCTGCGGAAACAGGGTCGCGGTGGCGGCTTACCGCGCTCGACAGGCCACCGAGGGCCCTTGATTTCGACAGGCTCAATCGGCGGTGGGTGGGCGCTCAATCGGCGGTGGGTGGGCGCTCAATCGGCGGCCCTGCCAGGCGGTTGAGCCTGACGAAACCCCTGGCAGTGGGCCCGGCCTTGATTTCGACAGGCTCAATCGGCGGTGGGGCCAATCGGCGGGAGGCTGGGCGCTCAATCGGTGGTGCGTGGGCGCTCAATCGGCGGTGGGTGGCCAATCGGCGGGTGGGTGGGCGCTCAATCGGCGGCGCTATGAGACGTCGAGTCGACGCACGATCACTTCGCGCACGATCAACAAGATCGCCGCAGCCGTGGGGATCGCCAGCAGCGCGCCGATCACGCCCAGCAGCGTGGCTCCGATCACCGCTGCGATCACGATGACCACGCCCGGGATATCGACCGAGCGCGACATCACCCGCGGGTAGATCACGTAGTTCTCGATCTGCTGGTAGATCACGTAGAAGACCACGCAGATGATCCCTGTCCTAGCGTCGGTGGCGAAGCCGATCGCGCATACGATGACGGCCCCGAGGGTGGCACCGATCATCGGGATGACGTCGAGGAAGGCCACGACCATGGCTAGCGCGACGGCGTACTGCCCGAGACCGACGACGAACAAGAACACCAAGGTGGCGACGCCAGCGCAGAGCGCGACGATGAAGGCCCCGGAGACGTATCCGCCGATGCCGTCCAGGATCCGCTCGCCCAGCAGCGAGACCCGCTCGCGACGCGAAGCGGGGGAGAGGCGCCACATCGCGGCCTTGATCTCGGGCATGCCCGAGAGGAAGTAGAGCGTCAGGATCGTCACGATCAGGGCATCAGCGAGGAAGCCGATGACCGCGCCCGCGGCCCCGAGTACGCCGCCGAAGACCTTGCCTCCCAGATCGCTCTTGCCGAGGTACTCCTTGACCTTGTCGATCACGTGGAAGCGTTCGTCGACCCCCTGCAGCCATCTGTTGTGCTGCAACTGGTCCAACCAGGCGGGGGCGTTGGCGACGATCTTGCCGATCTGGTCGCTGGCCACCGGGACGATCGCGACCACGAACAGGGTCAAGACCACCAAGACAGCGGCGATCACGCTGACCACGGCCCAGTGCCGTTTGAGGCCCTTGCGTTGCAGCCACTCCACGCCCGGAGTGAGGCCGACGGCCAAGAACATCGAGACGACGATCAGGATCAGCACCCCGCCGATGAGTTGCACTCGACTGAGCAACCACCAGGCCGAGAGCGCTCCTAGTGCGCCGAGGAACCCGACCATGAAGGGTGCCTTGCGTGAGAACGGCTGCCCGGGCATGCCGAAGGGCTGTTGGGCCGCGGCCTTGGCCTCGGCCCGCTTGGCGGCGGCGGCCTTGAGCGCGGCCGCGCGCGACGGTCGAGCGGCCGGAGTCTCCTTGTCGCTCACGGGTCAGTCGTCGGTGGAGGCGGCGTCTTCAGCCGGAGTCTCGTCAGCCTCGGCTGGGGTCGCGAAGCCGGCCATCACGTCGCGTAGGGCGCCCAGCTGGGCGGCGATGCCCTCGCGCTTGCGGGTGAGTTGGTCGACCTCGGTGCGCAGGGCGTGGAGTTCGCGCTCGGAGTCGGCGTGGCCGGCGCGGCGTACCTGCTCGGCCTCGGACCTGGCTGCAGCCAGGATCTGCTCGGCCTCACGCTTGGTGCGGGTCAGCAGCGACTCGGCGTCCTTGGTGGCCTGGGCGTGGTGTTCGTTGGCCGCCTGCGTGGTCTCGCGGGCCCGCTGATCGGCGGCGTTGGCGCGATCCTCGGCTTCCTTGACCAAGCGTGACGTCTCGCTGATCGCGGTCTCGTGGTGCTCCTGGGCCTCACGTGCCAAGCGCTCCTTCTCCACCGCGAGGGCGCGGCGAGCTTCGGTGACCTCGCGGTCGGCGGCGGCCTTGGCCTTGTCGGCTTCGCGGGCGGAGGTCATGCGTTGGGCCTCGACCTCTTGTTGGGCGCCGACGCGCATCTGGTCGGCCTCGCGTTGAGCCTGGGCCCGCAGGTCCTCGATCTCGGCTTTGCTGCGGGTGTGGTGCGCCTCGAGTTCGCTCATCGTGCGGGTGCGGGTGTCGTCGATCTCGGCCAACTGCACCCGACGCATGTCCTCGGCGTCGCGTTCGGCGGTGGCTTGGGTCACCGCAGCGTCGCGGTTGGCCTGCTCGAGGATGCGGCTCGCCTCGGTGCGCGCCTGGGAGAGCACTTCGTCTGCCTGCTCCTCGGCCAGGCGCAACATTTCCGAGGCGCGCCCGCCCAGTCCGGCGTAGGAGGGCTTGTCCTGCTCGGCGGCCTTGACTCGCAGACGCTCGATCTCCCCCTCGAGTTCGGCCACGCGGCGTCGGGCCTCACCCAGGCTGGTGGACAAGGTGGCCTTCTCGGTGGACATGTCGGCGAAGGAACGATCGACCGCGTCCTTGTCGTATCCGCCTCGGCGACTGATCGGGAAGTTCACGGAAGTCAGTGTGCCAGGCGCGGCGTACTGGGCGGGGGCGGCCGGGGCCTGCGTCGGTGCCGGCTGCTGGGGGGCCGGTGGTCGGGCCGGGGTGGACGGCGCGGCCTCGGCGTCCACGACTGGGATCACCTGAGTCGGCTGTTCGGCGGGCCCAGGCTCACCGGGTACGTCGTCGAAAATGGACAGGCCACGGCCGTCGGTCATGGGTTTCCCTTCTGTCGCCGCGTCCGCGGCCTCGTGCTTGAACTCCGCCTAGTCTGGCCGATGGATGGGCATCGGCGTAACCACTGGTCCACCCGCCTGGAGCACAGCGGGCTCCGGCAGGGTGGTCAGACCCCGCGGAACCGGTTGATCGCGTCGAGATGTTGGCTGCGCAACTCCTCGTTGCGGACGCCCAGTCCCTCCTCGGGGGCCAGACACAGCACACCGACCTTGCCCTGGTGCAGGTTGTGGTGGACGTCGAGCGCGGCCTGACCGACATCGTCGAGGCGGTAGGTCTTCGACAAGGTCGGGTGGATCATTCCCTTGGCGATCAGCCGGTTGGCCTCCCATGACTCGCGGTAGTTGGCGAAGTGGGAGCCGACGATCTTCTTGAGGTTCATCCACAGGTACCGGTTGTCGTACTGGTGCATGTAGCCGCTGGTGGAGGCACAGGTCACGATGGTGCCGCCCTTTCGGGCCGCGAACACCGACGCGCCGAACGTCTCGCGGCCCGGGTGCTCGAAGACGATGTCGACGTCCTCGCCTCCGGTGAGTTCCCGGATCTTGGCGCCCAAGCGCCGCCACTCGCGGGGGTCCTGGGTGTGCTCGTCCTTCCAGAACTTCCAGTTCTCCTCCGACCGGTTGATGATCAGATCGGCACCCATCGAGCGACAGATCGCGGCCTTCTCCTCGTTGGAGACCACGCAGATCGGGGTCGCGCCACCGTTGAGGGCGTATTGCGTGGCGAACCCTCCGAGGCCACCACTGGCTCCCCAGATCAGGACGTTGTCGCCCTGCTTCATCCCGGCGCCGTTGCGACTGACCAACTGTCGGTAGGCGGTGGAGTTGACCAAGCCCGGAGAGGCAGCCTCTTCCCAGGTCAGGTGGGCCGGCTTGGGCATCAGCTGGTTGGACTTGACCAAGGCGATGTGGGCCAGACCGCCGAAGTTGGTCTCAAACCCCCAGATCCGCTGTTCGGGATCCATCATCGTGTCGTTGTGTCCGTCGGGGCTCTCCAACTCCACGCTGAGGCAGTGCGCGACCACCTCGTCCCCGGGATTCCACGAGTGGACGCCCAGGCCGGTCTTGAGAACCACGCCGGCCAGGTCGGAACCCACCACGTGGTAGGGCAGGTCGTGTCGCTTGGCCAGCGGCGAGACCTTGCCGTAGCGCTCCAGGAAGCCGAAGGTCGGCAGTGGCTCGAAGATCGAGGTCCAGACGGTGTTGTAGTTGATGGCACTGGCCATCACCGCGACCAGGGCCTCGCCCGGGCCCAACTCGGGCAGCGCCACATCTTCGACATGCAAGGAGCGGCGAGGGTCCTTGTCGCGTGATGCCAGTCCGGCGAACATGTCGACCTCGTCCTTGTGGACCGTGGCCGCCCGGTACGACTCCGGGAGGGGCATGTTGGCGTAATCGGCGCTGGTGGCGTCACCGGCCATGATGGCGTCGAGGATCTGCTGCACGTCCAGGCTCCTTGTGCTTTGTGGGGTTGGTTCCAACTTACCGGCGAGTTAGTTAGTCGGTCATCGGTTCGCGGACGTGATCTGCCTCGCCCTAGGGGAGGGTTCGGTGCTGTTCGAGTGGGGTGGTCAGTGTGCGCCGGGTTCGACCAACTCGACCAGAACGCCGCCGGCGTCCTTGGGGTGGACGAAGTTGACCCTGCTGCCCGCCGTACCCCTCTTGGGAACCTCGTAGAGCAGCCGAACCCCCCGCTCGCGCAGCACCGCGCACACCGCGTCGATGTCCTCGACCCGGTAGGCCATCTGCTGGATCCCCGGGCCGGAGCGCTCCAGGAACTTGCCGATGGTGCTATCCGGTGAGAGCGGGGCCAGCAACTGGATGCACGAGGTCGACTCACCCACGGCCATCATGGCCTCGCGAACACCCTGCTCCTCGTTGGTCTCCTGGTGCTGCAGCGTCATCCCGAAAGTGTCGCGATAGAACGCGATGGCCACGTCCAGGTCAGGTACGGCGATCCCGACATGGTCGATATGGGTGAAGAGCGAGGTTGGCAACGAGGTCACATGCTCAGTGTCCTAACTCGGCAGGCACCTGTCGATCTCGTGTGATGGTGCCAACACCAGCCCAGCAACGGCACCCAGCGCTTGGGTGCCGCGGCTGGCGCGGGGTCATGGGCGAGTTGGTGTGACTGTCCCAACAGCGGGCGGGGGTGCCGCGCCTGGGCGGCGCCTAGGTAGTGTCTGGGTACTCGTACGTGCGTGAGGAGACGCCATGTCTGGTTCTGTCATCGTTGCTGGGGCTCGTACCCCGATCGGGCGCCTCATGGGAGGCCTGAAGGACATGTCCGCCGCCGACCTCGGCGGGGTCGCGATCAAGGGTGCGCTCGACAAGGCCGGCATCGCTGGCGATCAGGTCGACTACGTGATCATGGGCCAGGTGATCCAGGCCGGTGCCGGTCAGATCACCGCCCGCCAGGCCGCGGTCAAGGGCGGCATCCCGATGACCGTCCCCTCGATCACCATCAACAAGGTGTGTCTGTCCGGGATCAACGCCATCGCCATGGCCGACCAGTTGATCCGAGCCGGAGAGCACGAGATCGTCGTGGCCGGCGGCATGGAGTCGATGACCAACGCCCCCCACTTGTTGCCGAAGTCTCGCGAGGGTCTCAAGTACGGCGACAACACCCTCGTCGACTCGATGGCCTACGACGCCTTGTGGGACCAGTTCACCAATCAGGGCATGGGCAACCTGACCGAGGCCTGCAACGTGGCCGGTGCCAACCTCACCCGCGAGGAGCAGGACGAGTTCTCGGCTCGCAGCCACCAGCTGGCCGCGGCCGCTTGGAAGAACGGCCTGTTCGACGACGAAGTGGTTCCGGTCGAGGTTCCCCAGCGCCGCGGCGACCCGCTCGTGGTCAGCCAGGACGAAGGCATCCGCGGTGACACGACGGCTGAGTCGTTGGGTCGGCTGCGCGCAGCCTTCGCCCGCGAAGGCACCATCACCGCCGGCTCGAGTTCTCAGATCTCCGACGGCGCGTGTGCTGTGGTCGTGATGAGCAAGGCCAAGGCCGAGGAACTCGGCTTGACCTGGCTGGCCGAGATCGGTGCCTCCGGTCAGGTGGCCGGTCCGGACTCGACCCTGCAACTTCAGCCTGCCCGCGCGATCGAAGCCGCTGCGGCCAAGGAGGGGATCACCCCCGCTGACATCGACCTCTTCGAACTCAACGAGGCCTTCGCGGCGGTCGGCATCGAGTCGGCCCGGCAGTTGGGTGTCTCGGCCGACAAGGTCAACGTCAACGGCGGCGCGATCGCGGTGGGTCACCCCGTGGGCATGTCCGGGGCACGCATCGTGCTGCACCTGGCGAACGAGCTGAAGCGGCGCGGCGGCGGCATCGGTGCGGCAGCCTTGTGCGGCGGCGGCGGTCAGGGTGACGCCCTGATCATTCGCGTTCCTCAGGGATGACCCGGCGCGGCGACTCCTTCGACGTTCCCGCGCTCCTGGCTCAGGCCAGGCAGGGGGACGCGCGTTCGGTCGCCCGCCTGATCTCCATGGTCGAGGACGCCTCCCCGCGGCTGCGGGAGGTGATGGCCGAACTCTCTCCCAGGTGCGGTCGTGCGCACATCGTGGGTGTCACCGGTTCCCCGGGGGTGGGCAAGTCGACGACCACCAGTGCCCTGGTCGGTGTGCTGCGCGAACGCGGCAAGCGGGTCGGCGTGCTGGCTGTCGACCCGTCGTCGCCGTTCTCGGGAGGAGCGCTCCTGGGTGATCGGGTCCGCATGCAGGACCACGCCCTTGACCCGGACGTCTACATCCGTTCGATGGCCTCCCGCGGCCACCTCGGTGGCCTCTCATGGGCCGCCCCGCAGGCACTGCGGGTGCTCGATGCGGCTGGCTGCGACGTGATCGTGGTGGAGACCGTGGGGGTCGGTCAGTCCGAGGTGGAGATCGCTGCTCAGGCGGACACGACGTTGGTGCTGCTGGCCCCCGGCATGGGTGACGGGATTCAGGCGGCCAAGGCGGGCATCTTGGAGATCGGCGACATCTACGTGATCAACAAGGCCGATCGCGACGGGGCCGACCAGGTACGCCGAGAACTGCGCTCCATGATCGCGTTGGCCGAGCGCGCCGAGGGGGCCTGGAGACCACCGATCCTGAAGACCCAGGCGGTGATCGGCACCGGCGTGGCTGAGGTCGTCGATGCGATCGAGGATCACTGGGTCTGGCTGGGCGAGTCGGGCGAACTGCAACGTCGACGCCTGCATCGCACCCGCGACGAGATCGAGGCGATCGCCATGACCACACTGAGGCAGCGCTGGCGTGGGGTCTCGGACCACTCGGCCCTGGGGGCGTTGAGTCGAGACGTTCTGGCCGGCCGATCCGATCCCTACTCCGCCGCCGATGAGTTGGTCGCGCTGGTCCAGTGACGGCGCGTCGGAGTCAGCGGCCACGCCCCACGCCGTACTCTGGAGTGACCTATGGGAGAGGTGTGACACATGGAGGCTGTGATGAAGAAAGGCGTGATGATCCTCATCATCGTCTTCATCGGCTATTACCTGTTCACCAATCCCGCCGGGTTGGCCGTCACCGCGCGTGATGGTGGCACCGCGTTGTGGAACGCATTGACCGGACTCTTCGACACCATGATCCGGTTCATCAACGCGCTGTTCGGCTAGGCCCTCGTGCTTGCCCGTCTCTTCGCCGAACCCGATGTCGGTCGGCACCTTCTCCGTGAAGAGGGCGAGGACATCGTCGACGTCGTTCGCAAACACTGGGTCTGTTACGTCAAAGCAGCGTTGATCGCCTTCGCTGGCCTGGTCGTGCTCGTGCTGAGCCTGTTCGTCAAGTTCTCCGCGGCGTGGGTGCCGCTCGTGGTCGGAGTCTTGCTGATCTGCTACGCGATCTATCGCGCGATGCTCTTCAGTAGCGACTGCTTCGTGATCACCAATATGCGGGTGTTTCGACTCTCGGGAGTCTTCAACAAACAACTGGCCACCATGCCGCTCACCCGGATCCTCGACATCACCCTGGCCAAGCCACTGTTGGGCCGGGCGCTGGGCTATGGGCACTTCGTCTTCGAGTCGGCCGCCCAGGAGCAGGGTCTTCGCGAGATCAGATACGTCCCACGCCCCGACCAGCGCGATCTGGCCATCGAACGAGTCGTGGCTCGCGCCGGCTTGCGCGGCAGGGGGCGCACGCTCTAGACGCTTCTCCGATCGGGGGTGTGGGAGACCTCACTTCCGATTCTCTGCACTCCAGTGCAAGTTTGCACTACAGTGCAGGTATGACGGATGTGGGCTCTCGCGAACTCAACAAACAGCGCACCCGTGAAGCACTGGTCGAAGCGGCCATCGAGATCTTGGCCGCCAAGGGGGCCTCTGGGCTGACCGCGGCCAGAGTCGCCAAGGCGGCGCATGTGTCGCGGCGGACGTTCTTCAACTACTTCCCGACCATCGAGGCGTTGCTGACCGCCATCACCGAAGGCGTCACGACCGCCACCGTCGAAGCCATGCTGACCCGTCCGGCCGAGGAGTCCCTCCTGGACACGTTGAGGGCCTCGCTGTCCGAACTCCTCGACAGCCCGGCCTTTGCTCGAGTGGAGCTCTTGGCCCGACTGGCGCTTGAGGACCCGGCTCTGCACCGCCTGATGCTCTCCATTGCCGACTCCCAGACCCAGGCGCTGGAGGAGGGGTTGCGTCGCCGACTGGGCGAGCACGCCGACCCGGCGTACGTCGCCGCGCTGGCCAGCGCCTCGGCGGCGATCTTCGGTCGCATGGCCCACCTGGCCGCGGCCGAGGCAGGCACCGACGCCGAGCATCCCCGCGAGATCCACCGTGAGTGGGTCCGTCGCGCTTTCGAGCACCTCTTCGCCGGATTCGATCCCGCCGGCGCCCTCATCAAGCACTGATCCGCGGCCCAGTGATCCTGGGCCGACAACCAAGGAGAATCACCGTGGCCCGCCTGCTCTACCGGTTGGGGAGCGCCTCAGCTCGCCGCCCGTTCGTCACCCTTCTCGCCTGGCTGCTCCTCGCCGGCTCCGCAGCGGTCGGCATGGCCACCCTGCAGCGGCCGCTGAGCAACGAGTTCTCACTGCCTCACAGCGAGTTCGGACGGGTCTTCGACCACGTTGCCACGGCGGTGCCCGACGTCGCCGGTGGCACCGGCACGGTCGTGATCGTGAGCAAGGACGGGTTCACTGACGCCCAACGCCAAGCAGTGCGCACCACTCTGGAGAGGTGGCGCCAAGCCGACCACGTCACCGGGACCGTCGACCCGTTCAGCACCCAGGCCACCCTCGATGAGGGCAAGAAGCGCCTTGAGGCTGCGGAGGTCAAACTCCACCGCGGTGAGCGCCGCTTGGACCGCCCCCGCTTCCAAGTAGCGCAACTGCGATGGCTGGTCGGTCGTGGACGGCACGACATCGCCCGCCTGGAGCGCACGGCCCCGACTGACCCCACCTTGTCGGCCCGTCGGGCTGGGCAGATGGAACTCGAGCGGCTTCTGGCCCAGGCAGATCGCCGGATCGCTAAGGCGGACAAGAGGTTGGCCGCGGCCAAGGACCGCATCGACGATGCCCGTGCGATCTCGACGTACGCCGAGGGACTGCGGTTCGTCTCCCGAGACAACACCACCGCCCTTGTGCAGATCCGCTTCGACCGGGCGCCTCAGGAGATCGCGCCCGACGAACTCACCGACGTGACCCGGATCGGCTCCGCCTTGACCAAAGCCGGGCTCCGGGTCGACTACGGCCAAGAGATCGTGCACACCACCGAAGCAGGCGGGATCGGGGAGGTTCTGGGGCTCACCGTGGCCGGCGTAGTCCTCGTGGTGATGCTGGGTTCACTGATGATGGCCGGGCTCCCGCTGGTGACCGCCTTCGTGGGAGTTGCCACCGCACTGCTGGCCGGGCTGATCGTGACCCACTGGGTCCCGATGCATCAGATGTCCCCGGTGTTGGGGGCCATGTTGGGACTGGCGGTCGGCATCGACTACGCGTTGTTCATCCTCAACCGTCATCGCCGCCATCTCGGCGACCTTGTCCGGCGCCCCGACGCTCGGCTCACCAAGTCCGACATCGTGCACAGTCTCGCGATGGCGACCGGCACCGCCGGCACCGCTGTCGGAGTGGCCGGCACCACCGTCGTGATCGCCTTGGTGGCGCTCGTGGTCACCGGCATCCCGACCCTGATGCAGATGGGCTTGCTGGCCGCTTTCACGGTGTCTGTCATGGTGCTGGTCTCGCTGACTCTGACCCCGGCGCTGTTGTCGCTGGTAGGGAAGCGGGCCGTACCCAAACGGCCGCGGCTGGCCTCGCCAGCGCTGCGCCACTGGCCCGACCGTTGGGCCGACCTCGTCACCCGTCGCGCTACGTGGGCGGTAGCCGCGGTCGTGGTGATCCTGGGGGTCGCCATCGTCCCGGCCACCCAACTCCGACTAGGACTTCCCGACGGCGGAAGCGAGATGCCCACCTCGACCGCCTTCCGAGCCTTCCAACAGGTCGAGCAGAAGTTCGGAGCCGGAGCCAACGGGCCGATGCTGGTCGTTGCTGACACCGACAAACCGATTCCCCGCGCCGAGCTCCTGGCTCGTGAGCGGATGATCGCTGCGCACGTGTGGTCGATCTCGGGCATCGAGTCGGTGACCCCGATCGGGATCAGTAAGGACCGCAGCACCATTGCCTTCCAGGTGCTCGCCGTCGACGGACCTTCTTCGGCAGGCACGAAGGATGCTGTCGCAACATTGCGAGGGCCGGTCGCCGAGGCACTGGCTGCGGACGGCGTCCGGATCGGAGTGACCGGGCAGACCGCCGCCAACATCGAGGTGTCCGACCGGCTTGCCGGCGCGCTACCCCTCTATCTGGCCCTCGTCATCGGCTTATCGCTCATCTTGCTGACCATCGTGTTCCGTTCGATCGTCGTTCCGATCATGGCCACTGCTGGATTCCTCCTCTCGGTGGCGGCCAGCTTCGGCGCCGTCGTCGCGGTCTACCAATGGGGCTGGTTGGGCAGCATCTTCGGGGTTCACCACCCCGGGGCGGTGATGAGTTTCATGCCGACCCTGCTGATCGGGATCCTGTTCGGACTAGCGATGGACTACCAGATGTTCCTGGTCTCCGGCATGCGCGAGGCCTACGTGCACGGCCATGACGCGGTCGACGCCGTGCGCAGCGGATTCGTCTCCGGGGCCCGTGTGGTCGCGGCAGCTGGGATCATCATGGTTGCGGTCTTCGGCGGGTTCATGTTCACCCCGATGACCATGGCGCGCCCGATCGGCTTCGGCCTCGCCGTCGGCGTACTTGCCGACGCGCTGCTGGTGCGCATGGTCCTCACCCCGGCGGCGATGGCGCTGCTGGGCGACAAGGCGTGGTGGATGCCGGTGTGGCTGGACCGCCTGCTGCCGCACGTGGACGTCGAGGGATCGAGCCTCGTCGAACTCAACAGGCGTCGCGAATCGGGAGATCGGCCCCGTCTGACTGCCGGGGTGTAGCGAGGCGCGTTTGGCCCTGGCCGGGCCGGAGGGCCCTCAGTCGGTGCCGAACTCCATGGCGGCGTCGTCGAGGAGCTGGTCGCCACGATCACCCTCGGCGGCGGAGTTCTCCACGATCTTCTCCGCTCCACCGGCTTCGATCCGGCCCAGGAGATGGCCGTGCTCGACCAGCACCTGACCCTCGTTGAGCGGTTGGGCGGCGTACTGCTCCAACTTCTCGCGTGAGTCCGCGATATCGAGGTTGCGCATGGTCAACTGGCCGATCCGGTCGACCGGGCCGAAGGCGGCGTCCTCGGTGCGCTCCATCGACAACTTGTCGGGGTGGTAGGAGAAATGCGCGCCCGAGGTGCGCAGGATCGTGTAGTCGTCGCCGCGACGTAGCCGCAGTGTCACCTCGCCGGTGACCAGGGAAGACACCCAGCGGATGATCGACTCGCGCAGCATCAACGCCTGGGGGTCCAGCCACCGGCCCTCGTAGAGAAGGCGACCCAGACGACGCCCTTCGGAGTGGTACGTCGCCAGAGTGTCCTCGTTGTGGATCGCGTTGAGCAGTCGCTCGTAGGCGATCCAGAGCAGTGCCATCCCCGGCGCCTCGTAGATGCCACGCGACTTGGCTTCGATGATGCGGTTCTCGATCTGGTCGCTCATCCCGAGGCCGTGGCGACCACCGATGGCGTTGGCGGCCTGAACGAGCGCCACGGCGTCGGGGAAGGTCTCGCCGTTGAGGGCCACCGGGCGGCCGTGCCGGAACTCAACGGTGACGTCCTCGGTCTCGATCTCGACCGCCGGATCCCAGAACCTCACCCCCATGATCGGCTGGACGACCTCCAGCGACACGTCGAGGTGCTCCAGGGTCTTGGCCTCGTGAGTCGCCCCCCAGATGTTGGCGTCGGTGGAGTAGGCCTTCTCCTGGCTGTCGCGGTAGGGCAGGTCGCGCTCGGTGAGCCAGGCCGACATCTCGTGCCGCCCGCCGAGTTCGGCGACGAACTGGGCGTCGAGCCAGGGTTTGTAGATCCGAAGGGCCGGGTTGGCCATGAGTCCGTAGCGATAGAACCGCTCGATGTCGTTGCCTTTGAACGTGGAACCGTCGCCCCAGATGTCCACGGAGTCCTCGTGCATGGCCCGCACCAGCAGCGTGCCGGTCACCGCCCGCCCCAGCGGGGTGGTGTTGAAGTAGGCCTTTCCGCCGGTGCGGATGTGGAAAGCGCCGCACGCGATGGCGGCCAGTCCCTCCTCGACCAGGGCGGTGCGACAGTCCACGGCGCGGGCCAGCTCGGCGCCGTACTGCATCGCCCGGCTGGGTACGCCGGAGATGTCGGGCTCGTCGTACTGGCCGATGTCGGCGGTGTAGGTGCAGGGGATCGCGCCCTTCTCGCGCATCCACGCCACTGCAACCGAGGTGTCGAGGCCTCCGGAGAAGGCGATGCCGACGCGCTCGCCGACGGGCAGGGAGGTCAACACTTTGGACACGCGTCTCAGCCTATTGCGTGTGGTGACGTGCCCGGACCGCGGGCGGTTTTCTGGTCGGGAGTCAGTTGCCCCGGCCGCGATGCTTGGGCAGACCGCTGGAGCGCCAACCACCGGGACCCTGGGAGTAGAAGGGACGCACCTGGCGGTAGGGGTTGTTCCACTCGCGCACCGGGTGTGCCGGTGCTGCCGGTTGGCTAGCACCGGCAGTAGCGACCACCGCGACGAGCGCGGCCAACTCCTCGGCGCTCGGGTCGCCCTTGACCACTCGCAGAACGGGTGCGGTCGGGGTCTCCTCTGGCGTCGTCACAGCGGGATGTTCCCGTGCTTCTTGGCCGGCAGCACCTCGCGCTTGCCGCGCAGTTGGCGCAGCGCCTTGATCACGTCACCACGGGTCTTGTGGGGTGCGATCACCGCGTCGATGTAGCCACGCTCGGCGGCGATATAGGGGTTGGCCAACGTGTCTTCGTACTCGTCGATCAACTCCGCGCGCTTGGCCTCCACGTCACCGCCGTGCTCAGCGACCTTCGCCAGCGTCTTGCGGTGCAGGATGTTGGCAGCACCCTGGGCGCCCATGACGGCGATCTGCGCGGTCGGCCAGGCCAGGTTGATGTCGGCGCCGAGGTGCTTGGAGCCCATCACGTCGTACGCCCCGCCGTAGGCCTTGCGGGTGATCACGGTGACCAGCGGCACGGTGGCCTCGGAGTAGGCGAAGATCAACTTCGCGCCGCGGCGGATGATGCCGTTCCACTCCTGGTCGGTGCCGGGCAGGAAGCCTGGTACGTCGACGAAGGTGAGCACCGGGATGTTGAAGGCGTCGCAGGTCCTGACGAAGCGCGCTGCCTTCTCCGAAGCGTCGATGTCGAGGGTGCCGGCGAACTGCATCGGCTGGTTGGCCACCACTCCCACCGAGCGGCCCTCGACACGGCCGTAGCCGATCACGATGTTGGGCGCGAACAGCGGCATCACCTCGAGGAACTCGGCATCGTCGAGAACGGTGGTGATGACGTCCTTGATGTCGTAGGGCTGGTTGGGGGAGTCGGGGATGAACGTGTCGAGGGCCATGTCCTCGGGGGTGGGCTCCAAGTCGGCGATCTCGTCATAGAACGGCGCTTCGTCGAGGTTGTTGGAGGGCAGGTAGGACAGCAGTGCCTTCACGTAGTCGATCGCGTCCTCCTCGTCGGCGCCCATGTAGTGGGCGTTGCCCGACTTGGTGTTGTGGGTGCGCGCTCCGCCGAGGTCCTCCATGGTGACGTCTTCACCGGTGACGGTCTTGATGACGTCAGGGCCGGTGATGAACATGTTGGAGGTGCCGTCGACCATGACGGTGAAGTCGGTGACGGCGGGGGAGTAGACGTGTCCGCCGGCGCACGAGCCCATGATCAGACTGATCTGCGGGATCACTCCGCTGGCGTGCACGTTGCGACGGAAGATCTCGCCGTAGAGGCCCAGGGAGACCACGCCCTCCTGGATCCGGGCCCCGGCTCCTTCGTTGATCCCGACGATGGGGCATCCCGTCTTGATCGCAAGGTCCATGACCTTGGTGATCTTCTCTCCGTAGACCTCACCCAGCGAGCCGCCGAAAATGCCGAAGTCCTGGGAGAACACGCACACCGGACGCCCGTCGACGGTGCCGTAGCCGGTGATGACGCCGTCGCCGTACGGGCGGTTCTTCTCTAGACCGAACGCGGTGGAGCGGTGCCGGGCGAGTTGGTCCAACTCCACGAAACTGCCCTCGTCGAAGAGCATCTCGATGCGCTCGCGGGCGGTTTTCTTGCCCTTGGCGTGCTGCTTCTCCACAGCCTTCTCGGAGGCAGCGTGGACGGCGTCGTCCGCACGCTGTTCGAACAGAGCCAACTTGCCTGCGGTGGTCCGGGTGTCGATCTTCGGCTCGGCTGGTTTGTCGATGCCCGCTGCGCTCACGTCAGTCTCCTGGTCGCCGGTGTGGTGCATGGGCCAATCTAGTGCCATGACCAGTGACGGTTCTGCCCGCCCGGACCGTGACCTGCACGACGACTCGAGACCGGCCGGGCCCGACGACCTGGCCGGTGTCGCGGGCCGCTTCGAGCAGTGGCAGATCGAGTACGCCGACGCCCTGGGCTCGACCAACGCCGCGGCGGCCGCCAGTCCCAGAGCGGGGCGAGTCGTGGTGACCGGGCACCAGACCGGCGGGCGTGGTCGGATGGGGCGCACCTGGGAGACCCCGGCAGGGGAGGCGTTGACGTTCAGCGCGGTGGTCGATCCCCGACTTCCCGACCCCGACTGGCCCTGGGTTCCCCTGATCACCGGCCTGTGTGTGGTCTCCGCACTGGAGTCTCTCGGTGTAGAGGCCACGTTGAAGTGGCCCAACGACGTCCTCGTCGAGGGCAAGAAGATCGCCGGGATCCTGATCGAGCGGGTGCAGGGGCCCCACGGCCCGCTCGCAGTGATCGGGATCGGCCTCAACGTGCACCAGCGCGAACTCCCGGTCCCTGCGGCCACGTCGCTGGCCCTGTGCGGAGTTCCGACAGGCCGCGTAGAGGTGCTGCGCCTGGTGCTCAACCGCCTCGCCACGCTCAGGCTCTTCGCGGCCGAGCACCTCGACGACTACCGCCACCGCTACCGCGCCGCGTGCGCCACGATCGGCCAGCAGGTGCGGGTGCACCTACCCGACGCGAGCGTCCACACCGGCCTCGCGGAGCGCGTGGACGACCGTGGCTGCCTGGTCGTCAGCGATGGGGACGATGAGTTGGTCGTCGGTGCCGGCGACGTCGTACACGTGCGGCCAGCGCACCCGCACCCGTCGCAGTGAGCCAGATCACCAACGCGTGACAGAATGGCGGCTCACCCCGCCGATCAGGAGCGCAATGGCCCTCGTCCCAGAGCCGACCGGTGGGCTCGAGGCCGCCATCATGCGGGCCACCCCGGAACTGACTGCCGAGGATGTCGCCCGGGCCTCGGGCTTCACCGAGGAGCAGACGCTGCGCTTGTGGCGCGCCCTGGGCTTCCCCACCGCCGGCACCGAGGCGGTCTTCACCGATGCCGATGTGCGGGCCCTCAGTCTCGTTGCGGGCAGCGTGGAGAGTGGTGATCTCGACGAGGAGACCGTGCTGCGGATGACTCGGGCTCTGGGCCAGATGATGGCCCGGCTGGCCGACTGGGAAGTGGGCACATTGGCGGGACGGGTCGAGCAGATCGAAGCCAGCGACCAGGCCTCGGGGTCGCGACTGGCCACCGCAATGCGCCTGGTCGAGGTTTTGCAGCCGACCTTCGAGGAGTTGCTGATCTATGCCTGGCGCCGCCATCTGGCCGCGGCCGCCGCCAGGGTGGCCGTGCTCGGGGACACCCAGGAGAACCTCACCACGGCTGATCTCACCGTCGGGTTCGCCGACCTCGTCGGGTTCTCGGCCTACTCCAACGAACTCTCCCGCCGCGAGATCGGGGAGATGGTCGAGGAGTTCGAGAACCGCTGTCTCGATGCGGTCGCGAGACGGCGAGGACGGGTGATCAAGACCTTGGGGGACTCTGTCCTCTTCGTGGCTGATAGTCCCGTGGGCGCCTACGCCGTGGCCGACGAGATCATCCGGCAGATCGGCGCCTCGCAGACCCTGCCCGATGTCCGCATCGGATTGGCCACCGGACCGGTTGTGCTGCGTCTTGGCGACGTCTTCGGGCCGGCGGTCAACCTGGCATCGCGGATGATGTCGGTGGCACGTCGCAACCGGGTGATCTGCGACGAGGTCACCGCGGCCGCGCTCCCGACGGCCGACTTCGAGGTGCGACCGCTGCCCAGTCGACCACTGCGCGGCTTCGGGGAGATCACGCCGATCGCGGTCCGCCACCGCACTGCCACCTGAGCCCACCCGCCCAGGCCCTAGGGTTCTCCCGTGTCGTTCGCACCCACCGTGGCCATCATCGGGGGCGGTCAACTGGCCCGCATGCTGGCCGAGCCCGCCGCCGCGCTGGGCATCCCGCTGCGACTGTTGGCCGAGGCTGAGGGTGTTTCGGCGGCTCAGGTGATTCCCGACCACATCGTGGGTGACTACCGCGACCTCGACACGCTGCGCCGGGCCACGGCGGGGTGTGCGGTGGTCACCTTCGACCACGAGCACGTGCCGACCGAGCACCTGCACGCGTTGGAGTCCGACCTCGACGTACGCCCCGGACCGGAGGCACTGGTCCACGCCCAGGACAAGGGCGTCATGCGGGCCCGGCTCAGCGCCGTGGGAGTGCCCTGCCCCCGCCATCGCCTCGTCACCACCCCGGACGAGGTGGCCGACTTCGGCTTTCCGGCGGTGTTGAAGACCACTCGCGGAGGGTACGACGGCAAAGGGGTCTGGGTGGTTCGCGACCGCGACGACTGCGCCGCCGCATTCGATGTCGCGGCGGCAAGCCGAGTGCAGATCCTGGCCGAGGAACTCATCGACTTCACCCGCGAACTGTCCGCTCTCGTCGTCCGCTCGCCCAGCGGTCAGGTCGCCGCGTGGCCAGTTGTGCAGTCCACCCAACTCGACGGCATCTGCCACGAAGTGATCGCACCGGCCCCCGATCTCGCCCCCGACCTGGCGGTGGCCGCCCAGCAGATCGCGATGCGGATCGCCGCCGAACTCGAGGTGGTCGGCGTGTTGGCGGTGGAGATGTTCGAGACCACCGACGGACGGGTGCTGGTCAACGAATTGGCGATGCGCCCCCACAACACCGGCCACTGGACGCAGGACGGGTCTGTGACCAGCCAGTTCGAGAACCACCTCCGCGCGGTGCTCGACCTGCCGTTGGGGGCCCCGGATGCGCGGGCGCCGTGGACGGTGATGGTCAACATCCTGGGTTCAGCGACCTACTCCGGCCAGTTGTACGCCGGCTACCGCCACGCGTTCGCTCGCGACCCGCACCTCAAGGTGCACCTCTACGGCAAGGACCTTCGACCCGGTCGCAAAGTGGGCCACGTCAACGCCTATGGGGACGACCTCGAGGACTGCCTCGAGCGGGCCCGGCATGCGGCCGCGTGGTTCCGTGGGGACCTGGGCGAGGAGTCCCACTAGCCGCGGCAGTTCCCGCGGGGACACACGGGGCGCGCCGTAGCATGTGGACCATGCCATCGCCTGACTCGAAGACCTCCAGCGCCGCCCGCGTCGGCATCGTCATGGGCAGTGACTCCGACTGGCCGGTGATGAAGGCGGCCGCGGACGCCTGCGCCGAGTTCGAGATCGCCTTCGAGGCAGATGTCGTGTCCGCCCACCGCATGCCCACCGAGATGATCGACTACGGCCGCCGAGCCGCCGAGCGTGGCCTCGAAGTGATCATCGCCGGTGCCGGTGGGGCTGCCCACCTGCCGGGGATGTTGGCCTCGGTCACGACCCTGCCGGTGATCGGGGTGCCGGTGCCGCTCAAGGCACTTGATGGCATGGATTCGCTGCTCTCGATCGTGCAGATGCCGGCCGGTGTTCCGGTCGCCACCGTCGGGATCGGTAATGCCCGCAACGCCGGCCTCCTCGCCGTACGCATCCTGGCCGCTGGTGACCCGGCGTTGACCGACCGGATGCTCGCCTTCCAGGAGAGCCTGCGGCAGTCGGCCCATGACAAGGGCAAGATCGTGCGCGGCGACACCGGCCGCAAGCTCGGCTTCTAGGCGTGGGAGGTCTCAACCTCGCGCTGCTCGGCTTCGGGACCGGGCTCTCGCTCATCGTCGCCATCGGCGCCCAGAACGCCTACGTCCTTCGCCAAGGGGTGCGCCGCGAACACGAGGTGGCGGTGGCCACCCTGTGCACGGCCGCGGACGCGGCGCTGATCGTCGCCGGCACCGCCGGGATCGGCGCGCTAGTCAGGGCCGCGCCCATGGCGCTGGAGGTGTTCCGGTGGGCGGGCGTGGCCTTCCTCGTGGTGTACGCCGGCCTGGCACTGCGGCGCGCCACGCGCCCCGAAGCGCTCGTTGTCGCGGGCTCTGCCGAGCCGAGCCTTCGGCGAAGCCTCGCCACCGCGGCGGCGCTGACCTTCCTCAACCCGCACGTCTACCTCGACACGATGCTCTTCATCGGATCGGTGGCCAACCAGCACGCCCACCGCTGGGTCTTCGCCGCAGGGGCTGTGGCCGCGAGTGCGGTGTGGTTCTACGGGCTGGCGTTGGGTGCGCGCCGACTCACCGGCCTCTTCGCCGATCCGCGCACGTGGCGGGTGCTCGACCTGGCGGTGGCCGCCATCATGGTCGCGGTGGCGATCAGCCTGGCCACGACCCGTCTCTGAGCCGCACCGAGGCGGCCACTAGTCGGTGACCCGACCTCGCAGGCGTTTGATCTCGCCTCGCCGCACCTTCGCTTCGACCCGGCGACGACGGGAGGCCTTCGACGGTTTGGTCGGCACCCTCGGTGGTGGCGGGGGAGCCAGCGCCTCGGCCAGGAGGCGGAGGAGTTTGGACCTGGCGTCGAGGCGATTGCGGTGCTGGCTGCGGTGAGCGTGGGCGACCACCCTGACCGTGCCGATCCGCGCCCGGGCGGCCTCGCTCAGGGCCAGGCAGTCGCTGGCGTCGAAGACCAACTCGACCCGGCTGTCGGTGGTGTTGACGCCTTGCCCGCCAGGTCCTGTCGACCGGGAGAACTGTTCATGCAGATCGGCCGCCGGGATCACCAGACCCCGAGGGATACCGGGCCCCGGGGGAAGGTAGAGGGCATCCAGGGAAGATGCGGGCATCAGCGGCTCTCAGCGGCCTCGTCGCGCAGGTCCCACTGCATCTTCGGGCAGGTGTCCATGACCATGCGCAGGCCGGCAGCCGTCGTACGCGAGTAGGCATCGAGATCGACTACCCCGAGTTGGAACCAGACGCCCTGTGCGCCGATCTCGACGGCCTGGTCGGCGAACGGACCAGCGTCCTCGGAACGTCTGAACACGTCGACCACGTCGACGGCGAACGGAACCTCGGCCAGACTCGCATAGCCGGGCTCGCCGTGGACGGTGGCGGCATTGGGGTGGATGGGGACGATGCGCTTGCCGTGTTCTTGCAGCACGGCGGCGATTCGATATGCGGTGCGCTCGGGGTTGCCGGAGAGGCCGACGATCGCCCACGTCTCGCACTCGTCGAGCATGTAGGCGATGTCACTGGGTCGTTGCCAGAGCGGGGTCACCGAACCAGCCTAGAGTTCAGAACATGACTGAGCTCGGCTTCTACCAGTTGTCGGAAGAACATCAGGCGATTCGCGAGGCGGTGCGCGACCTGTGCGACGCCAAGATCGCCCCCTACGCCGCCGAGGTGGACGAGCAGGCCAGGTATCCGCAGGAGGCCTCCGCCGCGCTGATCGCCGCGGACTTCCACGCTCCCCACGTTCCCGAGGAGTACGGCGGTGCCGGTGCCGACGCCTTGGCCACCGTGATCGTGATCGAGGAGATCGCTCGGGCATGCGTGAGTTCCTCCCTCATCCCTGCGGTCAACAAGCTCGGCTCGTTGCCGCTGATGCTGCGTGGCAGCGACCACCTCAAGGAGACCTACCTGACCCAGCTCGCGGCCGGTGAGGGCGGCTTCTCCTACTGCCTGTCCGAGCCGGATGCCGGGTCGGACGCGGGCGCCATGAAGACCCGTGCCGTTCGCGACGGTGACGAGTGGGTGCTGGACGGAGTGAAGCGCTGGATCACCAATGCCGAGGTGAGCCAGTACTACACCGTCATGGCCCTGACCGACCCCGACAAGGGCACCCGCGGCGGGATCTCCGCCTTCGTCGTGGAGAAGTCGGACCCCGGGGTCTCCTTCGGTGCGCCGGAGAAGAAGCTGGGGATCAAGGGCAGCCCCACCAAAGAGGTCTACTTCGACAAGGTGCGCATCCCCGGCGATCGGTTGATCGGCGAGGTCGGCACCGGATTCGCCACTGCGATGGCGACTCTCGATCACACCCGCGTGACCATCGCTGCTCAGGCTGTGGGGGTCGCGCAGGGAGCGCTGGACTATGCGCTGGGCTATGCCCAGGAGCGCAAGCAGTTCGGCAAAGCCATCGCCGACTTCCAGGGGCTGCAGTTCATGCTGGCCGACATGGGCATGAAGGTGGAGGCCGCCCGGCAACTCACCTACGCCGCGGCCGGACGCTCCGAACGCGGCGACAAGGACCTCACGTTCTTCGGCGCGGCCGCCAAGTGCTTCGCCTCGGACGTGGCCATGGAGGTCACCACCAACGCGGTCCAGGTCCTCGGCGGCTACGGCTACACCCGCGACTACCCGGTCGAGCGCATGATGCGCGATGCCAAGATCACCCAGATCTACGAAGGCACCAACCAGGTGCAGCGCATCGTGATGGCGCGGCAGTTGTTGGCCGGAGTCCAGTCCCAGCTCTAGGACTCCAGCTCGAGGGCTCCGCACCGTCGGCCAAGCACTCCTCGCCCCGGATCGAGGACCTGACAAGATCTGTCTATGGGTGACGCATTGCGCTATCACATTCCCCCGGCGACCACGCCCCGTGCTGCTCACCTGGTTCTGGGCGGTCGACCGCTTCCGATAGCCGGAACCCTGCGGGTCTGGACCTGCGGAATCACCCCGTACGACGTCACGCACGTGGGCCACGCTGCGACCTTCATCTGGACCGACCTGATGGTGAGCCTGGCTCACAAGTTGGGGGTCAGAACCCAGTCGAGCCGCAATGTGACCGACATCGACGACGTGCTCACCGCCGCCGCGGGTCGCCGAGGAGAGCTACCCGAGGAGTTCGCGGTCACCCAGGAGTTCCTCTTCGACCAGGACATGCGCGCGCTCAACATCGCGCGCCCCGATCTGTCTCCGCGGGCGCGGGCCAACCTGCCACACATCATCGAGTTCATCGACGCCTTGGTTGCCCTCGGTGCGGCCTACCAGGTGGGCGAGACGGTGTATTTCTCGGCTCCGGAGGCCATGCCTCACCCTGAGGGCGCCGAGCAGGCCTTCGCCGAGTTCGGTGACCAGACGGTCACCGAGGGCCGACGCGGCCCGTGGGATGTGGCCATCTGGAAACCCTCGACCGAGGATGAGCCGGCCTGGCCCAGTCCCTGGGGGTGGGGCCGCCCGGGCTGGCACGTGGAGTGCGCGGCCATGGCGGTGACCAGCCTCGGCAACTCCATCGACGTGCTCGCCGGCGGCGCCGACCTGGCCTTCCCCCACCACGCCTACCAGTCCGCCATGGTCACCGCGTTGACCGGATGTCAGTTCAGCCGTCGCGAGATGCACATCGGCACGGTCTGGGTGGGTGAGGCCAAGATGGCCAAGTCCACCGGCAATCTCGTGCTCGTTCGGGACGCCCTCAAGACCGCCACTCCCGAGGCCCTGCGACTGCTGCTGCTCGACCGGCAGTGGAAGGAGACGTGGACCTACTCAGCCGCCGGGTTGGCTGCCGCCGGCGTACGACTGGAGGAGTTGCACACCGCTGCTGGGAGGGTCGGCAGCGAGGGCACCGACGAGGTGATGGCGGCGCTGGTCGACGACCTCGACGTGCCTCAGGCCCTGGAGATCGCGGTGGCCCGCGGAGGCTCGGCCGCGCGCCTGCTCGGGGATGTGTTGAAGGTCTAGCGGGGCAGCCCGTTGCCGGTGCACAGGTCGGGCCCGGCCTGGTCGGTGCGGTCCTCCTTGATGAGGGCCAGCAGTTTCTTGGACCGGACGGGGTCCCAGTGGACGGCCATGTCGCTGATCGGCATCCCGCACGAGCGGGCCCCGGTCATGGCGAGAGCGAAGTTGGCCAGGGAGATCGGTCCGGAGCCGTCGCTGATCCGCAGCGAGGACGATCCGGCATCGGCCAGTCCGTAGTAGCGCAGCGGATTGATCACCGTCCATGGTGACTTCACCTTGGCGCCGACCTTGCTCACCACCTCTCGTTGGTGACGAGCCCGACCCAGGTCACCGTCTGCCTGGGTGTGCCGGCTGCGGGCGTAGGCCAATGCCACGGCCCCGTCGACGTCGTGGCAGCCCTTGGTCATATGGAGGTTGGCCAGTTTGTCCTCGAGTCGAGTCGGCGTGCACACCCGGATGCCGCCCACCGCGTCGACGGCTTTGACGAACCCGCCGAAGCCGATCTCGACGTAGTGGTCGATGCGCACCCCGGTGTTCTTCTCGACCGTCTCGACCAACAGCGTGGGCCCGCCGTAGGCGAAGGCCGCGTTGATCTTGGTGGTCCCATGACCCGGGATCGGGACGAGGGAGTCTCGGGGGATCGAGATCAGCATCGGCTTCCGCGAGCCGGTGTGCAGCAACATGATCGTGTCGGTACGCCGACCGGCGGCGTTGCCGGTGCCGAGCCGTCGCCGTTCGGCCTTCGAGAGACCCTTGCGGGAATCCGAGCCCACCAGCAGGTACGTCGTTCCTGGTTGGTCGGCCGGGCGTGTTCCACCCGGGAACGCCTCGACCCGCTCGATCCGGCCGAAGGCCCAGATCGGCACTGCGACCAGGAACACCACCCACAACAACAATGCAACTTTGACCGCTCGCCACACCCCTCGTCCCGAGCGCCTGGGTCGTTCGGCACGGGGGGTGGGAGCCGTGGAGGCCCTTCCGCGTCGGTCGCGCCCCGGCTCGGGGGCGATCTCGATGGGATGGGGCGACTCACCCGACGCGGGTCCTCCGGACGGGGCCGGGGCACCCGGTCGCGCCCGAGTCGGGATCACCTGCGTCGGCTCCGGATCGGCAGGCGAAGCCGGGGGAGTGGGCTTGCGGGTCTCGCCGTACAGCCAGGTGTAGTCGTCGTCGGTTGGTGGCTGGCTGGGCATGCGGTGAGGTTACCGGTGCGGACAATTCCGGCGAGTCGAGACACGTGTGACGGGTGTGACTAGTGATACTGGGCGCGTTGATGCTGGCCCCGGCCGGTTCGTTTCCCGAGAGGTCCACATGCCCGCCGCTTCCCCCGGGCAGAACCGACTCGCTGCGCGAGGAACCTCCCTCGCCCGGCTCCGGTTCCGCCGCGCGCTCACCCTGATGCTGATGACCCTGGTCCTGCCGGGCTCGGCACAGATCGCTGCCGGCAACCGGCGCGTGGGCCGCATCGCGTTGCGCACCTGGGCCGCGGTGATCGGTGTGCTGGTGTTGCTGGGTCTGATCGGCTGGCTGCTGCCTTCGGTTGCCTATTGGCTCTTCGCCAACACCGTGGTCCTCGGTTTCGTGCGCTTCGTCCTGATCGGACTGGCGATCGGGGTGGCTTACCTCTTCTTCGACGCCTGGCGGTTGGGCAATCCCCTGGAACTTCGCCAAAAGCAGCGACTGGCCATGACCGGCCTCAACTCGGCGCTGTGTTTCACCGTCGCCGGTTCACTGCTTTTCGCCGCCCACATCGTGCACGTGCAGGGCAGTTTCATCTCGGCGATGTTCGCCGACTCGATCGTCCACAATGCCACCGACGGTCGCTACAACATCTTGCTGCTGGGCGGCGACTCCGGTGCCACTCGCTGGGGACTTCGCCCCGACTCCATCACCGTGGCCAGCGTCGATGCCGAGACCGGCAAGACCGTGTTGCTCGGATTGCCGCGCAACCTGCAGAACTTCCCCTTCGCCGAGGGTTCCACCATGGCCGGACAGTTCCCCAACGGCTACACCTGCGACGGCTGCGAACTCAACTCGCTGTTCACCTGGGCCCTGGATCACAAGGGGCTGTTCAAGGGCAAGAAGTACCCCGGCGTCGAAGCCACCAAAGACGCCGTGGAAGGGATCACCGGGCTCAAGATCAGCTACTTCGCGATGGTCAACCTGGCCGGCTTCCGGCACCTGGTCGATGCCGTTGGCGGGGTCAAACTGCACGTTCGCGACCGGATCCCCAAGGGCGCGCTGGGCGACTTCGACGGTCACTCCTACATCGAGCCCGGCTATCGCCTGCTCAACGGCGAGGACACCTTGTGGTTCGCCCGATCCCGCATGGCCGCCGACGACTACTCACGCATGGCCCGTCAGAAGTGTGTGCTCAGCGCCATGCTCAGCCAGTTGAGCCCGCAGACGGTGATCCTCAAGATCGGTGACATCGCCAAAGCCTCGAGGGCCATGATCAAGACCGACGTGCCCCAGTCCGACCTCGACACTTTCGCCCAACTGGCGATGAAGGCACGCACTCAGCCGATCCGCACCGTGTCGTTCGTGCCGCCCCTGATCGAGACCTACAAGCCCGACATCGACAAGATCCAGACGCTGGTCGAGAAGGCGATCGCCCGATCGGAGTCGGGCGGCAAGAAGAGCGGCAAGCCGTCCTCCAAACCATCGACGGGTACTACCGGTGGCTCCTACGGCAACATCCACTCCGGCTACACCGCGAACTCGACCGAGGACCTCGGCTCGGCCTGCTAGTGGCGGCGCCGGGTTCCTCACCACAGCCTCGCCCCGCGTAGGGTGCTGGGCGTGACTTCGACCCCCGACCGACCACGCATCGTGGCCGTGGCAGTCACCTTCAACCGCGCCGAACTTGTTTCCCGCCTGGTTCGTGAGGCGGCCCGCGGCAGCGTCGTACCGGACGAGATCGTGGTCATCGACAACGCCTCGACCGACGACACCGTGGCCCGATTGGCGGCGCTGGCCGATCTGCCGACCACGGTCTCGGTGGTGTCGCAGACAGCCAACACCGGCGGGGCCGGTGGATTCGCCCGAGGCATGCAGGAAGCGCTGGCCCGGGGCGCGGATCTCGTCTGGCTCATGGACGACGACGGCGTGCCCGCACCCGACTGCCTCGAACTCCTGCTGCCCCACATGGACGATCACGACTTCGTCGGCCCTGCGGTCGTCACAGAGGGGAAGGAAGCCCAGTTGTGCTTCCCGATCCGGTTGCCGCGCTCGGCCAGCGTCGTACGCCGAGTCGAGGACCTCGAAGCGGCTGCGGATGAAGGTCTTGTCGATGGCATCGTGATCCCGTTCAACGGGGTGCTGGTGACCCGGGACCTCATCGAGAAGATCGGCGTCGTCGAGGCGAAGTACTTCATCTGGGGCGACGACGTCGAGTACCTCTGGCGCGCCCAACGGGCCGGCGCCCGCGTGGCGACGGTGACCGCGGCCCGTTTCGTACACCCCGCGGCCGACGAGTTGGGCACCCCGATGGCCTTCGGCCAGACCTACAACCATTCGCCCTCGGCGCTCAAGGCCTACTGCATGGCCCGCAACAACTGGGTCAACCTGCGCACCTACCGCGGGCTGGTCCCGGCGTGGCTGTTCGTGGCCAAGACGATCTGGTTCTACAGCCTGACCCGTCGGGACCCGGCCCGCCTCCGACTGTCGTTGCGAGCGGTCCGGGACGGGATGCGGCGCAACTTCGCCGGCCACCTAGCCTTCCTCAACCCACCCCCGCCGAGCCCCGAGCCGGTCCAGACCCCGGTCGGGCCGATCCCTCCCGGGCGAGTGGCCGCCGTGGTGGTCACCTTCAACCGAGCCCACCTGCTCTCCGGGTGCCTGGACGCCTTGTTCGCCGGGACGGTGCGCCCCGACGCGGTCTATGTCGTCGACAACGCCAGCACCGATGAGACCGCGGCGCTGCTGGCTGGTCGCGGGGAGCCGGAGTTGGTGGTGCTGCGGCAGGAGACCAACACCGGCGGCGCCGGCGGCTTCAACACCGGCGTCCGAGCCGCCTATGCCGCTGGTTTCGACTGGATCTGGCTCATGGACGACGACGTGCTGGCCTCCCCCGACTGCCTGGCCCATCTGCTGGTGGAGGGTGGGCCCGCGGCCAGCGTTACCAGGAAGGACCGATCCGGGCGACTGGTGGAGAAGGCCGCGACGGAGTTCGACCTGAGCAACCCGCTGCGGATCAAGCCCAAGGCGGCCAGCGTGGAGACCAGTTATGGGATGCGCGAGGCGATGCCGCCCACCGTCGCCCTGGACAACGTGGCCTTCGAGGGTTTCATGGTCCACCGCACGGTCATTGACCGCGTGGGGTTCCCCGATCCCTCGTTCTTCATCTTCTACGACGACTGCGACTACGCCCTGCGGATCCGCCGTGCCGGGTTCCCGATCGTCGGCGTACGCGATGCGGTGATGACCCGGCAGTTGGACTTCGACCAGCAACACGATCTGAGCGGATGGAAGGGGTACTTCATGTACCGCAACCTGTTCGTCGTGCATCAGCGCTACGGCACCAACGCCCTCGTGCGGGCCAAGCCGTGGCTGATCACGGCCGGTGTCGTGGCCCTCTCCCCGGTGCGCGGCGGACGTGCTGAGGCACGCAATGTGGTGCGCGCACTACGCGATGCGCGTGGAATGCGCCACCTCCCCGCCGTGGCTGGTCCTGGGGGCCTCCACGCCTCGTTAGACTCGCCCGGGTGACCACCCCTGATCTCGTTGTCGTCGGCTCCGGCCTGTTCGGCCTCACCATCGCCGAGCGTATGGCCAGCCAATTGGACAAGAAAGTCCTGATCATCGAGCGGCGCCACCACCTCGGCGGCAACGCCTACTCCGAGCGCGAGGCCGAGACCGGCATCGAGGTCCACGTCTACGGCGCCCACCTGTTCCACACGTCGAACAAGGGGGTCTGGGACTACGTCAACCAGTTCACCAGCTTCACCAACTACCAGCACCGCGTCTTTGGCACGTACGCCGGCCAGGTGTACTCCCTGCCGATGAACCTCAACCTGATCAACGTGTTCTTCGGCAAGTCCCACACCCCCGACGAGGCCAAGGCGCTGATCGCCGAGCAGGCCAGCGAGATCGACACCTCCCAAGCCACCAACCTGGAGGAGAAGGCGATCAGCCTCATCGGCCGACCGCTCTATGAAGCCTTCATCAAGGGATACACCGCCAAGCAGTGGCAGACCGACCCGACCGAGCTGAGCGCCGACATCATCACCAGGCTCCCGGTGCGCTACAACTTCGACAACCGCTACTTCAACGACACCTACGAGGGCCTTCCGGTCGACGGCTACACCGCGTGGCTGGAGAAGATGGCCGACCACCCCAACATCGAGGTCCGGCTCAATACCGACTTCTTCGACGTCATCGACGAGTACCGAGGCGTCGTACCGATCGTCTACACCGGCCCGGTCGATGAGTACTTCGACAACTCCGAGGGAGCACTGTCGTGGCGCACGGTCGACCTGGTGCCCAGCGTGGTCGAGACCGACGACTTCCAGGGCTGCTCGGTGATGAACTACAACGACCAGGACGTGCCGTTCACCCGGATCCACGAGTTCAAGCACTTCCACCCCGAGCGGACCTATCTGCCGGGCAAGAGCGTCATCGTGCACGAGTACTCTCGCTTCGCCGAGGAGGGCGACGAGCCCTACTACCCGATCAACACCCCTGCGGACCGCGCGAAGCTGTTGCGCTACCGCGAGAAGGCCAAGGCCGAGCCGATGGTGCTCTTCGGCGGCCGCCTGGGCACCTACAAGTACCTCGACATGCACATGGCCATCGGTTCGGCTTTGAGCATGTTCGACAATGCATTGCGCCCGTACTTCGAAGACGGCGCCGCACTCAAGAGCGGAGGCATCGAGGAGTGAGTACGACCAGACTGCTCCAACGGCAGATCTTCCCGGTCGACCGTGACCCGGACGTGTTCGCCCTCTACGTCGACCTCGAAGAGGCCAAACTCGACGCGGACCGCTACGACATCGGCGGCGACCAGGCGGCCAAGGACCTCAACAACGCTGCGATCCGGCAGTCGACATCCACCGGCCGCAGGCTGCGGCCCGACCAGATCGTCTCCCGCACCGCGGTGAAGGTCCTGCCCGGGCAGACCATCTCCTTCGGGACCTACTTCAACGCTTTCCCGGCCTCCTACTGGCGCCGCCACTCCGTAGTCACCGACGTGCACCTGCGCCTGACGATGTCGGGTATGGGTGCCGTCGTCACCGTCTACAAATCGATGGCTCGTGGCCACTCGCAGATGGTCGAATCCGCGATCGTCACGCACAGCGGCAGCCAGCAGTTCGACTTCGAGCTCAGCCTGAAGCCGTTCGTGGACGGCGGCTGGTACTGGTACGACGTGGTCGGCGGGGACGACCCGGCCGTGGTCGAGTCGGCCGAATGGACCGCCGAGGTGCCCGACGACCGGGTCGCTCACGGCACCGTCGACATGGCGATCACCACCATGAACCGCCAGGACTTCTGCGCCAAGTTGATCGGTCAATTGGCCGAGGACGAGGACCTGCGCCCCTATCTCGACACCGTGTTCGTGATGGATCAAGGCAGTCAGCCGGTCAAGGAGTCGGAGTTCTTCCCGGCCGCCGAGGCACTGCTCGGGGACAAGCTCCGGGTGATCGTGCAAGGCAACCTGGGCGGTTCGGGCGGCTATGCCCGCGGCCAGTTGGAGTCGATCCGCAAGGGCACCGCGACCTACGCCCTGATGATGGACGACGACGTCATCTGCGAGCCCGAGGGCATCATCCGGGCGGTCACCTTCGGAGACCTGGCTCGGCGCCCCACCATCGTGGGTGGGCACATGTTCAGCATCTACTCCCGCGCGCGACTGCACTCCTTCGGCGAGATCATCCAGCCGTGGCGCTTTTGGTGGCAGACCCGTCTCGACGGCTACAGCGACTGGGACCTTTCTGCGCGCAACCTGCGGTCGGCTCGGTGGCTGCACAGGCGTGCCGATGTGGACTTCAACGGTTGGTTCATGTGCCTGATCCCTCGGCAGGTGCTCGAGCAGGTCGGTCTGTCGCTGCCGCTGTTCATCAAGTGGGACGACTCCGAGTTCGGGTTGCGGGCCAAGGAGGCCGGATTCCCGACGGTCACGTTCCCGGGTGCCGCGGTCTGGCACGTGCCGTGGACCGACAAGAACGACGGGGTCGACTGGCAGGCCTACTTCCACCACCGCAACCGCATCATCGCGGCGCTGTTGCACTCGACGTACCCCCGCGGTGGGCGGCTGGTCCGGGAGAGCTTCAACCACCAGGTCAAGCACCTCGCCTCGTTGCAGTACTCCACCGCTGAGTTGCGGCACCTCGCCATCGAAGACGTGCTGGCGGGCCCCTACGCCCTCCATGGCGAACTGCCGACCAAGTTGGCCGACATCAACACCTTCCGCAAACAGTTCGTCGACGCCCAACTGCATGTCGATCGTGACGAACTCCCGCCGGTGCGTCGCAAGAAGCCGCCCAAGAAGGGCAAGGCGGATATCGAGATCCCTGGCCGGTTGAGCATGGTGATCTCGGCCGGGCTGGCTCCACTTCGCCAGTTGCGACCGGTGCGTGAACTGTCCAAGGAGTTCCCCGAGACCGAACTGGCCGCGATGGATGCGGCGTGGTTCAACCTCGCCAAGTACGACGCCGCCGTGGTCTCGATGAAGGACGGCGCCTCGGTGGCGCTGTATCGACGAGACCCCGAGCACTACCGTGACCTGCTCAAGCGCACCGTCGCGATCCACCGCACGCTGTACCGCGACTGGGCCCAACTGGCCGAGCAGTATCGCGCCGCGCTGGGAGACATCACCTCGCCGGAGACCTGGGCCATGACGTTCGGGATCGGATCCGAGGCGACCGCTGCCGACTCCAAGGACGCCTCGGAATGACCGAAGAACCCACCAGCCACCCGATGCGCCAAGAGCGCATCCAGGAGGGGCCCGGCCGGGTCGCTCCCTCGGCCCGCAAGGCGCGCAAGGCGCGGCGCCTTGCGGCCAAGAAGAACAACCAGATGCCGGTCGTGGCTCCCGTCGAGGGGCCTGCGGCGACCCGGGTGGTCGAGGGGGAGTTGCAGTCTCCGGCTCCCGACAGTGGGCTGGTGGGCGCTCTGCAACGCCCGTACCTGATCCGACTGATCGTGCGCCGCGAACTGGCCCGGATGTACTCGGCCTCGATCCTGGGACTCCTGTGGTCCTACGTCCAGCCGGCGATCCGTTTCGGCGTCTACTTCGTGGTGTTCGGCTACCTGCTCAACATGCACAAGGACGTCCCCGACTTCGCCATCCACCTGTTCTGCGGCATCGTCTTCGTCCACTACTTCAGTGAGACTTTCTCCGGTGGCACGCGTTCGATCTGGCTCAACCGCCGCCTGGTACAGAAGATGGCGGTGCCTCGCGAGGTCTTCCCGCTCTCCTCGATGCTGGTGGCGATGTTCCACACGCTGCCGCAATTGCTGCTGCTGGCCTTCTTCTCGTTCATCTCGGGCTGGAGCATCGACCCGTTGGGTGCCGCCTCGGGGTTGTTGGGTCTGTTGATCATCATGGCGTTCTCGATGGCCATGGCGTTGATCTTCAGCGCGGTCAACGTGTACTACCGCGATTTCCAAAACATCGTGCACACGATCACGCAGTTCATGCACTTCCTGGTGCCGATGATGTATCCGGCGCACCGGGTGATGCAGCATGCCGAGGCCCATCCGGTGATCTACCAGCTCTATATGGCCAACCCGGTCGCCGACGCGGTGATGCTGCTGCAACGGTTCTTCTGGTATCCGGTCGCCAAGCAGAACGCCTCGGGCAAGGCACAGGAGTTGTCCCTGCTGTTCCCCGACCACCTCCTGCAGCGCGGGCTGATCACCCTGGTCGCCTGTCTGGGCCTGCTGTGGTTCGGCCAGCGCCTGTTCCGGCGCCTGGAGAAGAAGTTCCCGGAGCGGCTCTGATGACGTACGACGTGATGGGTGGTCGCAGGTGAGCGAATCGATTGTGGTGGAGAACGTCTCCAAGATCTTCACCATGCACTACAGCCGCACTCTGAAGCAGATGGCGGTCTCGGTGGCCAAGGGGCTGCCGCTGAGCGAGACCTTCAAGGCCGTCGACGACGTGTCCTTCACCGTCGAGCAGGGCGAGTCGATCGGCCTCATGGGACTCAACGGTTCTGGCAAGTCCACGCTGCTCAAGATCATCAACGGGGTCATGCGTCCTGACGGCGGTCGGGTGCTGACCCGGGGGCGGATCGCCGGTCTGATCGCCAAGGGCGCTGGCTTCCACCCGCAGTTGACCGGGCGGGAGAACCTCTATCTCAATGCCGCGATCCTGGGCATGAACGAGGCCGAGACCAACGCCAAATTCGACGAGATCGTCGATTTCGCCTCGATCGGCAAATTCCTCGATATCCCGGTGTCGCACTATTCGTCGGGCATGTACGCCCGACTGGGTTTCTCGGTCGCGGTCCATGTCGACGCCGACATCTTCTTGGCCGATGAGGTGCTGGCCGTGGGGGACCGGCCCTTCAAGAAGAAGTGCATGGAGAAGATGCAGGAGATCCGGCACCAGGGGACCACGATCTTCTACGTGTCCCATGCGGCGGCGTCGGTGCGCAACATGTGCGATCGGGTGCTGGTCCTGGAGTCGGGTCGTCTGACCTACGACTCCAAGGTTGTCCCGGGTGGCAGCGTGCAGGGCGGTATCCACTACCTGCACTACGACGACACCACCGAGGAAGAGCACGCCGACGAGGAACTCGGCTCTGAGATCTGACCTCTGGCCGGCCCCCGATCCCGGTCACGGGATCGTCACGATTCGATGCCGGAATTGACATCGCATTAAATAACACCGTTGTTATTCACCCAATTACACTCTTGTAATTAATTGCAAAGGCTTGTCAATACCCATGTTGTTGGTGTGAAACTTGTGACTCGTGTGATTAACGAGGCACAACGGGAGCGCGCACCACATGAGTTTGTTGAAGGCTCGATACGTCACGTTCTGCCAGCAACTGCTGGCTACGGCGTTGGTGTTGTCGACCGCTGTGGCCGCCGCCGGTGTGATGACCTTGGAGATCGTGCCGCATGTGTCGCCGGGCGATCTGCGGACCGCCGTACGCACGGGGAAGGCGTACGTCGAGTCCGCACCGGTGACTCCCACGGTCCGCAATGTGCTGGTCAAGGGAGTTGCCGGAACTCGGCATCTGCGGTCTCGAGACACCGCCGGCCGACTCCTGGCGGCTCAAACCGTGCCGCAGCGGGTCTCCGGGCTCGTGACCGTGGGCGCGACCTGGGCTCCGGGCAGGACCATCGCCGAAACTGCGATCTCCCTCCAGGTGCGCTCGCGCCAGGCAGGCCGCTGGTCGGGCTGGGAGTCGTTGGAGTACCACAACGATCATGCTCCCGACGTCGCCACCGCCGCCGCACGACCGGGCACCGAGCCGACCGTGGTCGGGGTGGTCCAGCGCGTGCAGTTGCGCGTCTACACCGAGTCCGGACGGGCGCCCCGCGGCCTACGTTTCGCGTTGGTCAACCCGGGGACCGGCCACGTCACCAAGGTCGCCGCCGCCAGTCTTCACGTGCCGAGACAGCCTCAGCAGGGCGTCGCCCTGCGCGCCTACGCCGCCGCCGCATCGATGCCGATCGCTCCCAAGCCGAACATCATGACGCGGGCACAGTGGGGTGCCGATGAGTCGCTTCGCGACGGGTCGCCGCGCTACGGCACAATCGAGGCGGCCTTCGTCCACCACACGGTCAACGCCAACGACTACACCCGCGAACAGGTGCCCGCGCTGCTGCGCAGCATCTACGCCTACCACGTGCGCTCCCGCGGATGGAGCGACATCGGCTACAACTTCCTGGTCGACCGCTTCGGCCAGATCTGGGAGGGCCGCTACGGCGGCATCGACAAACCAGTGACCGGGGCCCACACCCTGGGCTACAACGAGGTCGCCTTCGCGATGTCAGCCATCGGGAACTACGACATCGCTGAGCCGCCTGAGGCGATCATCAACGCCTACGCCGCGTTGTTCGCCTGGAAGCTGTCGATGTACAACATTCCGGCCGACGCGATGCACATCTGGGTCAAGGACCGCTACCTCAACGCGATCAACGGCCACCGCGACACCGGTTCGACGGCCTGCCCCGGGCGCTATCTCTATGCACGCATCCCCGACATCCGAGCCAAGGCAGCCGCCATCCAGCGCGGCCAGAAGCCAAGCCCGACCCCCACGCCGACCCCGACTTCCACCCCGATCACCCCGGTGCCGGAGAGCCAGTTGCCCAAGCGGCTCAGCCTCATCGGCAGTGCTTGGCCCGACCTCGTGGTGCACGAGAAGGCGACCGGACGGGTCCTTCTTCGGCCCACCGGTGGTCAGGTCGGCTTCGAGCCGTCGGTCCCGGCCACCGCTGGTGTCGCCGCCGGTGACCAGGTGTTGGCCATGGGCGACCTCAACAAGGACGGCCGTGTGGATGCACTGGCCTATCGCCGATCCACCGGCACCGCCCGGGTGCTCTCCGGCAGCCCGACCGGCTACCTGCTGTCCAAGACGGCCTTGACCCTGCGCGGGTTCTCGATGCTTGCCCCGGTCGGTGACTTCACCGGTGACGGCCTTCCCGACATGGTGGCCACCACGACCACGTCTCGGTCTCTCTGGCTGGTCCCCGGCCGCGGTGCCGCCGGGTTCGCGGCGCCGGTTCGACTGGTGAGCACGTGGTCCGGTTACACCTCGATCGTGGGTGCCGGAGACCTCAACGGCGATGGTCGCCGCGATCTCGTGGCTCGGGCCAAGGACGGGCGTTGGTGGGCCTTCCCCGGACGCCGCACCTCAGTGGCGGCTCGGGTGGGCTTGCCGAGTGCCCTGTCGGCGTACAGCCAGATGGTCGGGGGCGGTGATTACACCTCTGACGGCAAGGCCGACCTCCTTGCTCGCGACGCCAAACGGGTCTACGTGCTGCCCGGCAACGGCCGCCTCGGGTTCGGTGCGGCCCTGGGACCCTTCGCCGACCTCGCGCCCCTGACCGGACTGAGCGCCGCGACCAGCGGTGCCAGCGTCCAGGTCATCGGGCGACGTGCCGACGGCTCGGTGGTGACCGTGAAGTCCAACGGCAAGACCAATCTCGGTGCCACCGTCGACACCGGGCTGCGCCTGACCAACACCGCTGCGTTGCTCAGCGTCGGGGACTGGAACCGTGACGGTCGAACCGACATCGTCAGCCGCGGCATCGGCGGCAACACCTTGATGCTGCGTCTGGGCAACGGCAAGGGCGGGTTCGCCCCAGCCAAGGCGATGGCTTGGGGCTTCGCCAAGGTCAGCCGGCTGGCTGCCGTCGGTGATATCAACGGTGACGGCAACCCCGACCTGGCCGCACGCTTCGGCGCGACGACCAAGCTCTACCTCGGCAACGGCAAGACCGGGGTCAAGCAGACCCTGACCGCGCCGGCCAAGCTGCGCACCTACAACCAGATCGGCAGCGGGTTGTGGGCGGCGTCCCAGTCCTCGGCCGCCATCACCGCAGCCACGACGTTCCTGCCCGTGGTCAACGAGTCAGCGGTGACGCAACTTCGGGCAAGCGGGACCTACACACTGGTCGTCGGTCTCGGCGATGTGGACGGGGACCAGCAGGCCGACGTGGTCGCGGTGGAGAAGTCGACGGGCAAGCTCTGGCTGATCCCGGGTTCGGCTGCCGGTGATCTGGGGCAGCGTCGCCTGATCGCGACCGGCTTCGGCGGGTACGACGTCCTGGGCTAGCGCGTGGCGGTGACCCGCTCCGTCGTACGTCGAGCCTCGGCCGACCCTGGAGCGGCGTTGGCCACCAGCACCATCGATCCGGTGCCGGCCAGCAGGTCCAGCAGTAGCCGGACACCCTGATGCGACGTCGGGTCGATCTCGGTGAGCACGCGATCAGAGCTGCCCACTGCGGTGAGGTCGTCGATGCCGAGCCCGTCGAAGACCGGCACACCAGGCAGGGGTCGTTCGCCGAGGAAGACATCGGGCTGGTTGGGCCACAGGTGACCGAAGTCCTGACCGCCGGCGGGGGCGGCCCCGGGCGGGAACGCCAGCGCGAACGGGTGTAGCGAGCACACCAGATCGCCGGCGGTCGTCCCGACTCGCGCCGTCGCGCCCGCACCGGTGAGGACCTGCACCCCGGCCAGCCAGGCGGCGCCGCAGAACACCGTGCCGAGCCAGTGCGGCGGCAAGTCGATGCCCACTGTGTCCCCGGGGACGAGATCGAGGTCTTCGGTGAGCACTCCGGCGGTCTTGGCCACCCAGTTGGCCCACGAGGTGAACGACAGTTCGGTGCGTTCGCCGGTGTCGTCGTCGTAGAAGGTGACGAACGGCTGCCCGGCGTCGCCTCGCAGTCGGGCGTTCAGCATGCTCTCGAAGGTGGCCACGCAGGCACGGTAGTCGTGCACCTCCCCTGAACAGCGCGGCGAACCGGGCAGGGAGGGCAGGGAGCGGCAACGGACTCTGGGAGGATGCGCCCATGACTACGTTGAGCCGGCTGTGGGGGATCGTCCCTGCCGGCGGTGCCGGCACGAGGCTGTGGCCGTTGTCGCGCGCCGGGTCGCCGAAGTTCCTCCAGGATCTGACCGGCTCGGGGCGTTCGCTCCTGCAGGCCACGGCCGACCGACTCTCTCCCTTGGTGGGAGAGCAGTTGATCGTGGTCACCGGTGCCGCCCATGCCCCCGCCGTACGCCGGCAACTGCCCGAGGTGGCTCGCATCCTGGCCGAGCCGACCCCGCGTGACTCGATGGCGGCCATCGCGTGGGCTGCGGCCACCGTGGAGAGGATCGCCCCAGACGGGATCGTGGGATCCTTCGCCGCCGACCACGTGATCGGTGACGTCGACGGTTTCTCAGCGTGTATCACCGAGGCCGTCGAGGTCGCCGAGACCGGCCTCGTGGTCACGATCGGGATCACTCCCACCGGACCGGCGACCGGCTTCGGTTACATCGAAGCCGGGGACCCGCTCCCGGGGTTCGAGACTGCTCGCGCGGTCACTGCCTTCGTGGAGAAACCTGATGCGGCCCGCGCCGCCTCCTACGTCGCCTCCGGAGATCACTCCTGGAACGCAGGCATGTTCGTCTGTCGGGCCTCGGTGCTGCTGGATCTGTTGGCCGAGAACCACCCGGAACTGGCCGCCCAGGCTCGGGCTTTGGCTGCCGAGCCGGACCGGCTCTTCGAACTCTGGGAGGACATGGAGCGCATCGCCATCGACCACGCCGTGGCCGAACCGGCCGCGGCGGCGGGGCGGGTAGCGATGGTGCCGGCGCGGTTCGACTGGGAGGACATCGGCGACTTCGACTTCCTCGGCGGTCTGCTTCCCCGTCGCGATGGCGTGGCGGTGCTGGGCAGCGACAAGGGAGTCGTGGTCGAGGACGGCTCCGGGCTCGTGGTCCACGGCACCGATCGGGTGATCGCCGTGCTCGGACTGCATGACGTCGTCGTGGTCGACACTCCCGACGCCCTCCTGGTCACCACGGGCGATCATGCCCAACAGGTCAAAGCGGTCGTTGACCGGTTGCGGGCAGAGGGCCTCACCGAGGTCTTGTGAGGGTTGCGGCGGGCTACCGCGCAGTGAGTCGCAGGCGGCCGTCAGTGACGGTGGCCGACCTCCACCCCAGCGCGTGGGCGGCGATGCGGTGAGTCTCGGCGCCGTTCACGACCTCGACATCGGCGCCTGAGGCGATCACGGTTGCCCCCAGCGCGGTCAGCTGGGCGATGAGTTCCTCGGCGCTGACAGGTGCCCCGAACGAGTCGAGGTTGTCGCCTCGCACGGCGGCCAGCACCGCTTCCCTTGCCCCCAACGCGAACATGTCCTCGCGGCGGGGCCGCACCAGCGCGATCGCTCCCGGACCGTGCTGACCCGGTGGCAGCACCCGCTCCCCGAGCCCGCGTACGAGTGCCACCGGCCGCCTCGACAGTTTCGTCTTCACCAACTCTGCAGCGCCGGCCAGTTCGTCGGCGACGGCTGGCGCGGTCACTGCCAGGGTGTTGCCGAAGGCATCGGTGCGGCCGGCGTACGAGTCGAGCACCTGGATCCCGGCCGCGCCGATCGCGATATCGGTCTGACCGACCCGCCAGGCTCGGCCCGCGGTGTCGGTGACGATCACGGCCACGTTGGCGCGGGCGGCCAGCCCGGTGCGCAGGCGTCGCGCGGACTCGTCGGGATCCTGGGGGAGGAGCACCACGGTGCCGGCAGGAACGTTGGAGCCATCGACACCTGCCGCGGCTTGCACCAGACCCGAGGCCGATCGGGTGATCAGCGTGTTGTCGCGACGGGCGATCACCTCGACCGTCTCGGCGGCGATCAGGGCGTCGCGATCGCCGGTGACGACGCGCCCCTCGGCCTTGCTCACCACTTTGCTGGTCACGACCACGATGTCGCCGTCGCGGAGATCGAGATGACCGGCGATGAGATCGGTCAGGTCGGTGGACTCGGTCACCTCGGGGATGTCCGAGGGGGCGGTCACGGTGATGGCGGCCGAGGTCACTGGGACACCATCGCCAGCGCCGCGGCGGCAATGTCGGCGGTGGCCTCGACATCGGTCATCAGGAGTGGCCGGGCCTCACACGCGATGCCCGTCGCCGAGATTCGAGGAACCAGATCCGCATCGGCGGAGTCGATCAGCCAAGCATCCAGCAAGCCGTCAGGGCGGGCGCCGTAGTGCTGGGCGACGCCGGCGGCGCTGACCTCGACACCTTGGAGTTGGAGCAACTGTCGCGCCATGCCATGCACGTGGTCGCCGCCGATGATCCCGGAGACTCCCACCACGCGGGCCGTGGTCGATGCCAGGGCCGCCCTGATCCCGGGTACGCCGAGGATGGTGCCGATGGATACGACCGGGTTGGACGGCGGCACGATCACCACGTCGGCCCCCTCGATGGCCTCGAGCACCCCCGGAGCAGGGGTGCTCTCCTCCAGTCCGATCACCGCGACGCCGTGTGCTTCGACTGCGGCTCGGTGGCGCACCCAGTACTCCTGGAAGTGCACGGCGCGGCGCTCCCCGTCGCTGGGGTCGGTGATCACCACGTGGGTCTCGATCCGGTCATCGGACATCGGCAGCAGCCGGACCCGGGGCTGCCAGCGCCGGCACAGGGCCTCGGTGACCGTGCTGAGGCGATAGCCGGCATCGATCATCTGGGTGCGCACCAGGTGTGTGGCCAGGTCGCGATCACCCAGGCCGAACCATGTCGGCTCGACGGCGTAGGCAGCCAGTTCGCTCTTGCAGTTCCAGGTCTCGTCGGTGCGTCCCCAACCGCGTTCGGTGTCGATGCCCGCGCCCAGGGTGTACATCACCGTGTCGAGGTCGGGGCAGACCTTGAGGCCATGGATCCACCAGTCATCGGCGGTGTTGGCGATCACGGTGATCTCGACCGGTTCAGGTCTGGTCGCAGCGCCCGCCGAGTCAACCTCGCGCTCGACGAGGTGGCGCAGCCCCATGAGGAAGCGAGCACCTCCGACACCTCCGGAGAGCACGGTGATGCGTCGGGGGAGGGCCTCAGAGCCGGACATTGCGGTTCCTTTCGGACAAATTGCGACTTGACTTCCGGAAGCGACAGGCATGTAATCACACCAATGTATTTCCCACCCCGTGGCGCAGGGCGCAGGGCGGGCTACTGCGAATCATGAGTCAACAGCGACCGGTCCACACAAGCAGGGCCGGTCTCGGGTCGAAGGGGCGAGATCGTGCGAGAGCTATTTCTGCTCGAGGCCGACGCCGACGACGAGAACGGGTGGCAGGAGCGTGCCTTGTGCGCTCAGACCGACCCGGAGGCGTTCTTCCCTGAAAAGGGAGGCTCGACTCGTGAGGCCAAGAGAGTGTGCCTGACCTGCGACGTACGTTCGGAGTGCCTGGAATACGCACTGATGAACGACGAGCGGTTCGGCATCTGGGGCGGCCTCTCCGAGCGAGAGCGGCGCAAACTGAAGAAGCGGGCCGTCTAGCGGTTCGAGCAGCACCCGGCAGGTCGTTAGGGTGATTCATCGTGCAGGTGACCACCCTTCTGATCAGCCACAACGGCGCCCGATGGCTGCCGGCTGTCCTCCACGGTGTCGCCTCGCAGACCAGGCGTCCCGACGCGTTGATCGCCCTCGACACCGGGTCGACTGACACCAGCGCGGATCTGATCCGTGCCGATGGCCGCTGGCACCTCGACGAACTCCCGGCCACGACCTCTTTCGTCGAAGCGGTGCACGCCGCCCTACCAGACGTGACCACCGACTGGGTATGGCTGCTGCACGACGATGCCAACCCCGACCCCGCTGCGCTCGCGCGGCTGTGCGAAGCCGCCGCCGCGCATCCGGACGTATCGATCCTGGGACCCAAACTCCGCGAATGGCCCTCCCTGCGGCGCCTGCTCGAACTCGGGGTCACCATCTCCGGAACCGGGCGCCGCGAAACCGGTTTGGAACGAGGCGAGTACGACCAGGGGCAGCACGACCAGAGCGAGACGGCCCTCGCGGTCAACACCGCCGGGATGCTGGTACGCCGAGACGTGCTGGCCGACCTGGGTCTGGATCCGGCGCTTCCGTTGTTCGGCAATGACATCGACCTCGGGTGGCGCGCGGCCCTGGCCGGGCATCGCACCCTGGTGGTTCCGGAGGCGGTGGTGTTCCATGCCGAGGCCGCCACTCGTGGGCAGCGGAGCGGTCAGTCCGCCGAGCACCCCCACCGCCGCCAGCGCGAGGCCGCGCTCTACACCCTGCTGGCCAACGGCTCGGGACGGGGCACCCCGTGGCGGATGGTGCGACTCTTCTTCGGGTCGCTGGTGCGCGCGCTCGGCTTCCTGCTCGTCCGGGCGCCACGGGAGGCGGGGGCAGAACTGGCTGCCATGGCCAGCGTGCTGGGGCGGCCGTGGCGGATCGCCCGTGCCCGGGCCGCCCGCCGGGTGGTGAGGTCGGCTTCGACTCCGACAACGCGTGCCGCGACCGCGGCGCTGTTGGCTCCCACCTGGCTGCCCTACCGCCATGGCCTCGACTTCGTGGGCGACTTCCTCAGCGCCCTGCTCAACCTGGGTCGCGACTCTGCCCGCAGTTCGACCCTGGACCCGCTGGCCGAGGAGGACGACCTCACCCGCGACCAACCCGGGCTGCTGTCCTTGCTGGTGCGCAACCGACTCTTCTGGCTCGTGGTCGGCGGGTCCGTGCTCTCTCTGCTGGCCGCGCGGGGCAACATCGGCGGCCATCTGTGGGGCGGGTCCTTGCTCCCCGCTCCCGACTCCGCAGCGGTGTGGTGGCAGCGCTACTGGTCCGGCTCGCACACCCTGGGGGTCGGCACGTCGGCTCCGGCCCCGGCGTACCTTCTTCCGCTGGCCGCGGCTGGATGGGTCCTGGGCAATCACCCGGGGTGGGTCACCGCGGCCCTGTTCTTGTTCAGTGTCCCGTTGACGGCCCTGTCGGCACTGAGGTTCTTCCGGGCTCTGGTCGGGCCTTCCCCGGTCAGCTATTGGGGGGCGATCGCCTACGCGTTGTTGCCGGTGGCGACGGGTGCCGTCGCTGACGGCCGTCTGGGCACCGTCGCCGGGGCCTTCCTCCTTCCCTGGGTGGCCACCAGTGCGCTGCATCTGCTGGGTCAAGACGTCGACCGCAGGTGGCGGGCCGCGTGGCGTACGTCGCTGGGTGGCGCACTCCTGACCGCGTTCGTGCCGGTCGCATACCTCCTGGCCTGCGTGGCGGTGCTGGCTCTGCTCGTGGGGGGTGCCCTGTCGCGCTCGGCCCTGCTGCGCGGGCGTGATCGCGTGGCCCCACTGCTCACCGTGCTGGTGGCTGTGCCGGCCCTCCTGCTGCCGTGGATCGCTGGAGTGGGGGGCACCTGGAGTGCCTGGCTGGTCGAAGCAGGTCGCGCCGATCTGCCCTGGAACACCCCCACCGTGCGCGACGCACTGGCCGGGCATGCCACTGGTGGCACAGGCGCGTCGTGGGCGCTGACCATCCCGATCCTGATCGTGGCCACCCTGGCTCTCCTTCGTGGCGACCGTCAACGCGGGGTCCGGGCCGCGTGGGTGACCGCGCTGCTCGGCGCACTCGGGGCAGCCGTGCTCGCCCTCATCCCGTTGCGACTGCCCGGATTGCCGACCGCGGCGACGGCCTGGCCCGGATTCCTGCTCCTGGTCAGCTACACCGGCCTGATCTGCGCGGCCGTGCTGGCCGGAGACGGCCTGCGGGAATGGGTGCGCTCGACCGG
>CALMLL010000168.1 GCA_937868075.1 uncultured Marmoricola sp. | reverse complement strand
ACCGCGTCTGCGACCAGTTGCAGATGCGCGGGGTAGCCGTTGGTGACGGTGAGGACACGATCAAGGGCCGCTACCTCCCACGCGACGTGCTCTGCGCGCGCGGGCTCAACGAGCGCGTACCGGGCGTCGTTCGGTGGCAGGGTCAGCGGGACGTCGACGACCTCGAAGAGCCGGTCGGGGTGGGTTACTCCCGCCGCGTTGAGCACGGATGTGGTGAAGGGCAGGCCGGAGGCAGCGAAGGTGACGTTGGCGCCTGAGTGGTCGACGTTGAGTCTGTGCAACGTGGCGGCGAGCAGGGCGAGGTCTGGGTGGGCGGCGACCTGCAGCTCGTCGACGGTAATCAGGAGCCCACCGCTGGAGTGGTCCTTGGCGACCTCGGCGGCCAGGCGGGCGAGGGCCCCGGCCAGAGATCCGGCGTCCGGGCGTGCTGGTGCAGTGGAGGTGTCGCGCAGGCTCACGCCAGCACCGATGCCCGCGAGGCCGATATTGAAGCCGGCGAGCCGCTCGAAGGAGGCACGTGCCCTACGCCACGGCCCGGCCTCTTCAGCGGTCAGACGCCGTGCGTGCTGCATGAGGGACTCGATGAGTCCGGCCTCCCCCCGGACCGCCTGCAGGTCGACCACCACCGTTCCCTGGGCCTGGGCGATCCGGGCGTAGGCGGTCAGCAGCGCGGTCTTACCCACCCCTCGGGGGCCGACCAGGATGGTGTCCCTGGCGGCGACCCTCCCCCGGGCTGCTGCGTCGTTCAGCATCAGGCTCCAGTCCCGAAGCTGTTCGTCGCGGCCAGCCAGGACTGGGGGCTGGTGTCCTGCGCCCGGGGTGTAGATCCTTGGCTTCACACCACTCCCGCCCTCTCCTTGTTCTTCTCTATAACTCGCCTCAGTTATAGAGCACGTTAGTGGGTGGCTCCGACACGCCAGAACTCGTAGATGTGGTGATCGGCCCAGTTGCTGTAGTCGTAGTTGCCGACCTTGGCTCCGCCGGCCTCGACTGTCAGGTGCGTGGCGGGGTCGAAGACGATCATGACGTGGCCGATCTGGTTGGGGCCGAGGTAGCTGTCGACGAACAGCAGGTCCCCTGGTCGTTCTTGGCCTTCGGGGACGCGGAATCCGTTGCCGGCGGCGAGCCAGTTGCGTTGGGCGGAGGCGGTGCGGGGGATGCTGATCCCGATCTGGGCGTAGGCGGCCTGGGTGAAGCTGGAGCAGTCCCAGGCGTCCGGTCCGTTGGCGCCGAAGACGTAGGGGTCGCCGATGTGGGTCTGGGCCCAGGTGAGCAGTGCGGCGATCGCGGCGTTGTCGATGGGGGGCAGGTTGGGGTTGCCGATCCCGCCGGGTCCGCAGTCGCTCGGGTCTCCGGGCACGGTGCCGCCGCCGTAGGCGGCGGCGTAGTAGAGGACGTCGTTGACGTACCAGTCGGCGTGGTTGTAGGCGAAGATCGCGCGCCGCACGCCGTCGGGGCCGGCGGTGACTCCCGAGGCGGTCAGGTAGTTCGCTGCGCTCATCGCCGAGTCGGCGTCGTTGGTGATGTCAGCGCGGCCGTCGCCGTCCCCGTCGACGCCGTACAGCGCCCAGGTCGCGGGCATGAACTGCATGAGGCCTCGGGCGCCAGCTGAGCTGGTGGCGGTGGTGCGTCCGTGTGCGGTCTCTTCCATGCCGATCCCGGCCAGCAGGGTCCAGGGCAGGTGGTATCTGTCGGCGGCGGCTAGGTAGAGGGTCTTGATGCTGGCGGGGATGGGCTGGGGCGGGTTGGACAGTGAGTTCAGGCGCGGGGTGCCCGGTGGGGGCAGTGTGAAGCCGATGCCGCCTTGCTGGCCGCCAGGGTCGCTTGGCCCGGTGCCGGGCGGGCTCGATGGGGCGACCGCTTGGCCGTTGAGGGGGGCACCGTGGGCGAGCATGAACGGGATGGGGTCGATCGGGGTGCCGTCTTGGCGGACCTCGAAATGCAGGTGGTTTCCGGTGCTCGTGCCGGTCGTGCCTTCGACCCCGAGCTGTTGTCCCATCCACACGGGCGCCCCGGGCGTGATGTCGGCGCTGATCGAGGCGAGGTGGGCGTAGTAGGTGCTGACTCCTCCCCCGTGGTCGAGGACGACGAGGTTGCCGTATCCGCCCGCTGGGCCGGCCGAGGTGATCGTTCCGCGGGCGGCAGCGACCACGGGTCCGGGGTCGGGCAGGGAGGACATGTCCTGCCCGGTGTGCTGGCGCCACTGGTGGTAGATCGGGTGGAACTGCAACCCGAACCCTCTGGGGCTGACTGCGTAGGCCTGCTGGAACGGGGGCCGCCATGCTCCGGTGGGAGGTAGTCCCGCAGTGGTGCACTGCACCGCTTGGGCGACCGCTGGGGCGCTGGAGACGACAAAGGCCGCTGTCATCAGCGGTAGGGCGATGAGCATCGCCAGGAACGCGGTGGCGGCGGCGGTGAGCTTCTTCACGGGCGTGCCTAGATGGCGCCCTCGAGGGCTTCGTTGGTCCAGGTGAGGTGTTCTTCGACGGGGTGCAGTCGGGTCTCCACCTTGTAGCTGCGTTCACCGACGAGCCACAAGGCGCGCCCTTTGCGTTGCATCGCCCAGTCGGTCATCACCTCTGTGGCTTGGCGCCCCAGGCCGAGCATGGCGTCGAGTTCGCCGGCGACTGCGGGCTTTTGGCCGTGCAGGATCTTGATGTCGGCCAGGTGCATGAGGTCTCGGGCGATGTTGGCGGCTTGGGAGCCTTGGTCTCCGACGGTGAGCATGTCGGAGGGCTTGTGCGCGTTGGCCCATTGGATGTCCCCGCCGCGGCCGGCGACGCCGCGGGACAGGCGCAGGTCCTCGTCGAGGCTTTTGACGGCTTCGACGCCGAGGCGCATCGCCTTCCACATCTCGTCGCGCACGACGATGCGCAGGTCCCCTGGTGCGGCGATCTCGCGCATGCCGCGGCCCCAGCTGTTCAGGCAGACCAGGGCGATGCCGATCGCTTCATCTCCGAGGGGGTTGAGCCGGGACAGCGACAGCGACTGGATGGGGGCGTTCCAGTCGACGTTGATGTTGGTGTGGTCGTCGAACAGGCCGGCCAGGGCACCGGAGACGAGCTGGCCGAGGGCGTCGCGCAGCAACCGAGTCTCGTTGAAGAAGTGCTGGCGGTCCCTGAACCGGCACTGCTCGATCAAGGAGTCGGTGGGCTGGTCGAGGTGGTGCCACAGCTGCGGGATGGTGGTCTCGACCAGGGTCGAGTTTCCGGCGGTGTACCCGGTGAGGTCGCGCAGGGCGGCCTTGATGACGGTCTCCTCCGAGGGCCCGAAGGGGACACGTTCGGCGCCGATGCGCTGGCTGCCAATCAGAGCCCGCATGAGGGTCAGCCAGCGGCTGAACACGATGGCGGCGCGGTTGCGTGCTTCCTGGGCCGACAGCTGGGCCCAGCCTTCGGCGAGCGGGCCCAGGCCGAGGGGGTTGATCCGGGCGGGCATCCCTGGGCCTAGGACGAAGGGCTCGACGCCGAGGAAGTGGCACAGCCGCTCGTACTCGTCCTTGGGGTCTCCCAGGATGAGGATGCGGTAGCCGAAGTCGACCATCCGAAGGCAGAACGCCTTTGTGGTTCCGGACTTGCCCGTGCCGGGTTTGCCGAAGCACATCACGTTGGCGTTGGTGACGGGGATGTCGTCGCGCAGGACCAGCCCGATGGGGTCGAAGTGGAACGCCGAGCCGGACAGCACGTCGATGCCCATCTGGGCGCCGGTCGGTGGCAGCCCAGGACCGGCGATGAACGGCCAGAAGACGGGCGCCTGGTCCGAGGTCATCCGGTAGGGGACGACCGGCGCGGAGGCCGGCATCCATCCCCGCCCGGTCTTGCGTGGGCCTCGCTGCGCGGCGTGCCGGAACAGCCGTGCCTCTTTCGCGGCCGGCTCGTGAAGCGCGGCGGTGGGCAGGTCGTGGCCGAAGTCAGCCAGCAGCTGGCTCATGTCCCGCCCGGAGCGGTGGGTTCGGCGCATGGATGTCATGCCTCCTCAAGCGCGGGTCGGGCGGGGGCGGGTCACGCCTCGCCCTTGCGGGTCAGGCTGACCCCCAGGGGGACCACGGAGGCAGCGAAGGCGAGGTCTTGGGCCAGGTCCAGGCGCAGGGGGGCGAAGCCGGCACGCCGGATGGAGGCGTCCAGTCGGCGTCCGTACTCGGCGATCCGGACGGTCTTAGGAGCGGTGACGGTGCACACCGCGTACGGGCGGGTCAGCGCCGACCCGCGGGCGAGCTTGGCTTCCAGGTTGCGGACCTGGTCGGCCTCGTCTTTGGCCTTGGTGGACTGCTTCATCTTGGCCTTCTCCCGCAGGGCCAGTCCCATGTCGGCGGTCCATTCGCTCGAGGCGGACGCCCGGGTGGCCTTCGCGTGGGACAGGATGGGGAAGGCGACCAGATAGCTGCGGCGTTCGCCGCTGGTGGTGGGCGCCAGGATCGGGGCCAGTGCGCCGAGCACGGCGCCTTTGACGGGCAGCTTGAGGGTGGCGCTGATGGAGTTCCAGGCGTCGTGGCTGTAGTGGCGGGCCACCGCGTCTGCGCCGGAGGGGCCGGCCATCGCCCAGGGGACGTCGGCGTTGACGTGGGGGTCGCGGGTGCAGGCGGCCAGGGCGTCGATGATGCCGGCGCGGTCTCCTGGGGCGAATCCAGTGCGGCAGGCCATGGCCAGCTCGGGGCTGGTCAGCCAGGAGACGCTGGTGCACCCCATGCCGCCCTTGAGCTGGGCTTCGATCTCGGCCATCTGTGAGTAGAGGACCTGGGCACGGCCGTCGATGCCTCGACCTGCTTCCTTGGCGGCCTTGCCCAGCCGGGACTCGGGCACGACCAGGGTGATGAAGGCCTCGGTGCGCACCGAGGCTCCGGTGAGGACCTGCTGCAGCTCGTCGTTGATGACTCGCACCTGCGCGGGCCCGTCGGGCCGGCGGTGTCGGGCGATCCACTGGTCGCGTTCAGCTCCGTCCTCGGGGACGGTGCGTACGAGGAAGAGGATCTCGTCGACGAGCTCGCCGCGGCTTGCCTGATCGAGCAGGTCGGCCAGGCCGCGGCCCATCCGTGCCCGGTCCTCGGCGTCGCGCATGCCGGTGCCCGGGTGGACGATGGCGGCGGTCACCGCCCAGGTCCGGGTGGAGTGGTTCTGTATGATCGCCACCCGGGCGGCGGCAAGCCCGGTGGGGGGGCCTTCGTGGATCTCGACTCCGGCCAGGACGCCGGGCAGGTCGACCTCGGCCAGGTCTGCGGTCGCGCCCTGGGCGGCGCGGGCCCGGAACTGGGTCCACCGAGCCAGGCCACCGATCGCGAAGGCGGTCGATGCGACGATCCACCCGATGGCGGAGCGGCCTCGCACCAGGCCGACGGTCAGCCCGGTGACGGCCAGGCAGATCAGCAGGAACATCGCCGCAGAGCTCCAGGCCTGCTCCTTGAGGGACCAGAACACCGGCAGGCTCGAGGAGGCGACGATCGCACCCTGCCATCCGGTCAGACCGAACGGGAGCCACCCGAGGCGGGCCTTGGCGTAGTCGCTGTAGACCTGGGACATGGTGTGTGTACCTCTCGTTTAGACGGGGACGACGGGGACGGACGCGGCGGCCCCTCCCCCACCGGCGGCCGCCCCTCCACCTGCGGCTGCGCCGGTCGAGGGGCTGGCGGCTGCTGGGCCCGAGGGGCCCGCCGCCGCTGGCATGCCAGTGGTCATCGGTGTGGGTGGTGTGATGCTCGGCGCGGCGACGTCGGCCTCGGGTCCGGCACCGTTGATCTCGGGGTTGTCTTGGTCGTTGTTGCTCGGGCCGGCGTTGTTGCGGCCTCGACCCCGGCCGGAGGAGAAGTCTGGGATGTAGGTGTTGTGCCCGACGCCCATCTGGTTGGTCAGGTCGGCGCCGAGCGTGGCCGCTCGGGCGCCTGCCCCAGCGGCGATCCCCAGCCCGGCGGCGGCGACCTGGCCCGCAGCACCGAGGGCGCCCATGAAGCCGCCGGCGGTGGAGGCGAAGCGCTGGTTGGTGGCGGCCTCGGTGGAGGCCTCTCCTTGGGATCGTCCGTTGGCGTCACTGCTCGAGGCGGCGGCGGAGGTCTCGCCTGCCGGGTCGCCGCGCAGCAGCCCTTGCAGACCGCCTTGTGCTGCCAGGCCGGCTCGCATGGCCGCGCCGGACGATGTTCCGGGGTCGATGAAGGCGAGCAGCTTGAACAGGGCCAGCGGGGCGAAGCAGCCAACCAGGATGAGCATGACGCCGGGCACGGCGGTGCCGATCGCCTTCTGGAGGGTGTCGGTGGCGCTGAGGGCGACGTGCGAGGTGATCTGCACGCCTAGGCCGAGCATCAGCATCATGATGACCGGGGTGAAGGCGGCGGCGTGGAACCAGCGGAATGCCTTCCAGAACCAGGACCGTCCACCTTCCCAGACCAGGCCGGCGGCGGCGATCGGGTTGGTGGCCGCCAGGACGAGCAGGGCGGCGCCCCGGGTGAGCATGACGAGCAGGTGCCCGAAGGCGGCGAAGATGAGGAAGAAGCCCATCACGCCCAGGACGGTGGCGATGGTGCCGTCGGTGATGTCGGCGGTGGAGAACCCGGTCCAGGGTTGCCAGGCGTCCATCGCGTTGACGTGCAGCAGAGCCTCCATCAGGGCGCGGGTCAGGCCTCCGGCGGCGGCCACGACCGCGACGCAGTAGACGATGCCGGCGACCCAGACCATGACGAACTGTGCGGAGCCAATGAGCACACGCGCCAGCGACTGACCGTCGCGACGGAAGGCAGCGATCCCCAGCTGGATCATCAGCAGGGTCAGGATGATCGAGCCGGCGATCCAGAAGGTGTAGGGGTAGATCCCGCGCATCGGGCCGTTCTCGGACAGGTCCGGGGTGAGGAAGTCGTCCTCGATGCCCAGCACGAGCTTCAGCAGCCACAGGCCGGCGTTCCAGATCCCGAGCATGGCGGCGGTCCACCCGTCGGCGACGATCTTGCCCGCCGCGTTCCCGAGGTAGGTGAAGGGGTTGAGGTAGTCCCACCAGTTCATCGGCTTCTCTTCTCGTTCACTGGTCGACGCCCAGGGTCACGGTCTTCCACCCGGCCTGGACGGCCAGGTCGGTGCCGGGCCAGGTGGAGGGGGCCCGAGCTGGTTCCGTTCCTGGCCCGAGCAGCCACCGGCCGCCTTCTTGGGGGGTCCACTGCATGCGTTCGCAGTGCCCGTAGGCGATGCGTGCCTGGGTGGCCAGGCGGGCCTTGATGTCGAGCAGGACGCAGGCCAGGACCCACTCGTCGCCGTCGACGCCTTTGATTTGGGCGGCCACGGGTGTGGCCACGACCGCCCCGCGGATGGTGTCGGCGTACTGCCCGGCGCCGCTGGACAGGAAGGCCGCGACGTTGCCGGTCAGCTCCCAGGACTCGGCCGACCCCGCACCTGGTGTGGCCCAGCCGTCGTGGACCTGATGGGCCCGCTCGATCGACATGTTCTGCAGGACGGTGGTCTCGATCGCCGCCAGCTGGGCCACGGCGCCCTCGGGGGTCTGCGGGAACCCGGTGGCCACACCGGCGGGTCCGACCTGGACCGCAGCAGGCAGGGTTATCGTCGGGATCTGCCGGGTGGAGGGGGTTCCTGATCGGCTGGCCTCCGGGGGGACGGCCAGCATGGGTGCGGCGGCGATGGCGTCGCGTCGGACCGAGCCTGGGGGTAGTGCCTGCGCGACCGCAGCCGCGTCGGCGGCCCCAGGCCGGGTTGTGGTGGAGCCGACCGCGCTGTAGACGGCGTAGCCGAGACCACCGAGCAGCAGCGCGGCCGCCGTCGCGACCGTGACCAGGGTGCGCACCAGTAGGCGGCGCCCCCACGGGTCGAGGGTGGCGGCTGCGGTAGCCATCAGACGCAGCCGGTGCCGGTGAGCCCAGAGAGCATGCCCGGAACGACCATGTAGGCGACGGCCGCCACGAACACCACGGCGACGCCGACGACGCCGGCCTTGCTGGCGTGCGGCATGGCGAAGACGCGCCCGCCGACCACGGCCCCGATGGACACGACGACGCCCACGAGCATCAGGGCGAGGACACCCCACAGGACGTATCCGGTGAGGGTGTTGGCGTAGGTCTGCGCGCCGGGCGGGGCGATCGGGCACACGGCGGTGATGCGGGAGGCGAGGGTGGTCGTCATGGTTGCTGTCCCTTCTGGTGGTGGTTCCTGACAGCGGTGTGCTGCAGGAGGGTCTCCGCTGCCTGGAGCAGGGAAGTGGGCAGGGGGCTGGAACTGACGCCCCGGATGGCCAAGGACTTGTCGGTGGGGATGTTCACCAGGCGCTGGTCGGCGAGGGCTGCCGCTGTGAGCGGTCCGATGGATCCGGTCAGCTGCGCGGGCCAGCGGCGGGCAGGTGCTCCGGTCATGGCGATCACGGGCTGGTCGGCGGGCAGCAGCGACAGGGCGATCTCGAGGCGCCGTAGCCCCGGGACGGTCGGGCTCGTCACCAGGACGGGCGTGGGCGCGGCGAGCAGTTGGTGGCGGATCCAGCCGTCGCAGGCCATCACCTGACCGATCTCCCACGCCACATCCAGGACACTGAGAGACACCTGCTGGGCCAGCTCCCCAGGAAGCGGCGTTTCGCTGGGGTCGAGCAGGACCTCGCTGGCTCGGGCGAGCCAGACCCGGTCGCGTCGGCCGAGCGTCCAGCGTTCGTCCCGGCCGAGCTCGGCTGTGGCGGCCGCCGCCAGACCGCTGGCGGTCGCCGTGCCGCATTCGATCAGGCGCGTCGCTTCGGCCACGGTGGCGATCGCGAGGGCCAGGGTGGTGGCTCCGGCCTGACCGATGCACCCCACGACGGGCAGGACCGGCTCGGCTGGATCCCAGCGCGGCGCACAGCCGCCCTCGGCGTCGTGGTCCGGGCGGGGGGGCGCGGTGGGTCGCGCGCGGAACTGTCCCTGTTGAAGGGCGTGCCAGGCTCGGCGTAGCTCATCCACGCCGACCGGGCGGGTGACGGTGCTCTGGCTCATGCGGGGTCCCCGCCCAGGTCGCGGCGGCGCATCTGCAGGACCGTGCGGAGCTGGTCGGCCGGAAGATGCGCCAGGGTCGTCTTGGCCTGCCGGGCTCGTTGCAGTCGCTGCAGGCAGCCCTCAAGGTCGGCGACGGCGGCGTCCTCGTCGTGGGCTTCGCGCACCAGTCGCTCCAGGTCGTTGTCGGTCACGGTCATCACCTCGGTCTCCATATGCAGGGCCGCTGGCCTTGGCGGATCACGCTGAGGCGGGAATTTCGGCAGCGGCGACGGCCTCGGCCAGCGCGCTGAGCGAGGCCGTCGCGCGGCGGCGGATGGTGATCGGTGAGACCCCGAGGAGGCTGGCGACGGTGGTCGCGACGGTGTGGGAGCACAGGCCGCTGCGACCGCGGCCGTTGTGGCTGACTCCCGCGCGGTCCGCGACCTCGGCGAGGGTGAGCAGCAGGTCGCGGTCGGTCTCGTCGATCACGCTGCGCTCCAGCGCCCACGCCAGCACGTCCGCCAGCTCGGCCGCAGACCTCGACTGCGGCTCCTGACGGGACTCCATCACTGCCCAGACGGGCGAGTCGGGTTCGCACTGCAGGGAGCGGGCCCAGGTCGGGTCTGCCTCCCGGGCGCTTTGCCCAACGCCGAGCTCTCGAAGCACTCCCCGGCGGGTGTTCATGACGATGTTCGCCGCGACCTTGCGTTGCCGCTGCCACGGGAAGGACCTGATCTCCAGCCACAGTTGCGCGGCCACGACCTCGTCGATACGACTGGTCAGGGACCGCAACCGGTGGGCCATGAGGCACGCCCCGGGCAGCAGCAGCCAGGCCAGCGCGCCGGCGGCGACGACGTCGTCACTGCCGGTGGGGCTTGCCAGTTCGGCCAGGCGGCGCAGGACCGAGTCGCCCGCCTCAGGGTCCGCCGCCCGGAGCCAGGGAGGCAGGTCGAGCAGGTCGTCGACGACGTTGAGGCATGGGTTGTGGGCGCACCAGGTCGGCCACATCGTTCGCGCCTGACCGAGCAGGCCGCCTTCTGGGTCGGCCAGGCCGAGTTGGGTTGCAACGCTCATCACGAGGTCCTTTCGCCGCTGTGACACGGCCGGAAAGGTCTCGCTCGTTCATCCCCGCACCCGTCCCCCCAGACGTGTCCCTCCCTCGTCCCCTCCCCCGTCGTCGTGGTCGGCCAGCAACACGCCACGGAACCCCTCCGCGCGTTCTCGCAGGTCAGGGCACGTCCCCCCGGGCCGGTCGAGCCGCCTGGCGAACGTCCCCCAATTCACGGTTGTGTTTCGGCCCGACGCTGTTCACCCGGG
>CALMLL010000167.1 GCA_937868075.1 uncultured Marmoricola sp. | reverse complement strand
GGTCGTCGTACCGAAGCTGTGCTCGCGAAGCTGGAGCCTCACCGGGGTTGCAACCACGGTGAGGCTCCACTATCGCGTCTTCGCCGACGAAACTGCCTCGGCCGGCACCAGGCTGAGGAGGCTGATCTCGCTGGGGGCGAAGATCCGGAAGGGGGGTCCCCAGAAGCCGGCTCCGCGGGAGACGTAGAGCTGGGTTCGCCGGCTGGCTCGAGCAAGGCCGGCGACGACAGGTTCACGCAGTCTGACCATGTAGTGGAACGGCCAGATCTGGCCGCCGTGGGTGTGTCCGGAGATCTGCAGGTCGACTCGGTCGAGGGCTTCGGCGACCTGGTGGGGCTGGTGGGCCAGGAGGAGAACCGGGAGGTCGGGGGCGCCGAGGAGGGCGGCGTCGAGATCGGGTCCGCGTTGGGCCATGGAGGTGCCGGTCGGGTCGTCGAGGCCAGCGACCACCAGGCCCCGGTGGACCAGGTGCCGGTTGACCAGGACCTCCCAGCCGATCTCGGACATGAAGCCCATCCAGGCGGGAGCATCGGAGTAGTACTCGTGGTTGCCGGCGATGTAGTAGCGCTGCGGCGTGCTGATCTGGGCCAGTGCCTCCACCTGGGGCCGCCGGGCCCGGACACTGCCGTCGGCCAGGTCGCCGGCGTGCACGACGAGGTCGGGGTTCTCACTGTTAACGCGAGCCACGATCGCCTGGGCCCAAGCAGGAGTGGTCCAGGCGTCGAAGTGGGTGTCGGTCAGCACGGCCACTGTGAGCGGCTGGACGAGCCCCTCGATCGCGACCGTCGTACGCCGGATCGGCGGCACTCGACGAGCGGCCCAGAACCCCCAGATCGCCAGACCCACCACGAGTGCGGCCAACGTGAGGGCCACGAGACGGGCCCGCAGCGGGTTGGGCATCCCCGCAATCGCCAAGACAAGTCGGCCGACCCCGGTGATCAGACCCCACGAGAACAGCAGCCAGCCGATGCCCAGGAGAACGTGCGCCACCCGCGCCGCGGCGTCGTCGGCTCGCGAGCCGTTGGCCCGGATCGTCAGATAGACCAGGCTCACCGCGGCCAGTGCCAGGGCTGCGCGCCCGATCACCGACACCGCAGTGGGCCAGGCGGCACCGGCCGGGAACAGGCTCAGGGCACCGACTCCGAACAGCAGGGCGGTGATCGTCGACAAGACGCTCACCAGAGCAACGCGCACCCGAAGCGGCGCGCCGGCCAGGGAGTGGGGAGTCGGCGCCGGTTCGTCGGTCACCAGATCGACGAAGGCGTGATCGCCGGAACTATCCACTTCAGCCATGGGCCCCATGATGTCGCAGAGGTGGTTGCCACGACCGGTGGCCGGGCGGGCTGCTCGGAGGGCGGAGCAGACCAGCGCCCCCGGGTCGGGGCGGACGCGGGGACGCTGGAGCTGGCAGAACTCAGATGAAGAGCAGTTGCGCGCCTTCGGTGAGTTCGATGAAGTCGCTGGCCGAGATGATGCCTTCGACGCCGTCGTAGAGGTCTTCCTCGTGGAGTTTCATCATGTCCGCGCTCATGCGGCAGGCCCACAGGTGACCGCCCGAGCCGTGGATGAGGTCCAGGAACTCCGGCACCTCGGGGACGTCGAGGTCGGCGATCTGCTTCTTCATCATCTTGGTGGTCAGCGCGGTCACGCCCGGCAGGCCGGCCATGCCTTGCGGCATCGACACGCCGAAGGCGCCCGGGGGGTGCATGGCGGTGTTGCCGAGGTAGCTGAACTTCAGGTCGTCCATGGTCTTCTTGTTGATCATGTCGAAGCCCCAGAAGGTGAAGAACAGGTGGGTTTCGACGCCCTCACCGAGGGCCGCGTTGGCGAGGATCAGGCCCGGGTAGGCCATGTCGAGGTTGCCTTTGGAGCAGATGATGGCGAGCTTGCGGCCGCCTTCGCTGGCGTCGCTGTCGAAGCTGGGTACGAACGGGGTGTCAGTCATGGCTGGTGCCTTTCAAAGACTGTGATGCTGGGAATGGGTTGGGTGTCGAGTGCAGGCGGAGATCAGACGCAGCCCTTGGGCTTGGGCAGCCCGGCGACGTAGGCCATCTTCTTGGCCGGCTTGCCGGGGAAGAGAGCGAAGAGGTCCTTGACCGGGATCCCGGCCTGGGTGGACACGCGGCGCAGGGTCGGGGTCTCGTGTTGAACCGCGAAGTCGGAGCGCAGGAAGCGGATCGGTGCCCAGTGGGCCTCGGTCATGTCGACACCGATCAGCTTGGCGAGTTCGGCCCCGAGGGCCTCATCCCACTGCTCGGGGTTGGTCATGAAGCCTTCCTCGTTCACGTCGAGGGTGCGGCCGGCGATGGTGGTGGTTGGCATTGCAGTGTCGCTTTCTAGAAGGTCGGGATGTTGGGTTTGGTGACGGTCTCGACGGCAGGGGGGACCTCCTTGCCGCTCATCGACATAGCGGCCGGCAGCCCGAGCGGCCGTCCGGGGAGCAGTGCGTGCCAGTAGATGTGTCGGAAGGCGAGCTTGCCGGCGTGGTTGGCTTTCGACTCGCGCAACAGATGCATCGGTCCCACCTTGGGCAGCGGGAAGGTGCCGGTCAAGGGCTCGGTCTCGTAGTTGAAGTCCAGCAGAAGGGCCTTGCCGTTGCCGGTCTCGACGAAGCAGTTGGCGTGACCATCGAAGGCCTCGCTCATCGGCTTGCCGGAGACCAGGTCGATGAAGTTGTCCAGCCATACCTCGACGGAGAAGTGCGCCACCGAACCGGCCTTGCTGGTCGGCAGGTTGCCGGCATCGCCCAGAGCGAAGATGGTGTCGAACTCGGTCGAGCGCATCGTGTGCTTGTCGACGGGCACGTAGTTGAGCTCGTCGCCCAGGCCACTGGCCGCGATGACGTCCGCGCCCATGTTGACCGGCACGGTCACCAACTGGTCGTAGGGGACCTCGCGGCCGTCGTACGACATCAGCAGGTGGGCTTCCTGGTCGATCGACTCGACCATGAAGTCGGGCTCCACGTGGATGTTCTTCTGCTCCAACAAGGCGCCCAGTTCGCGGCTGGCGACGGGCTTGGTGAAGGCCCCGTCCAAGGGGGTCACAAAGGTGATGTCGATGGCGTCGCGCACGCCCTTGCGGCGGAAGAAGTCGTCGGCCAGGAAGGCGAACTCCAGCGGCGCCACAGGGCACTTGATCGGCAGCTCGCAGATGTGGACGACGAGCTTGCCCGAGGTCATGTCGGCCAGGCGGCGAGACAGGCTCACCGAGCCCTCGTAGGTGTAGAACTCGCCGACGCTGCGGTGCCACTCGTCGCCGAGCATGCCCGGAGTCTGGTCCGGCCGCGGCGTGGTGCCGGTGGCGATGACGAGGTAGTCGTACTCGAAACTCCGGCCGTCGGACAACGCCACGCTCTGAGCGTGCGGATCGATCTTGGTCAGCTCACCGAAGACCAGGTTCGCCTTCGAGTCCACGAAGTGCGATGAGGTCTTGCGGATCTGCTTGGGAGTGTTCATTCCGAACGGGATGAACAGGTATCCGGGCTGGTAGTCGTGGACGTCGTCACGGTCGATCACCGTCACGGACCAGTCCGGAAGTTTGTGCAGAACTTTGTTGGCAACCATGGTGCCGGCGGTGCCTGCCCCGAGCACCAGGAGCCGCTTCGATGCGGTCTCTGTCATGTCTTCGACGGTACCCCTCGGGGTATCCGAACGCTAATCCAGAACATGTCTCGTACGTCACCTTTAGCAGCGGGCGAGACCGGCCCTTGACCCCGACGGAACGAGGCGGCTCGACGGCACGCCCTTTGTCGGGAATGTCCTAGTTAGTGGTCGAGTTGATCCCCCACGCCGACGGCCGTAGGTTCGACGGTGGCCCTCGCGGCGGACATCCCGCCAGGCCCAACGAGAGGAAACCCTCCATGTCCCTGTGGGAAAAGATCAAAGACGCGCTGACCACCGATGACCAGGAGGCGGCCGCCGCCGCCCAGCAGGAGGCCGACAAGGCTCAGGCCGAAGCCGACAAGGTCATCGCGCAGGCGCAGGCCAAGGCTGACGAGGCCCGCGCCAAGGCTCAGGCTGCTGCCGAGAAGGCGGGCGTCGACACCACCGACGAGGCCGCCAAGAGCGCTGCCGCGCAGGCCGAGAACGAGGCCATCGCAGCCGAGGCCAACGCCCGCGCCGAGGCCGAGGCCGCCCAGGCCGAAGCCGAGCGCAAGGCTCACGAGGCGGTGAAGCGGGCGAACGAGAAGAAAGCGGCTCGCCAGGCCGCCCGCAAGGAGCACGACGACCACAAGGTGTACGTCGTGAAGTCCGGTGACACCCTGAGCGCGATCGGCGCCCACTTCGGTGTCGACTGGCGCGACATCGCCCGACTCAACCACGTGGAGAACCCCGACCTGATCTTCCCGGGTCAGAAGTTCAAGATCCCGAACAAGTAGGCCCGCCCTCCTTGTCACGCTGCTGGCCCGGTCCTCTCGGACCGGGCCAGTCGGCGTTAGTGGTTCGCTGATCACCGACGTCCGGCGACGGCTCTGCTCCCAGCCGACCGGCCTCTCGACGAACTAGATGGAATCGGCATGAAGTTGAGCACCGTGATCCTCCCGATCTATCGCTGGGGAGAGGCTCGCCAGATCTGGTCGCGGGCCGAGGAGATGGGCTTCGACACGGCCTACACCTACGACCATCTGACCTGGCGGTCGTTTCGCGACGGGCCGTGGTTCGCCGGCATGCCCACACTCACCGCGGCAGCGACGGCCACCTCGCGGATGCGGCTGGGCACGATGGTGGCCTCGGCCAATTTCCGGCACCCGGTTCCTTTCGCCAAGGAACTGATGACCCTCGACGACATCTCGCAGGGGCGGTTGACGCTGGGGCTGGGGGCCGGCGGCAACGGCTATGACGCGACGGCGTTGGGGCAGGCGCCGTGGAGTCCACGTGAGCGCGCCGACCGGTTCGCCGACTTCGTGACGGTGCTCGACGCCACCCTGCGCTCGCCGCAGACCACCATGCACACCGCGCATTACCAGGCGCTCGATGCGCGCAGCGTCCCCGGTTGCGTGCAACGACCCAGGGTGCCGTTCCACGTGGCTGCCACCGGGCCGCGTGGGCTCGCCCTTGCCGCGAGGTACGCCGACGGCTGGATCACCTACGGCGATGCCCGGGACCCGTCCGGGCCGAGCCCTGCGCAAGCCCCCGGGATCGTGGCGGCCCAACTGTCCCGCCTCGCCGAGGCATGCGATGCCGTGGGCCGAGACGTAAACGACCTTGACCGGACCTACCTCGAGGGTTCCTCAGCAGAGCGGCCGTTGGCCTCGCTGGCGGCCTTCGTGGACTGGGCAGGCAGATATCGCGACGTGGGGATCAACGAACTCGTGGTGCACTGGCCGGTCGCCGACTCGGTCTATGCCTCCGACATGGCGGTGTTCGAGCAGATCGCAACGGAAGGGCTCGCTCACCTGTCCTGAGGCGCGCTGCTCACAGGGGGAAACGCACTCCGGTGAGGTCCTCGGAGACCTCCCACAGCCGCGCGGCGGCGTCGAGGTCATCGGCCTGCTCGCTGCGCCTGTTGGGTCCCGGTTCGCCGCGCCAACCAAACAACTTAGTGGGGCCGATGAAGGTGTTGCCCGGCAGATCCTCCAACAGGGCCATCAGCGTGGGCTTGGCTCCCTGAGCGGCGCTGACCGCGAGGAAGCGGTTGCCGATGTTCATCATCGTGCTCACCAGGGGAACCGCGTGATGGGACTGCAGGTTGGTGTCGGCGTAGCCAGGATGGGCGGCCAGCGCCCGCACCCCGGAACCCGCCTCGAGGAGGCGCCGGTGGAGTCCGGCGGTGAACAGGAGGTTGGCCAGTTTGGACTGTTGGTAGGCGCGCCCAGGGGTGTAGCCCCGATCGAGGAACAGGTTGTCGAAGTCGATCTGCGGTCCGCGATGCAGGGCCGAGGAGACCGTCACCACGCGGTCGGTGATGTGCGGCAGCAACAGGTTGGTGAGCGCGAAGTGGCCCAGATGGTTGGTGCCGAACTGACGCTCGAAGCCGTCTTCGGTCGTGCCCTGGGCGACCATCATGATGCCGGCGTTGTTGACCAGACCGGCAATGGGCTCGGTCCAGCCCTGCGCGAAGGCCCGGATCGAGGCCAGTGAGGCAAGGTCCAACTCGCGCACCTCGGCGGACCCACCCAGCCGTGCCGTGGCGGCCTCTCCCTTCGCGACATCGCGCACCGCGAGCACCACGTGATCGCCTCGATCGAGCAAGACGCGTGCCGTCTCGAATCCCAGCCCGGAATTTGCGCCGGTAATCACATAGGTGGCCATAGCGGCACCATCCCACACTGAGGGAACATGTCGCCTATGGCTCGACCCAAGCGCCCCTCCGTCGTCGCCCACCGAGGGGCCAGCGCGACCAACGCCGAGCACACGCTGGCCGCCTACCTCGTGGCGATCAACGAGGGTGCCGACGCGCTGGAGTGTGATGTCCGCCTGACCGCCGACGGCCACCTGGTGTGCGTCCACGACCGAGATCTGCGTCGTACGGCGGCCCAGGGCGGCCTGGTCTCGACGAAGAACCTCGCCGACCTGCACGACCTGGACTTCGCCTCGTGGAAGAACCCCTGGGCCGATCTTGACGACGAAGCGGAGGACCGCGATCCGTCGCTGTCCACAGTGCTCACGATGCGGCGGTTGCTCGAAGTGGTCCGCGACGCCGACCGGCGCATCGAGCTCGCGATCGAGACCAAGCACCCCACGAGGTACGCCGGCTTGGTGGAGAAGCGCCTGGTGGAGTTGCTGGCCGAGTTCGGCTGGACCGGGCCTGATTCCCCGGCGCGGATCATGAGCTTCTCGTGGGTCGCGGTCAAGCGAGTCGAACGGCTGGCCCCCGACCTCGACGTGGTCTATCTGATGGACCGCCCTGGGGCCTGGTCGCGCTCCCGGCCGGTCGCCTCGCCGGACTGGATCGCCGGGCCCGGGGTGGAGTTGCTGCGCGAGCACCCCGACCTGATCCGCAAGATCGGGAAGCAGGCTCGACTGCACGTGTGGACGGTCAACTCCGCCGACGACATCGACCTGTGCCTCGACCTCGGGGTGGAGGCGATCATCACCGACCGTCCGGCGTTCGCCATCGACTACCTCGACCAGGTCACCTAAGGCGGCACGGGTAGCCTCCGGCCCTATGGGTAAGCGCTCGCGTTCCAAGTCCTCCGCCGCTGCCGCGGCACCCGGCTCCTCACGTCAGCCCTGCCCGTGTGGATCCGGAATGCGATACCGCAACTGCCATGGCGGGAAGACCCCTGCAGTGGTGCATGTCAACCGGCCGTTCGCCGGCCTTCCCGGGGAATGCGATGCGGTGGCGTTGCGCGAGTTCGTCCCGGCGGGTACGGCTCAGGCCAGCGTCGCCGGTCGGCCGGTGGTTTTCGCAAGTCTCCTCCCTGGAGCCGCGCCGGCAATCGTGCGGGATACCGGAGAGGTACTCATCGGGCTCCAGGTCCAACACTCCTATCGCGATCCGTCGCGCGATCTGGCTGCTGTCGTGGAACTGGCGCTGGAGGCGGAGCCGGGGCAGATCCTGGGTCTGGGAGCAGACCCGGGTGAGGGACCGCGTCTCCAAGACCTCCTGGATGCGGGCATCCACGACGTGGACGTGCACCCGGACTTCGGCTACTGGCTCCCCGCAGACGCCGAGATCGATGAGCCGATGCAGCAGGTGCTCACCCAGGCCAACGAGTCGATCACGCCGACCCAGAAGTTGGCCTCGGTGGCGTCGGCGTATTGGACCGATGTGAGCACCAAGGCCTATCTGCGATGGGTGCTACCGCACGAGGAGGCTGCGGCCCTGGATGCTCTTTCCATCTTGCATGTGGCCGAGGCGGACCGGCTGGTGCCTGGCGCTCGGCTGGTCGGGATGTTCCGAGCTCATGGCCTCCTGGTCCCGGTGTGGGACTTGGCGCCGGGCACCACCGCCACGGACGTCGAGGAGCCCCTGGCCGCCTTCGCGACCGCGTTCGAGACGACCCTTGCTGCCGCAAAGCCGCTCACGGCCGCCGAACGCGGCGCGCGCAGCGGGCTGCAGAGTCGTCAACTGACCTTGCGTTGATGACCGCTCGGCGCGGCATTTGCACCGTTCGTCGTGCACATAGTGGTACAAACTTAAATCAATGGTTACGGTGAAATCGCTCCGGTTACCGCCACACCCCCGAAGGCGGTAGCCGGAGCAATTAAGTTTTCGCACCCGTGCCGGCGCCTTCTCGGCCGCTGCTTGCGTGGCCTTTGCGGCATCAGGGCAACGGATCTCTGCTGATCGGGCAACTCATGCACCGCGGGCCACCCCGGCCGGATCCGAGTTCAGATCCCGCGATCGCCACCACCTCGATGCCGGCCTCGCCCAGGCGGGCGTTGGTCTCCACGTTGCGCTCATAGGCGACCGCGACCCTCGGGGCCAGGGCGAGGGTGTTGTTGCCGTCGTCCCATTGCTCGCGTTCGGCGGTCACCGGGTCGAGTCCGGTGTCGATGACATGCAGCGCGTCGATGCCCATCGCGGCCGCGGCGGCGACTACGAAAGACTCGGGTTGGGCCACCCGGATCTCGCCATCGGCGCTGGTCACCGCGAGCGCCTGGAGCGTGTGGGCGACGTTGGGGTACATCACCACCGTGTCGCTGTCGACCATCGTGCATACCGTGTCGAGGTGCATCGTGGCCCGCTCCTGGGCGATCGGAACCGCCAGCACCGTGTGCGCCAGCCCTGCCTCGAAGACCTGACGGGACAGTCTCTCGACCCCAGCCGGCGTGGTCCGCTCGCCGACACCGACTGCCAAGACGCCGGAGCCGAGCAGCAGCACGTCACCGCCCTCGACGTACTCGTGATGCCATCCATGCAGCTTTGGTACGTCGGCGAAGCGCGGGTGTTTGGTGTAGATGATCTCGGTCAACTGGGTCTCGCGCGCCCGGGCGGGCATCGCCAGAGACGTGATGGCCACGTGGTCGCCGATCCACACGCTGGAGTCGCGGGTGAACAGCAGGTTGGGCAGCGGGTCGATGAGGAAGTCGTCCTCGCGCAGGAGTGCGGTGACCAGACCGTGGCCTCCGCGGACCTCGTCGTTGCGGATCCCGGCGGTCAGGGCCTCCATGAGTTCGGCGGGGGCCATGTCCAGGAGCGCGGAGCGGAGGTAGGTGCCGAGGGTGTCGCCGAGGTGCAGGCTCCGGGTGGCCAGGTCGACGGCTTGCGCCCGGGCATCGGGGTCGACGAAGGCTTCGACGAGAAGGTCGGTCAGATAGAGCACCTCGACGCCACGATCGCGCAATGCCTGGGCGAAGGCGTCGTGCTCTTCCTGGGCCCGAGCAACCCAGGGGATGCCGTCGAAGAGGAGTTTGTCGTTGTTGCGGGGAGTCAATCGCTGAAGTTCGGGACCGGGCCGGTGCAACATCACCGTGCGTAGCCGACCGACCTCGCTGGCTGAGCCTTGGGGCATGCCCGGGAGCCTAGAGGGAGGTGATGGGTCTGATGAGGAGGGCCGGGGCTAGGCCAGCATTTCGTAGGCGGTCAGGGCCGCCAGCAGCAGACAC
>CALMLL010000166.1 GCA_937868075.1 uncultured Marmoricola sp. | reverse complement strand
TGCAGGCGGCTGCGTAGGTTAGACGGGCAATGTCGAGGGGAGTGTCAGGAGAAGGGCGGTTCCCTCTATGGTTCAGCCGTGTTGCAAGAGGGATCGATCCTTCCTTCCCCTCATCCACACGTGAGCGTACGGATCCGGGGCGCCCGGCGCTCAGCCCATCAGGCTTGAGTAGTGTTCGCTGGGCCCGCCGCTCACCTCAACGCTCCGGCAGCAGCCGCTACTCTTCCGTCGTCTCTTCGAACAACGCCCAGTCTTCCTGGCAAAAGTGCCAGACTCCTAGGAGATACACCGTATCGTCCGGGAAGGTGGGCATCACCTCCACCCCGTCCGCCAAGAGCCAGGTCCCAAAATGGTCATATGGCCCGGTGGTCCGAAACGTTGATGACGTCCCATCCGTCAGGACCGTTCCGTCTCTTCGCACTGCAGAACTGAAGGCCCATCGCATCGTGCGAGACTGCTCTATGGTTTGCCACTTTGTCTTGTTGAAGAGCACGTCGTAGGTCGCCTGCATGATTCTGGGGATGTGCCTATTTACGTCGGAATCGTAGGCAATGCGTTGGCTTCTCCGCAGGTCTGCGTGAGTTCCAGGGTGTCGCAGGTCTTTCACCCACATGCGCACTTCGTCCTCCTCATAGCCCAAGTCCCAACTTGGATAAGTCTTGAGGAAGTTGGCCAGCGGCTTCACCAAGGAGTCCCCTCCGCGCGCGAAGGCGTTCTCGAGCACCCGGAATAGTTCGTGGAGAGTAGCGACCCCTCCTCGTGCCGCCACGGCAGCACTTAGCAGCATGATGCCATCAGGTCGATCAGGAAGAAGTGCCGCCAGGTCTTGTGGCTGGCCCAGGCCCTGCCCCATGAAGGGGTTGCCCACCTTCGGCGGCGGAAGCACAATCCGTCGCGCACCCTGCAGCACGTCTTTCTCTTCCTGAGTTTCCGCTTCGAGAGCCAGGTAAGGCTTCGGTGAGTAAAGAGTCCAGGGTGTCTCACCGAGTATCGCAATCGCTGCAGCGAACTCGCTTATCGACGTCTCAAGCCCCTCTCGTGGACCCCTCGCCAGTCGGATCTGCAGGGCATCGACGAACTCATAACCAGTGGAGTCAGTAGCGTGGAGCATCACTTCTGTTACCTGTGCCACCGGTCGCACTTGGGGCGGAACGAAGGAAATCCCCGCCTCTGGCTTCCCCTGATCGGCATTCTGTACACCTGCGACGGACACTTGTACACCTGAACCGGTAGTGGTGCGCCATGGTTTGACGTGAGGCAGGCGTTCCTCAAAGCGCATCAACGCCCATCTATGCAAACGCATGACTCACGCCCGTAGTTCTGCTGGTCCCACAAGCTGGGCGAAGCGGTCGAAGAGAAGGCGCTGGCGTTCTACCAGGGCGGGTCGCTTACTCCCAGCCCCGAAGGCCCGGTCCACGAGGGAGTCGACTGCGTCGTGTGCGGCTCGAAGATCTGCAGGCATGGTCTCCCGTCGATACAACTCGGCGAGCGTCCGATCCGGGTGGGCGTCGCGTGCGACCTCGATGGCTTTGCCTGCGTGGATGATCGCCTCGCGGGAGGCCGCGTCGAGCACGGGGATGGGGAGGTTGTTCCAGACGATCGTGTTGGAAAAGCGGAGTCGGGACTCCAACCTGCCCCCGACGGTGGATTGCCAGGCCATGAACATGGCGGATGAGATGAGGGGGAACAGGATCCCGTCCGGGTCGCCTGCGGTGAAAGTGGCATCGCTCGCGATCACGTCAGGGGCGACGCGGCGCACGGGATAGTACTCACGTAGCTCGCTGGAGACGCGCGGGATGACGAGGTAAGGCTTGGTGTAGAGGGCAGGGCGCTGCCCGAACAGGTGTGGAGTCTGTGCCATCTGACGGGTGCTCGCAGCGGTGCTCTTCAATCTGAACCTCCGGACAGCGTCGACCCTGTCGCGAAGGATGCTGCTCCGGTGAAGGTCCTCCGGGTCGAGGGCAGTGAGCCACAGGCACCACCGCTCCTTCCCGTGCAGGAGTTCCTCCGCCCCGATGAACGGGCGTAGGTACTTGCGCGCGACGAGGTCGCGGTGAACCTCGTCGTACTCGTCGGGCAGGACCACGAGGTTGCCGTCGTCCCTGGGCATGTTCCCGAAAGTGGCCTCAGGCAGCCCGGGGACCAGCGGCCTTGAGCGTTTGGTGATGAACACGTTGGGGCCTTCGACCAGGTAGGCGTTGATCGTCTCCGCCTGCCGCTCGTTCGCCATGCTGTCGGTTGCGTGGTCGAAGAGTCGCGCCTTCGCCTTGCCCAGATGCCTTGTGAAACCGACGATGACGCAATGAACGGCGGCCTTCCCGACGGCTTCTGAGGTCCACGGGAAGGTTCGGTGGGCGAACTTGATCTTCCAGCCGGCGTCAAAGATGGGCCCGAACAGGTGGGGCACAGGGTCGCCCTGGGTGACCGAGTTGGTGGTGACGAACGCAAAGAGACCGTCGCGATCCTGGAAGTAGCGGAGTGCCTGGGCGTGCCACCCGGTGACGTAGTCGAGCCGGCTGATGTCGTCCTTGCCCCAGGCTTGACGGAGATCCTCGGCCTGCTCTTCTGTGCGGGTAGCGTGCCCCAGAAACGGCGGGTTCCCGGCGATCACGACGTCGCCTTCCCGAGGGCAGACCAAGGTCCAGTTGGTACGGAGCGCATTTCCGACGACGATCGTGGCCTGTTCCTGGATGGGCAGCCGGTCCGGGGCGTAGCCAAGGGAGGCGGTGAGTTTGAGATCGCACTGACGGTCGACGAGGAACATCGCGGTCTCGGCGATCCTGGCTGGCCACTCGTCGATCTCGATGCCGTAGAAGTGGTCGAGGGAGACCCTCAGACCGACGTTGGCCAGGAGCATGGGGTTGTCCCCGGTGATCGCTTGGAGGCGTTCCAGGATCGCCAGCTCTAGGTCTCGTAGCTCGCGGTAGGCGACGATGATGAAGTTGCCGCATCCGCAGGCGGGGTCCATGTAGCGGATGCGGCCGAGCTTGTCGCGGAGCTTGCGGAGCCGGTCGGCCTCGTACTTACCGAGGGTTCGGACGTGTTCGAACTCGGCGCGCAGTTCGTCGAGGAGGAGGGGGTTGAGGGTCTTGAGGATGTTCTCCTCGGAGGTGTAGTGCTCCCCGAGCTGTCGGCGGGTCTGAGCGTCGCGGACGGACTGGAACATGGACCCGAAGATCGCTGGGCTGATGCTGGCCCAGTCCCGGTCGCACGCCTCGAGCACCGCGGTGCGGAACTCCGCATTCAGAATCGGCAGGGTCACCCGCTCGGTGAAGATCCGGCCGTTGACGTACCGGAAACCCTCCAGTCCAGGATGGCGCGTGCCTCGTTGGTCGTCGGGGGTGTCGAGGTAGTCGAATAGGGCGATGAGCTGGGCGCCGATGTCGGAGCCGTCGGGTTGGGTGTGGTCGCGGATGAAGTCGCTGAACAGGTGGGGGTTCCACATGTCGGTGTCGTCGCCGAACATGAGGAAGAGGATGCGGGCAAGGGTGACGGAGATCTCGTGGTCCCGGGCGGCCCGGGGGGTGGCTGCGGGGTAGGCCTTCTCCATGGCGGCGTAGAGGCGGGCCATGAGTTTGGAGGCGTGCTTGGTCTCGTTGTGTGCCTCGACGTCGAAGGCCTGGCGGACCCTGGCGAGGACGGCGTTGCTGTCGAGCAGAGTGTCGAACGGCAGCCGGATGACGTCGAGCTTCTCGGCGAAACGGGGATCGGTGTCGCCGTTGCGGTGACGGTGCCGGCTGAGCCGGGTGGTCGTGGTGTTGCCGACGGCGCGGCGGACGGGCCAGCGCCACACCTGCTCGGTGTCGTCGTGGAAGATCAGGATCCGGTCGGTGCTGTTCTTGGCCAGGTGTTGGTCCAGTGCGGCCTCGAGCTTGGAGTCGGGCTTCTCGTCGGCGACCCAGACGCGCAGGCCCTTGTAGGAGGAGACGTTGGTCGCGGTGACGCTGCGCCCGTCGTGCTCGACGGTGACCGGCGGGTGGTCAGGCTTGGACCAGTTCAGGTCCTGGATGAACAGCTTCTGGTAGTCGCGCTTCTCGGCGCGTTCGATGAGCTGGTTGGTCATGAGTAGAGAACCCCCAGGGAGCAGACGATCTTGATGGTGTCGGTGTCGGTCGCGCCGATGACGAGCCGGTCCTCACCGTGGAGCTGGTTGATCAGGTCGGCCAGGTCGTCGAGTGAGTACTTGTTGCGGCGGGCCTGGCTGAGCCGCATGGTGGCGTGCTCGGTCAGCGGCCGGGTGTGCAGGGCGTCCAGGGCCTCGGACGCCTTCTGCCCGAAGACGGTGCCGCCGAGACGTTGCCAGGCCCACTTGCGCACGCCCTTGAGGTTTCCGGCGGCCACGGTCTCGGTCTTCAGCGGGCCTTGAACCAGGGCAGCCTCACGGTCGAAGTGGTCCGGACGCTGCGGCGCGGTCGGTGTCGTCGGCTCGGCCCGGAAGATCCGTAGGGCCTCCAGCGGGGTGAGGATCCGCTCGTCGACCCCGTCCTCGGTGACCTTGGCGGTGGCGAACGCATCAACACCGGAGCCGGTGGAGATGTAGCACGTGACGCCGCCATGGGCTTCGTCCATGTACTGCTCGCGGGTGGAGTGGATCATGTCCTGCATCCGCAGCACCTTCGCCGTGGTCTCGGGGTGTTTGTCGAGGGCGTTGGACCACACGAGCCAGGCTTCGCTGACCGAGTCGACCTCGGCCTCTTCGTCGCTGTCGTCGTCGCTGACCCGGCCCTTGTACAAGTCGTCCAGGATCTTGATCTCACGGTCGCCGCCGAAGAACTTCTCGTCGGAGCCGAACGCCTCGGCCGAGGCGCCGAGCCGTTCCTTGATGCGCTGCCGCAAGCGGATCTGTTCCTCGATCTTCTCGTGCGTGATCAGGTACAGGTGCACGGTGTCGGAGCGTTGCCCGATGCGGTCCACGCGGCCGGCGCGCTGGATGATGCGGATGATGGCCCAGGGCAGGTCGTAGTTGACGATGATGTGGCTGTCCTGCAGGTTCTGACCCTCCGACAGCACGTCGGTTGCCACGAGGACGTTGACGGGGTCGTCCAGATCAACCGGCTCGTCCTGGGGTGCGGACGGCAGGCGGTTGGAGTACGGGGAGAACCGGCGGGCGACGTCGGCGGGGTTGTCGGTGTCTCCGGTGGCCAGCCCGACGTTGGGGATCCCGGCATCCGCCAGAGCCGCGGCGATGTACTGGGCCGTGTCGCTGTACTCGGTGAAGACGAGCACCTTCTCCCCGCAGTGGTCGTTGGAGAGAAGGTCGACCAGCTTGTTGATCTTGGAGTCCCGGGTGGGGTCCCAGTCACCGAATCGGTTGAGCAGCCAGGTGATGACCTCGTTGTCCTTGGCCAGGTCCTTGCGCAGGGTGGGCTTGAACACGGTCGAGCTGACCCACTTGGTCTTGGCTGGCAGGGAGGCGACGAGGTTCTTGTACCGGGTCTCGACGCTGCCGTGCAGGCTGCCATCGGTCTCGATGTCTTCGTCGCTGACGTTGATCTGCTTGTCGGTGAACGTGCCCAGCGGGAGGGGTTGTTTGGTGTCGATCGCGTGGATGAACAGCTCGTTGCGGGCCCGCTGGCGCTGCAGCGACAGGATGAAGGAGTACCCGGAGGAGGACAGTCGCTTGAACAGGCCGATGCGGACGAACCCGCTGACGTTGCCACGGCCGGAGCGGATGTCGTCCAGGTTCTTGGTGTCGCTCGGGCTGTGGGCTGCCTTCGGATTGTCGTAGTCGGCAAGGCGGTAACGGGGCAGGATTAGGTCGCGGACCGCGTCCAGGGTGGTCTCGTCCTCCATGAGCGCGGCTGGGTCGTCCGCAGCGAAGTTCAGACTCAGCGGTGTGGAGACCCGGGTCGGGAAGTGGAACTTCTGCCCGTTGGCGAACTGCAGGTACTCCCGCTCCACGAGTGTCCCGTCCGGGCCCGTGACCTGTTCCTTCTTGGCGGTGCGCTTGATGAAGGACCTGGTACGTCGCACGAGGTGGTCGCTCATGAGGCGCCGCCAGTCCTCGGGCTCTTCGGAGCGGCGGAACGCGGTGAGCGTGTTGATCTTGCCGTCGACCTTGCCGGCCAGGTTGGGGTCGATGCGCATGGCCTCGGCCGGGACGATGCCCAGGTCGTCGTCCTCGTCGATGTAGAGCCCGATCTGGTTGGCGACGTCGGTGAAGGCGAGGTTGTACGGGGTGGCGGTCAGCAGCAGGACCTTGGAGTTGTTGGCCCTGATGTATTGGTGGATCGCGTCGTAGGCGATGGTGGAGTTGTTGCGCAGGTTGTGCGACTCGTCGCAGATGATCAGGTTGAACCGTTTGAGCTCGGGCAGGACCTTGTCCGCCATGGAGTAGGGCACGACACGGCCGTTGATGTCGTACTCCTCGATGTGTTTCTCCCACATGGGCACCAGGTTCTTGGGGCACAGCACGAGGGTGGAGTAGTCCTCAGCGGCCTGCAGCATCAGCGCGGTCGCGACTGCGGTCAGCGTCTTGCCGAGGCCGACGACGTCGCCGAGCATGGTGCCGCCCCGACGCACGATGCGCCGGGACAAGGTCCGCACGGCGCTTTCCTGGTAGTCCAGCAGCAGGTCACTCATCGACTTGGGCAGGACGTAACCCATGCCGTCGCGCGCGTCCTGCGACAGGGAGTGGCAGACCTTCAGGTACACCTCGAACGGAGTGGGCTGCTCCTCGTCTGCCCACGAGTTAGCGATCAGGTCGATGATCTCGGCGGTGATGTCCAGGGAGAAGGGGTCGTTCCACCGGTCCTCGAACCAGGTCGCCAGCTTGATCGTGGCGTCGGAGTCCTGCACGTCGATGTTGAGCTCAAGGTTGCGGTGCAGCCCGGCGCCGGTGAGGTTGGAGGATCCGACGTAGCCCCACCGGGCGGCGTGCTTCTGGTCGGGGGCGTGGAAGAGGTAGGTCTTGCCGTGCAGCGGTGTCTCGGTGAACACTTTCATCGCCACCAGGCCGTCGGTCAGCTGTCGCTTGAGGGTCTGCAGGGTCGCCTGCCCCTGCGTCGTGGCCAGACCGCGCATGAGCTGCGTGCGCAGGTGCGCGGCGAGCTGGTCCCGGCGGGCGAAGGCACGCTCCCGGTCGTGGATGTCCGAGCCGTACTCGGGGGGCTGGAGGTCGTCCTGGAGCAGGTCTAGCAGTTGCTGTGAGTCAGACGGGGCGACCATGCCCACCAGGACACGTGCGGCCGGGCGATCACCGGGTCCGGGGGTGGGCTTGGAGTCGAGGATGTCCGCCATGCTGGACCAACCGCGCAGGTCGAGGTACCCGGTCGCGACGTCCACGGTGTCGTAGTAGCTCAGGGAGTCCCGCACGGCGGCACCGAGTCGGGTGTCGTCGGTGAGGTTGTCGAAGATGTTGGGCACTACTGGTTCCCTTTGATCGGCGGGTCGGAAGGCTCGGGTACTGGGCGTAGCCGGGGCGGGTCCGGGCCAGCCGGTGCGATGGCGTGGGACGCTTCGAGTGCCTCGACGGCGATGTGCCGCTCGAGCATCGAGATGGTCGCTCTGGCTTCACGCAGCTGCCCGCGCAGGCGACGGTTCTCCACGGTCAGGTCCTCGATGCGCCCCTTGAGCACGCGGACAGGGGCGGGGTCGGTGCCGTGCCTGGCGACCCGTTCCTTGAACTCGGCCTGGAGGTCGGTGTGACGGTGGGTCAGGATCCACCGTTTGACTCCTGCTTCCTCGGCGAGGGACTTGATCGTCAGCTTGCCGTCGGAGCGGACCGGGGCACCCTCCAGCAGTCGGGTCATCGCGTCCCTGACGGCACGGCGTTCGGGCCCGTGGTCGGTCATGACCGCTCACCGGTGCTGGTGTCGCGGTGGGCCTGGACGATGGCTTCTCGATGGGTGATCTGAAGCTCGATGCGATGCCGTAACGGGGCAGGAGTCAGGGGCGCGGTGAGTTCGGCCAGCAGCGCGGCGATGTCGTCTTCGACGGCGGTGATGTGCCGGTCGGTGCGGGCGATGTTGGTGCACCGGTCCTCGCACGCGGTCAGATCTGGTGTGGCTGCTGCCGTGGTTGGGCTGGTTCCTTTGCGGCACAGGGCTTTGCGTGCGTCGAAGACGCAGGCGAGGGTCTGCCCGGCGGCGTCGTGGACCCTCAGGTCCGGGTTGGACATGAGCGCGGCCGCCTGCTTGGCGGTCAAGGCCATCCCCTGGTAGCGCTGCTGGTGCTCGGTGACGGCGGCGCGGTAGCGCGCAGCGGCGGGGCCGCTGACCGTCGGGCTGGCCTGCAGACCCTCGGCAGCCTGGTGGAGGGTGTCGCTGACGGCGAAGGCTTCCTCCATCGGGAACAGGTCACGCAGCCCAGCCGAGACACGGCCGCCGTACCCGTCAGTGGTGGCCGCGTGCAGGTGACCGTACTGGACGCCCAGGGCGACACGGCCACGAGGCCTGCGGTAGATGAACCAGGCCAGGGTGCGCCGCAGCCGGCGCAGGTTGACGTGTCCGTCGGGGTCGGCCGGGATCACCTCGCCAGTACGGTCAAGCTCGATCGCGCGGCCGTTGCACCACGCGGTCAGGCACCTGATGGCCTCGCTGACGCGGCGCGAGGATGGACCGCCAACGTCGAGGTCCGCATCGGTCATCCGCGCCTTGAACAGGCTGTCGCTGAACAGCAGGTCGCCCTCGTGCAGGGCCTCCATGACGGAGATCGCGTCGGCCACCGGCTTGATAGCCACCCAGGGCACGTCCCTCTCGACGCCGGCAGGGATGCTACGGCCGTTAGCGACGGCTGACTTGTAGGTCCGGCCACGGACCTCATATGCCCCGGCGGACCCGGTGCCATCGACTGCCGGGGTGCAACAACCGCGGCGCAGACCGAGGACCTCGTCAGCGCGCATCCCGGCCAGGTAGGCGACGGTGATCAGGCAGGCGGTGGTGACCACCCGGCGCAACGAGTCGACGTCGTGGGGGGTGACCTCACCGGTCCAGACCCCAGCCGGTGACATCGCCGATGCCTCGTCGGGTCCTTCGCTGTCGGCCGGGTCCGGGGCGAGGCGCAGCAGCGGCAGCAGGTGCTGCGCGTCCTCGACGAGGCGCAGGCACCAGACCAGCAGGGCGGACATGGTGACCGGGTGGATCGGCGCGGACTTGTTCTCAGCGGTCCATTCGCTCTTGCCGACGACCTGCTCGATGCCGTCGCGTTCCCAGAACGGTTGTCGCAGCCGGGCAGCTGGGCGCATGTAAGGGGCCATCAGCCAGAGCCGGGACAGGGCGAACAGGCGCCGGGTCCTGGGGTTCTGACCTACCGGCGCGGCGACGACGTGGCCGGCGTACTCGTGCAGGTCCGGCTCGGTCAGCTCGGACAGGGTGCTCAGGCCACGGGCCTCGAACCAGCTAAAGAACGGTTTGAGGTCCTCGAACAGGGTCTTCAGGGTGGAGGGCGCGAGACGTTTGCGGGCACTGGCTGGCCGGTCGAGCTGCTCCAGCGGGGTGTCAATCGTCAGCAGCAGGTAGAAGAAGTGCCTCAGATCGGCGCGCAAGGCATCGGGGCAGTGGTTGAAGTGCAGCCGGATCCAACGAGTGGTCGGTCGCGGACACAGCACGGACAGGTCCCAGACGTCGTCCTCAAAGCAGGACACACCGGGCACCACCGGCGTGTCCGGGTGTGGCAGCCGCGGTTCAGCCAGGGCGGCCGGTTCGTGGCGGCGCCATGGTGACGATGCGGAGGCACTCATGCGTCCAGGTCCCGTCGCAGCAGCCGCTCGACCAGGGCACGGTCGGTGTCGTTGGTCGCGCGGCGGGCGGCGTCCCGGTCAGCTTCGGTCGTACTCGAGGAAAGGAGGTGCTTGAGCCGCTGGTGGTGGCCCCGGTAGAGCTGCTCGAAGCGGGACGGGTTGACCGAGGCGAGGTTGTCCAGGGCATCGAGCAGGGCGAGGAGGCGGGGCAGGTGGGTCGGTGTGGCGACCGCGTTGGGGCACGCCAGGCACATCAGGAACGAGGCGGTACAGGCCTGCCCGTCGGGGGTGAACGGGCTGTGGGTGAAGTCCAGGCATGCCCCGACCGCGGTGTCCAGGGCGCCGTCCGCCACAGACTTCGTCGTCGAGTCCGGCAGGTGCAGGTCCGCGAGGTCTTTGGTGTACCGGATCTGCAGTGTCTGCTCGGCGTGGGCGACCGCGTCGGCCTGCCCGTCGAGGATGACGTCCTGGAGCAGGTGCGCGGTCAGGGCGTCCGGACGCCGGTAGACGTCCTCGCTGACGTTGTCGCTGTTCTGGCTGGACTTGCGGTTGATGACCTGTTCGGAGAGCCGGAGCCGGTTGAAGTGCAGGTGCAGCAACTCGCCCTGGTCGGTGGTGAGGTTGGCGACCTGGTCCCAGCGGCGCACGGAGCCGCCGTTGGTGAACTCGTCGGTGACAAAGATGCGGGTCGGGTGGCCGGTGACCCCGCTGCTCGTGCCCGCGATCAGCAGTCGCGAGGTCGGGTGGCCGAGCCCCGTCAGGCACTCTCGTGCGGGTGCGGTGATGGTGACTACTCGGCGCAGGGTCCGTGCTTGGGGACCGGTGAAGGAGTTGCTGAAGTACCGGTGGTGACCGCGCCGTGGTTTGTCCAGGTGCGCGACGAGCACCGGGTCATCGTGGGTGCCGCGGTCGCTGCCGGATGCCAGGTCGGGCACGGTCATCGACTGCAGCGTCGACAGGTTGTAGCCGCGGTCACACACCAGTAACGCCATGGCGGACAGGAGTTCGGTGCGGGTCGGGAACAGGGCGTAGGTCGGGTGCAGGTGACCTGTTCCCAACAGTGCGGCCACCTCCCGGGCGGTTCGCTGGGCGTGGGGTCGCCCGAAGTTCAGCCGCCCCTCGGTTTGGAGTCGTTCCAGCAGAGCGCCTCGGGTCCAGGATCGGTCGCCGATCGTGACCGTCGGTTCCGAGCTGCTCCGTTGGCCGGAGCGGTGAGCCTGCAGCACGGTCGTGTTCGCGGAGATCCGGGCCTCGGTGGCTCGCGTCAGCTCGGCGGCGCGGCGCCGGATCGCATCGAACTCGGCCACTGTGTACGACTCGTACAGCCGCTTGCGTGGCTTGTGAGTTCGCTGGGACAGCGCGCGCCGGGTCAGCGGACCGACCTCGGGAGTGTCCTTCAGCAGGACCCGCATGACGTTGACCTGCCCGGGCCACCGGTTGGACGACTCTCGATCAGCCCTCCAGACCCACCAGGCTTCGGGTCCGAACTGCGCCAGGCTGGTGATCGCAATACCGAGCCGGTCGAGGCTGCGCAGGAACGCCAGCGCGGTCCGGTACGCCGTGCCCATCGAAGCGGGAGACCGCCACCGGCCATCAGGGTCGGTCGCCGCGACGAACGCCCGGATGAGTTCCGCGCGGACCTCTCCGTGGGCGGGTGCGGCAGTGAAGTCGAACGGTCCGGCCTCGACCGCGTCGGTGCCGATGACCGACGCCACCAGGCCGCTGGCATCGAGACGGTTCGGGCGTTGGTACCCGGCCGTCGGCATCGCCGTCGGAGTCACCGGTCCTCACCGCCGGTGTTGACCAGGCCGGTGGCCGCGAGATGGCGCTGGACGAAGTCGGTGAAGTCGGTGTCGCTGTCGCCGAACTGCTCGGCGTTGAGGAACAGGTCTACCTGGAGACCGCTGACCGGTTCCAGGTAGATGTCGCGGGTGGTTTGGGGGTTGGCGTGTCCCAAGAGGGTCTGTACGAGGGTCCAGGGGTCGCCGAACAGCATGCGGTAGTCGCGCCGTTCCTCCGGGGTCAGGCCCATCCGCCGGTCGAACGCGTGCAGCAAGGTGATGAGCATGCGCAGTGCGAAGGAGTGGCGGAGCATGTGGGGGTAGCACGAGACCGGCACGCTCAGTCGTGCGCAGCGGCGACTCGCCTCGGTGAAGACGGCCTCCCACGACTCGTACCGTATGGGCAGCCCGGACTCGCCGAGGAAGAGCGTCGCCGGCTCCGGTCCGTTTGCTCCCTCGATGAACAGGCGTGCACGGTCGCGCGCGTCGAGCTGACCCAACGTGACCGTCCTGACCTGGCCGACCGCGGTATCGCGGACCTGGAGGCGAGACCGGTCGCGGCCCACGACGAGTAGCGGGTCCCGGACGTCCTCATAGCGGCCTTCACGTCGGGCGCGGGACACCGCCGCTGCCCTGGTGGACACGGCGTAGGCCTCCAGTCCACGTCGGGCATCGGAGGACATCCAGAAGTCTCGGCCCCGTCCCTTCGCGACGGCGTCGCCGAGAGTGGCGCGCAAGTACCTGGCGTTCGCGTCGTGTTCGGGAAGCTCACAGAGCAGCAGGGTCCCTGCCTCCCGCAGCCGGAGGCCGCTTGACCACAGCAGGTCCGCGAAGGCCAGGTTGCGACCGTCGTTCCGGCCGCGCCACGACGGGTCGCTCGAACCATCCAGCCTGTGGCCGGCCAGCCCGACGTCACGCCACTGCTGGAACGCTCGCGGGGTCAACCATTTCACCCGTGTCGTCCGGGTATCCCGCGGCCGCAGCGAGGGGCCATCAGGTTCGTGGCGCGAACCTGCGTGCACACCTGCGAGAGCAACGTTCAGGGTCCCTCGCCGGCGCTGCCAGTCAAAGAACTTCTTGCACGCCGCGAGCTCGCGGCTGAACTTCGCCCCGGAGACCCGGTGCGGGTTGGCCGGATCGCGCCTACGCCAGTGCTCGAAATCCAGCAGGTCCGCCTGGGTGCTCGTGCGCCACGGCTTGGACTGAGACTCAAGGAAGCTGAAGAACAGGCGAAGGTCTTTCGCGTACGACAGGCGAGTCTGGTCGCTCAGCAGTTTGAAACTCGACGACGCGAAGAAGGCCAGCACATCGACATCGGGTTCCCCGTCCGGGCGCAATAGGAACGGCTGACCTGGCAGAAGACCGAGGGACCGTTCCCGCGCCACCAGGGACTGTGCCAGCGCCACGCGCCCCACCTCGACCCGAGCGGACACGTCACCCTCAGGCAGCGAGCGGCCCAGCCTCCACATCACCGGGCCCGGGCTCGACGTCACAGCCACACCCTAGCGCCCAACACGTCAACTTTCTGGGGAAGGTCAAATCTTGGCAAGGCCGACGTCAGCATCTCCGGAGTGCCCTTCCCAGG
>CALMLL010000165.1 GCA_937868075.1 uncultured Marmoricola sp. | reverse complement strand
CCGGCATGGGTGTGGCCGACGTCGTGGATGCCTTGGAGGGTGCGTTTGCCAGTGCCTTCGTGAGGGCCACGAAGATCTGACCTCCACCTCGGTCGTCGGCGAATCGTCCCCCCTCGGCGCTAGTGTTCCTGGACGGACTCATCCAGAGCTGCAAGGGGATCGCCATGGGCACCGTCGTGATGGTTGGAACGCGCAAAGGACTCTGGATCGGCCGCGCCGACGACCAACGGCGAGAGTGGCACTGGACCGGACCACATTTCGACCTCCACGAGGTCTACTCGGTCATGATCGACACTCGAGGTGGCCGCGAGCGGCTCCTGGCCGGCACCTCGATGACCTGGACCGGGCCGCTGGTGCAGATCTCCGAGGACGGCGGGCAGACCTGGTCCGAAACCGCCATTGCCTTCCCCGAAGGCACCGACGCCTCGGTCGAAAGGGTCTGGCAGTTGACCCCCGGCATCGCCGACAACGAGGTGTGGGCCGGAACCGAACCTGGAGCGATCTTCCATTCCACCGACAACGCGGCCTCGTTCTCGCTGGTCGAGGGCTTGTGGAACCACCCCCATCGGCCCCAGTGGGGAGCCGGCTACGGCGGGCAGGCCTTCCACACGATCCTTCCCCACCCCACTGACCCCTTCTCCATCACGGCGGCGATCTCCTCTGGCGGGTGCTACCAGACCCGCGACGGAGGGCAGACCTGGCGTCCGCGCAACACCGGGATCCAGGCCGAGTTCATGCCCGAGGGTCAGCAGTACCCCGAGTTCGGTCAGTGCGTGCACAAGATCCACCGCCATCCCAGCGCCCCTGAGACGCTCTTCTTGCAGAACCACGGCGGGGTCTACCGCAGTGACGATGAAGCCGAGACCTGGCAGTCGATCGAGGCGGGGTTGCCGGCGAACTTCGGGTTCCCGGTCGTCGTACACCCCCATGAGCCGGAGACGGTGTTCGTGTTCCCGATCGGTGGGTCGGGGGAGCGGCATCCAGTCGACGGCGCCGCCGCGGTGTGGCGTTCGCGCGACGGCGGGAAGTCCTGGCAGGCCCTCGACAACGGGCTGCCGAAGAACTTCTACGTCGGCGTCATGCGCGATGCCATGTCGGCCGACGACCACGACGAGACCGGGCTCTATTTCGGCGCCCGCAACGGGTCGGTGTGGGCTTCCGCCGACGGCGGGGAGCACTGGTCGTGCGCGATCGCAAATCTTCCCGACGTGATGACGATCAGGGCTGCTCGGGTGTGAGCCGACGCATCGCTTTGGGCCAGGGGAGACGCCCATCGGGCAGGCGCCAGAGCCGGCCGAAGGCGTCGTCGTACTCCAGGGGCACCCGCGGGCTGAATCCACTGGTGGGATAGAAGGTCAACTCCCCGACCAGCGGCGTGCCGTCGACCTCATAGAAGTCCACTCGCATGAAGGGGAAGCCGCGGCCGAGCTTTTCGGCGGCTTCGATCATCGCCGCCAAGCGAGCCGGCCGCGGCGGATCATCGGTGTGGGGTTTCAGGGCCATGCCGGCGAATGGTTGTCGGCGCCAGGAAGGGTCGAAATCGGTGGCTCGCCGGTCCCGGTTGGAGGCCGGGTCGTGGACTTGGATGTTGACCGCGTGGCCATGGAACACCCACACCTTGTAATCGAGCGGGGGCAACCCGTTGACATGCAGCATGGGCTCGACGAGGAGCCGGGGCGTGATCTGGGAGTACACCCATTCCCCCCACCAACGGCCGTATGTCCGGCCCAGCCAGCGCTGGCAACGCCTCTGCAACGTGGCCACATCGACCGTGGCGGAGTCGGTGATGAAGATGTTCCAGCCGCAGCCGTGGTTGGCCTTCACAACGTACGGCGCCGGCCACGGCAACTCCTGCGGCAACCGCGAACCACTCCAGAGAGTCGGGATCACCCACTCCGGGCCGAGTGTGTCGGCGATGTAATCCTTCGCGGCGATCTTGTCGACAAGAGAGGGCATCCGGGCATCGCGATAGCAGAACTTGTACCACTGGAGGTGATCGACATGGGAGACCGGCCGAAGGATCCGTGGCCGCCTTCCGACACGCTCGTGGAAGTGGCGGCGAACACGCCTGCGCGCGCGCAGCCACGTCAGGCCGCGACGAAACGTCCCCCGTTCAACGCGCACGGCCCCATCTATATCGGCTCCCACTCTGGGCGCACCCGATCCGAATCGGGCGTTTCCAGGCTCTTTGCCGGACACCCTCCCCGGGCTTGTCGGGAGGCGGAATAGGCTCGCGTCCATGAGCGACACACCCGATATCAAGCCTCGTTCGCGCGACGTCACCGACGGACTGGAGAAGGCGGCGGCCCGAGGCATGCTCCGTGCCGTCGGCATGGGCGATGACGACTGGGTCAAGCCGCAGATCGGCGTGGCCTCCAGTTGGAACGAGATCACTCCATGCAACCTGTCGCTCGACCGCCTGGCCAAGGCCGTCAAGAACGGTGTGCACGCCGCCGGTGGCTATCCGCTTGAGTTCGGCACCATCTCGGTCTCCGATGGCATTTCGATGGGCCACGAGGGCATGCACTTCTCCCTGGTGAGCCGCGAGGTCATCGCCGACTCGGTGGAGACGGTGATGATGGCCGAACGTCTCGACGGCTCGGTGCTGCTTGCTGGCTGCGACAAGTCACTGCCCGGAATGTTGATGGCCGCCGCTCGCCTCGATCTGGCCTCGGTCTTCTTGTACGCCGGCAGCATCATGCCCGGCCAGGTTGACGGCAACGACGTGACCATCATCGACGCCTTCGAAGCCGTCGGAGCATGTCTGGCCGGTCGGATCACCGAGGAGGAAGTCGGCCGCATCGAGCGAGCCATCTGCCCCGGCGAGGGTGCCTGCGGCGGGATGTACACCGCCAACACCATGGCTTCGGTCGCCGAGGCGCTGGGAATGTCATTGCCCGGCTCGGCAGCACCCCCGGCGGTCGACCGCCGTCGTGACGGGTTCGCCCACCGCTCCGGCGAGGCGGTGGTGGAGATGCTTCGCCAGGGCATCACCGCCCGCCAGATCATGACCAAACCGGCCTTTGAGAACGCCATCGCTGTGGTCATGGCCCTCGGGGGGTCCACGAACGCGGTGCTCCACCTGCTTGCGATCGCTCGTGAGGCCGAGGTCGATCTCAAGCTCGAGGACTTCAACCGGATCGGGGAGAAGGTCCCGCACATCGGTGACCTCAAGCCGTTCGGCCGCTTCGTGATGAACGACGTCGACAAGATCGGCGGCATCCCGGTGGTGATGAAGGCCCTGCTGGATGCTGGCCTTCTCAACGGCGACTGCCTGACCGTGACCGGCAAGACCATGCGGGAGAACCTCGAGGCGCTCAACCCCCAGCACCTCGATGGTGACGTGCTGCGCAACTTCGACAAACCGATCCACGCCACCGGCGGGATCACGATCCTGCATGGGTCGCTGGCCCCCGAGGGCGCGGTGGTCAAGAGCGCCGGTTTCGACGACTCCACCTTCACTGGGACCGCCCGTGTCTTCGACGGCGAGCGCGCCGCCCTCGACGCCCTGGCTGAGGGAGCCATCAAGTCCGGAGACGTCGTGGTCATCCGCTACGAGGGACCCAAGGGTGGGCCGGGCATGCGGGAGATGCTGGCGATCACCGGCGCGATCAAGGGTGCCGGGCTGGGCAAGGATGTCCTGCTGATCACCGACGGCCGCTTCTCTGGAGGTACGACGGGCCTGTGCGTGGGCCACATCGCCCCCGAGGCCGTCGATGCCGGACCGATCGCCTTCGTGCGTGACGGGGACCAGATCACGTTGAATGTGGCTGGTCGCAGCCTTGACGTGGCCGTGTCGGCCGCGGAAATGGTCGAGCGCGCCAACGGGTGGACCCCCAACCCGCCGAAGTACACCCGCGGCGTGCTGGGCAAGTACGCCAAGGTGGTGCAGTCGGCGGCTCACGGCGCCGTCTGCGGCTGAGGCGACCGGCTGTTCATAGGAGCAATTCCACCCGCGGCCACCCACAGTTTCCGTGAAGTTGCGAGTTGTTGTGGACAACTCTCACGTGTGTGGCGAGAACCCAATGACGCAGAGCGCCAGGGGCCGGTTGTGGGAGACTTCCGCGATGTCCAGGAGATCGTCGTCACGCGCGCGTAGACGGGTGCCGACACTCCTCGCGTTCCTCCTGTTTGGCGCACTGCTGGCGAACCTGAGCACGCCCCGCCCCCATCCGGACCGGCCGCCGAATGCGAGCCCTCGACCGACCCCGGCGGACTCTTCTGGGCCACCTCGTGCCCTACCAGGGGGACGATCCAAGGTCTTCGATGGCCACTTCCTGGTGGCCTACTACGGCTCCCCACAAAGCACCCGTCTGGGCGTGCTCGGTGAGTCAACGCCTGACGCGATGACCGCTCGCCTGCGGCGCGCGGGCAGACCGTTCGCGACCAAGGACCGCAAGGTTCAACCGGTCTACGAACTCATCGTCACCGTGGTCGACGCTCGACCCGGTCGGGGCCGCGACTACAGCCATGACATCCCCAAGCGCTACGTGCGCCAATACATCCGCGCCGCTCATCGTCATGGCGCCCTGGTGATCTTGGATCTCCAGCCCGGGCGCAGTGACTTCCTCACCGTCGCCAAGCGATGGGAGTGGGCCCTCAAGGACCCCTGGGTGGGGATAGCACTCGACCCGGAGTGGCGTATGCGAAAGCACCAGATCCCCGCCCGTGTCGTCGGCTCGGTCGATGCCCGGGAGATCAACCGCACCAGTGCCTGGCTGGCTGCGTTGGTACGCCGTGAGCGGCTGCCCGAGAAGGTCTTCATGCTCCACCAGTTCAAGCCGTCGATGATTCGACGCATCCATGCCGTGAAGCCGCGGCCGGGCTTGGCGATGGTCCAGCACATCGACGGTTTCGGTCCGCCTCGGGCCAAGCTGGCGACGTACCACCGGGTGGCTCGGCCAGGTCAGTTCACGATGGGCTACAAGCTCTTCTACGACGAGGATCGCCCGCGCCAAAAGCCCGCCGACGTGCTCCGGATCCGTCCCAAGGTGCGGCTGGTCACCTTCCAGTAGC
>CALMLL010000164.1 GCA_937868075.1 uncultured Marmoricola sp. | reverse complement strand
ACTGACATGAGCGCCACTGCAACGCTGAGCGAGAAGAAACAGATCAAGCGTTCTCTGGCCACGGGGCACAACCGTGACCGCACCCCCGCCTCCCTGGTCTTCGTGGGCGCACTCTGGTTCTCACTGTTCTTCGGGGTGATGGTTCTCTTCGTCCTGATCGTCGACACCGTGATTACCGGCGCTCCCCGCTTCGACAGCGCGCTGGTCATGCGGTACGACAGCACCTTGTTCCCCGGACGTACCGGGTTCAGGGCCGGCATCCTGGGGACCCTGTGGCTGATGGTGGCCACGGCCATGCTCGCAGTGCCGCTCGGCATCGCGGCCGCGCTTCATCTCGAGGAGTTCGCGGATCGATCCAAGTGGTACAACCGACTGATCGAGATCAACCTGCAGAATCTCGCCGCCGTACCCTCGGTGGTTTACGGCCTCTTGGCAGTGGGCGTCATGGCGTTGCTGAGCTTCAAGCAGAAGGGCATCGTTCTCGGAGGCGCCATCGCTCTGGCACTGCTGGTACTCCCGGTCATCATCATCACCACCCGAGAGGCCGTGCGCGCGGTGCCTCGCGAGATCCGGCTGGGGTCACTGGCGCTGGGGGCCACGCTGTGGCAAACGACCTGGAAGCAGACCCTCCCGGCCGCGATCCCGGGCATCGCCACGGGCACCATCCTGGGGCTCTCGCGTGCCATCGGTGAGGCCGCACCGCTGCTGATGCTGGGCATCCCACTCGCCGTGCGTTTCGACCCCACGGGGCCATTGAGCGCGATCACCGCGCTCCCGATGCAGATCTTCTTCATGACCTCCCAGTCCCAAGACGCCTACAAGCAGGCTGCAGCGGCCGCCATCGTCCTGCTGCTGGTGTTGGTCCTCGGGCTCAATGCCGCCGCCATCGTGATCCGTAATCGCTTCACCAAGGAGTGGTAGTCCGATGCACAGCGATACCAGTCACCGCGACCTCTCACCTGCACGCGCCATCCCACCCCGGAGTTCGGAAACCACGATGAACCACGACACCACCGCCACCGCGAGCCACCACACTCCCCTTCCCGAGCGCCCCGAGTTCCCGGTCATGAGGACAGAAGAACTCAACGTCTTCTACGGCGACTTCCACGCCGTCCACGACGTCACACTGGAGTTCGGCAAGCACGAGATCACCGCGCTCATCGGCCCGTCCGGGTGTGGCAAGTCGACGGTGTTGCGTTGTCTCAACCGCATGAACGACCTGGTGACCGGCTGCCGAGTGGAGGGCAAGGTCACCTATCACGACGTCAACATCTACGGGAAGAAGATCGACCCGATCGAGGTACGCCGCCACATCGGCATGGTCTTCCAAAAGCCCAACCCGTTCCCGAAGTCGATCTACGACAACATCGCCTACGGCCCCCGCGTCACCGGAATGAAGATCGACAACCTCGACGACCATGTCGAGAAAGCCCTGCGCGACGCTGCGCTGTGGGATGAGGTGAAGGACAAGCTGAAGCAGTCGGCTTTCGGCCTGTCCGGTGGTCAGCAGCAGCGTCTGTGCATCGCCCGCACCATCGCCACCGAGCCCGACGTGATCTTGATGGACGAGCCCTGTTCGGCCCTGGACCCGATCGCCACATCAAAGATCGAGGACCTCATGCTCACGTTGCGAGACGACTACACGATCATCATCGTGACCCACAACATGCAGCAGGCGGCGCGGGTGTCCGACCGCACTGCCTTCTTCACCGCTCGCGCCGACGAAACCACCGGCAACCGAACCGGACTTCTGGTGGAGTACAACGCCACGAAGAAGATCTTCAGCGCACCCGACGACTCGCGCACCGAGGACTACATCTCGGGGCGCTTCGGCTGAGCCCCAGGTGAGAGCTACAGCCCGGCGATCCACCCGCTGACGACGTACGCCGCCGCGGCCATCAACGCCGACGCCGGGAAGGTCAGCACCCACGCCAGGACGATCTGGCGGGCCACACCCCACCGGACCGCGCTGATCCGTTTGGTCGCACCCGAACCCACGATCGCGGCGGTGATCGTGTGAGTCGTGGACACCGGTGCGCCGGCCCCCAAGGCCATCGCATAGAGCACCAGCGTCGCGGTCGCCTCGGCGGCGAAACCGCGCGCCGGAGTGAGGTGGATGATCCGCTGGCCCAGGGTGCGCATGATGCGCCAACCACCCGAATAGGTGCCCAAAGCGATCGCTGCCCCGGCGGCCGCGACCACCCAGATCGGCAGCGTGCTGGTGTCCTGCTGGAAGCCGCCGGCCACGAGCGTCAGCACGATCACGCCCATCGTCTTCTGCGCGTCCTGGAGGCCGTGCCCGAGCGCGAGGGCGGCACCCGAGACGGTCTGCATGAGTCGGAAGCCGGACTGGGTGCGCTGGAGTTCGGCGCGGCGGAACATCCACATGATCGCGACCATGACCGCGAAGGCGAGCACGAAACCGGCCACCGGGGAGAGCACCATCGGGATCAACACTTTGGTGAGGATCACCTGCCAGTGGACGTCACGTTGGGCGGCCAGAGCCGCGCCCACCAACCCGCCGATCAGCGCGTGCGAGGACGACGAGGGCATCCCGAAATACCAGGTAATGACATTCCAGATGATCGCGCCCACCAGACCGGCCAGCACGATCAACAGGGCCCGGGTGCCCACACCGGGGTTGATCGTCTCCGAGACCGTGGTCGCCACCTGGCTGCCGAGGAAGGCGCCGGCGAAGTTCATCACCGCGGCGAGGATCAGCGCCACGTGCGGGGTGAGCGCTCGCGTCGACACCGAGGTCGCGATGGCGTTGGCGGCGTCGTGGAAGCCGTTGGTGTAATCGAAGATCAGCGCGACCGCCACCACCACGATCACGATCGTGAGCAGCACTCACGACTCCTTGACGTAGATCTGCTCGACGATCTTGGCGACCGTCTCGAAGGAGTTGATGGCCTGCTCCAGGGCGGCGGCGATGTCCTTGAACTTCATGACGTCCAAAGCCGCATGAGAGCCACCGAAGAGATCGGCCATGATCGCGCGGTAGGACTGGTCGCCGGCGTTCTCGAGGCGGTTGATCTCCACCCAGTAGCCCTGGAGGTCGCGCAGACTGCGCAGACGCGGCATGGCTTCGGCGGTGATCTCGGCGCAGCGACCCACGACGTCGGCGAGGTCGGCGAACTGATAGGGGAGTTCTCCGACGGCGTACAGCACGATCAGGTCGACGGCCTTCTCCATGTTGTCCATCACGTCGTCGAGAGCCGAGGCCAGGGCGTAGATGTCCTCCCGGTCCAAAGGCGTCACGAAGGCCCCGTTGACCCGCCGGATGATCGCATGGGTGGTGTCGTCGCAGGCCCGCTCGAGTTCTGACATCTGGCTGGCGAGGGCCCCCCTGTCGGCGCCCTCGCCGAACACCTGTCCGAGCAGCACGGAACCTTCGACCAACTTGGCCGCACTGGCCGAAAGCAAGTCGAAGAAGGTGCTGTCGATCGGCTTGAAACGGAAAGCCACGGGCACTCCAGAAGGTCACAAGGTGAACGGGAACCATGCTAGGGGGTGAACAGGTCTGGACCTCACCCAACCGACGAGTACCGTCGGGGCATGGCAACCAACACCTATGACGTCACCGGGATGACCTGCGGACACTGTGCCCAGGCGGTGACCACCGAGATCAGCGCGATCACCGGAGTCGAGAGCGTCGACGTCGACGTCGAGTCCGGTCGAGTCGTCGTCGTGGGCACGGACGTGACCGACGACGCGGTCCGAGCGGCCGTGGAAGAAGCCGGGTACGCCGTCGTCTGAACCCGGCGCCACCCGGCCGTCACCGCGCTCGGACGAAAAGACCGTCAGGCCCCGCTCATGACGAGCGAGGCCTGACGATTTCGACTGTGTGTCAGAGCGGGCGAACGTTCTCCGCCTGCGGGCCCTTGGGACCCTGGGTGACGTCGAACTCGACCTTCTGGTTCTCATCGAGGGACTTGTAGCCCTGAGTCTGGATCGCCGAGTAGTGAACGAAGACGTCGTCGCCGCCGTTCTCCTGCGCGATGAAGCCGAAACCCTTTTCCGCGTTGAACCACTTAACAGTGCCCTGAGCCATGCTCGTCATACTCCTTGTATCGGGGCGAGGGCCGACCACTTCGGTCGGACCTACATCAGTTGCGGTGCTACGCCGTCCCGCCTCGCGATGCAAAGAGAACGCCGTTGGCTCACAAACCCCAACGAGCGTGTATTCCGCTGGAAGTGCAACTGATGCACCGCCACCATACCAACATCCTGGCTATCTGCGGCCACCCTCAACAGGCGACCAGAAGGTGAACAATGCTGAAGTGGCTTGGCGAAGATGCGCTGTCGTCGCGAGTCGGTGATGATATGTCGAGCCGCGGTGTGTCAGTGATGATGTAGCGGGCAGGCAGTTATGGCGATGGCATGACCACCGCCCCAGGCCATCAGGAGGATCCACAGTGGCTGATCAACCCACCGACCACGGCGACGCGACCCCCGACCTGCCCGAGGCGTCTCGCCCCGGCTCCCACCGCGCGCCGACCCCCGAGTCGTGGTGGCCCGAGGAGGAACCGGGCCACGAGCCGGTCCCTGCCGGCGACGACTTGTGGCCTTCGAGTTCTTCCTGGGACCTGCCTCCGATCGACGACGACTTCCCGATCGACCCCGAGGCCATGGACTCCCTTGAGGAGGATCTCCCCGAAGCGGACTTCCTGCCCGAAGACACCCCGGCCGAACCGGCCGAGGCTGATGGTGGCTGGTGGGACCGGCCGGCCGCGTCCTCGCCCGTCGACCTTCTCTTCGGTGACCTGCCTGAGGCCGCCCAGCCCGCGCCGGAGGAGCCGCCCGCCGAGCCGGATCCCGAACAGTTCGCTCTCTTCGGCGAGTCCGCTCCGGCCTATGACGTCAGCGACCCCATCGGCGAGCACGCCACCCCCCAGATCCCCGAACCGCACGGGAGCGCGGCGACGCCCGAAGACCCAGACGCCACTGCGGCCTATGACTGGCGGATCGAGGACGACTGGGAGTTGCCCAGCACTGCTGCGGCTCCGGTGACCGAACTACCCAGCCCTGACCTCGCCGGCGCGGAGGCCCCCACCCCGGCTGAGGAGACCAGCACGGGCGGTCAGGTGATCGTGGGAGCGTTCCCGGCCTGGGGTCAGGCCGAAGCTCCCGAGGTTCCGGCAGCACCGGCTGGGTTGAGCGCGGTGCCCATCGTCGAGGCCGAGCCGGTGGAAGACCTCGAAGAACCCAGCTCGGCCGAGCCGGCCGACGTTGATGCTGCGGTCGCCGTCGACGAGGCGCCCTTCGAGGCTGAGGGTGCGTCCCTCATGGAGGCCAGGGCCGAGCCTGTGGCCGACGAGCCTGAAGTCCTCCACGAGGTGGCCATCGAACCTGCCGGCGCCGAGCCCAGTGGGATGGACTCCTTCGACCTGCGTGAGGATTCCCCGTTCGCCGACGTACGCCTCGACCCGGCGGCACCCGTGGC
>CALMLL010000163.1 GCA_937868075.1 uncultured Marmoricola sp. | reverse complement strand
GTCAGTAATCTTGACAGATTCAAGTTTCGGGGCCATGGTCGAGGTATGCCCCACCATCCCGAGACCCTGCTACGCACGGCCGGGCTGCGCCTGACCAAGCCGCGCCGGGTGCTTGTGGAGGCGCTCGAGGCGGCCCCGCATTCCGACACCACCACGCTGATCGGTCTGGTCCGACAGCAGTTACCCGCGGTGTCCCATCAGGCGGTCTATGACAACCTCGCCACGCTCACCGAGGCCGGCGTCGTACGCCGGATTCAGCCCTCCGGCTCCGTGGCCCGTTACGAGCTCCGGGTCGGGGACAACCACCACCACCTCGTCTGCCGCCAATGCGGCGTGATTGAGGATGTCGACTGCGCTGTGGGTGAGGCCCCGTGCCTGACCGCAGCTGATGACCTGGCCTTCGTCGTGCACGAGGCCGAGGTCAACTACTGGGGCATCTGCCCCGACTGCTCCACCAGCACTACCTCCACCACCTCGTGAACCACCTATCCAGCAGCACCCACCAAGGAGAGGAAACCCAGATGTCGGTCAACGACGACGCCGAAGTCAAAGAGATGAACGAGCCTGGTCCAGGCGAGAGCGGCGGATGCCCGGTGGTCCATGGGAAGCACCCGACCCAGGGCGACGCCAACCGCGACTGGTGGCCCGAGCGGCTCAACCTCAAGATCCTTGCCAAGAACCCGGACGTGACCAACCCTCTGGGCGGCGACTTCGACTACGCCGCTGCGTTCAGCGCGCTCGACCTCGCGGCCGTCAAGGCCGACATCGAGGCCGTACTGACCACCTCCCAGGACTGGTGGCCTGCCGACTACGGCCACTACGGCCCGATGATGATCCGCATGGCGTGGCACGCCGCCGGCACCTACCGCGTCCAGGACGGCCGCGGCGGCGGCGGCACCGGTCAGCAGCGCTTCGCCCCACTGAACTCCTGGCCCGACAACGGAAACCTCGACAAGGCTCGGCGCCTCTTGTGGCCGGTGAAGAAGAAGTACGGCAAGGCCCTGTCCTGGGCCGACCTGATGATCCTGACCGGCAATGTGGCGTTGGAGTCGATGGGCTTTGAGACCTTCGGTTTCGCTGGCGGCCGGGTGGACGCGTGGGAGCCCGACGAGGACGTCTACTGGGGTCCCGAGACCGAGTGGCTCGGGGATCAGCGCTACACCGGGGAACGCGACCTGGACAACCCGCTGGCCGCGGTGCAGATGGGTCTGATCTACGTCAACCCCGAGGGACCCAACGGCAACGCCGACCCACTGGCGTCGGGTCGCGACATCCGCGACACCTTCGGGCGTATGGCGATGAACGACGAGGAGACCGTGGCTCTCACTGCCGGCGGCCACACCTTCGGCAAGGGCCACGGTGCCGCCGACCCGAGCAAGTACGTCGGGCCGGAGCCGGAAGCGGCCCCCATGGAGATGCAGGGGCTGGGTTGGAAGCAGTCCTTCGGCTCCGGTGGTGGCACCGACGCGATCACCTCCGGCCTCGAGGGCGCCTGGACGCCCACGCCGACGCAGTGGGACAACACGTTCTTCGAGACGCTCTTCAAGTACGACTGGGAGTTGACCAAGAGCCCGGCCGGTGCCCAGCAGTGGCGTCCGGCTAACGGCGCTGGCGCCAGCGATGTCCCCGACGCCCAGGACCCCTCCAAGCGGCACGCGCCGATGATGACGACCGCCGACATGGCGATGCGCATGGACCCGGCGTACGAGAAGATCTCGCGTCGCTGGCTGGAGCACCCCGACGAGTTCGCGGACGCGTTCGCACGGGCGTGGTTCAAGCTCACACACCGTGACATGGGACCTGTCTCGCGCTACCTCGGCCCCGAGGTGCCGCAGGAGACCCTGCTGTGGCAGGACCCGATCCCGGCCAACGACAAGGGCACCTCGGCCAGCGACATCGCCGCCGCGAAGGCCGCGATCGAGGCTTCGGGCCTGACTGTGAGCCAGTTGGTGAAGACCGCGTGGGCGGCCGCCAGCAGCTACCGCAGCAGCGACATGCGCGGTGGCGCCAATGGCGGGCGCATCCGGTTGGAGCCCCAGCGCAGCTGGGCGGCCAACGATCCGGCCGACCTGGCCCAGGTGATCGCGGTCCTCGAAGGCTTGGACACCAACGTGTCCTTCGCCGACCTGGTCGTCCTGGCCGGCAACGTCGGTGTCGAGCGGGCCGCGCGGGCCGCGGGCGTCGAGGTGGAGGTCCCCTTCACCCCCGGCCGTGGGGACGCCACCCAGGAGCTGACCGATGTCGAGTCGTTCGCTTGGTTGGAGCCGGCAGCCGACGGCTTCCGCAACTACGAGCGCGCGGGCAACCGGTTGCCGGCCGAGTACATGCTCATCGACAAGGCCAACCTCCTCGGCGTCTCGGCGCCGGAGATGACCGCGCTGGTGGGTGGTCTACGGGTCCTGGGTGCCAACGCGGGCGGTTCGACCGCCGGGGTACTCACCGATCGGGTGGGCACCCTGTCCAACGACTTCTTCGTCAACCTGCTCGATCTGGGGACGTCGTGGACGGCGGTCGAGGGCACCGGCACCTTCACCGGCAGCGGTCCCGACGGCCAGTCCTGGACCGGCACCCGGGCAGACCTGGTCTTCGGCTCCAACTCGGAGTTGCGCGCGATCGCGGAGGTGTACGCCGCCGATGACGCCGCAGAGAAGTTCGTCCACCACTTCGTGGCCGCTTGGGCCAAGGTGATGGACGCCGACCGGTTCGACGTCAAGGGCTAGCCGACACGCGGAGGGGCCCGTCGTACTCGAAAGAGGCGGCGGGCCCTTCTGCTACGACGTGGACATGATCCGATGCAGCCAGAGCAACCGCTCCCTGGTCGAGGACACCTCAGCGCCCAGCGCCTCGTTGACCTTGGTCAGGAGCGGCTCGAAGTGCGTCGCCGCGGCTCGGTGAGCGGCGAGACCCTCAGCGGTGAGCCGGACGCGATGAGAGCGCGCGTCGTTCCCATCGGGGCTCCGCTCGAGGTGGCCACGCCGGCCGAAACGCTTGAGGTAGCTGGACACGGTCGTGGGCGGCGCGGACATCCACCGGGAGAGGTCGGAGGGGCGCATGCCCACAGCGGCATCCGGGCCGGCGGCCAGCATCGAGTAGACCGCGAACTCGTCCGCGTCGAGACCGGCCGCGGACACCGCCTCGTCGATGGCGGCGGCGGTGGCTCGAGCCATCAGCCAGACGTCGAAAAGCACGTTGCCCTCAGTCACGACTTCCCCTCCTTCTGCGGGCCGGGATCGACCAGTCGGGCGATCACCCACCAGGCCAACAACACCACAAGCAGAACCCACGAGGCCGCATAGACCGTCGTCTTGGCTGTGGTGGCCAGCCCCAGCAGTGAATTGGTGGGCGCGGCGTCCGGATAGGAGCCCAGCGCCAGCCAGACGCAGAGGTTCTCCAGATAGTCCAGCGCGGTTCCGGCCAGAGGCAGCCAGGCCAGCCCCCGGAGTCGAGGGCGCCTCCTTGCAACTCGAGCCAGGAGCATCGCCGAGCACGCGGCCACGAGCAGACCCAGGAGGAGGGGGTAGAAGAGGTCGACCACTTCCATCGCTCGGTAGGCCGAGCGTCCTTCAGGTCCACAGGCGGTGAGAAAACCCATTACCCCGTCGGAATTCCCGGCCAGCCGGGTATCCAGCGGTGGCTGGCCGCAGACTCGTGCGACCGAAGACACCGCGAACGGTGCCGGCGACACGAACAAAAGGCCGGCAACGAAGGTGTAGAGGACGAGCAACACACCGAGGACTCGCCACGAATTGAGATGCTCAAGGAGCCTGGGTGCCGGTTTGGCGGGGGAATGCATGAGACCACCTAATAGTGCGATATCGCAGTACCTAGATCATGCGATATCGCACTAGTTACTGTCAAATGGCCTCCCCGACCACCGCCTCCGCGCGGAAGCCCTTGACCACGAGGTAGACCCCCAGGGAGAACTCCCACAGGGCGATCGGCGCCGCGCCGATCACGGTCAGTGGGGAGAGCGGCTCGATCACGCCGAGCAGGGTCGCCAGCACCGCGGCCAGGTGAATGGGGGCCCCGATCAGACCGATCAGCGGGATCAGGCGGGGGATGAGGCGGGTCTGATAGAGCACCGTGCCAAGCAGCAGCGCGTTGATGCCCGGCATCAGACTTTGGCCCAGGAGGAAGGATGCGTCGTACGCCGACACGAGACCGTGCTCACCGGCACCGGTGGCTCCCGAGGCTCCGTGCATGCCGATCAGAGTGAGCATCACCCCCACACCCACGAAGATCATGGCGGCCTCCAGCGTGCGAGACATCACGAACCCGAGCGCCCGGGTCGGTGCCGCGCGACGGATCATGGGGTACAAAACGACCGCCGTGCCGATGCAGGCCAGAGCAACGATCACCTCGAGGAGGGCGGCAGCACGCGCGGGTCCGTCACCGGCCGGTCCGAGGATGTGGCCAGGGGTCTTGATGGCCGAGTAGAGCGAGAGGGTGGGGATCGCGGCGAACGTGAGGAGATACAGCGCTCCCGCGACTAGGGCACTGCGACGTGGGGACACAATCTGCTCCTTGAGTGGAGGTGTACGGCGTACACCAGGACTCCACACTGTAGGTATACGCTGTACACCTGTCAACTGAGAGGACCCGGATGACCCAGCGGCGCGCTCCGTTGAGCCGTGATCTCGTGCTGCGCACGGCGGTGACCATGGCCGATCGCGACGGCATCGAATCGCTCAGCATGCGACGGCTTGCCCAGGCTCTCGGGGTGGTCCCCATGGCGCTCTACAAACACGTCGCCAACAAAGAGGAGCTCCTTGACGGCATCACCGACGCGGTGATCGCCGAGTTCGCCCCTGCTGAGCTCACCGGCGATTGGCGCAGCGTGGCTCGTGCCCGGATCCTGTCGGCACGCGCGACGATGCTGCGACACCCTTGGGCCGCCGGGGTCATCGCGAGCCGCACCCAACCGACCCCCGCGGCGCTGGCTCACATGGAGTCGATGATCTCCGACTTCCGGGCCGGCGGCGTCTCAGCGGCGCTGACCCACCTGGCGATGCACACCATCGGCAGCCGGATCTGGGGATTCAACGTCGAGGTGTTCGCTTCCGCGCCGCCTCCGACCGATCCGGCACAGCGCGAAGCCATGATTCGCACCATGGGCGCCGCGTTCCCGCACATCTTGGAGGTGGCGATGGCCGCGCACCACACCTCGGATCAGATCGTGGGCGACGGCTGCGACGACCAGTTCGAATTCGAGTTCGGTCTCGACGTACTCCTCGACGCAGTCGATCGCCTGCACCAGCGCGGCTGGGAGCCCTAGACCTCGGCGGCTGTTGAGCGGCGCCGGCGCCACGCGCCGACCGCCCCGGTCGACCAGAGGGCCCACACCACCAGGACCGGCTGGAAGAACAGCCGGATCAGCCGCGCCCGGTCGCTGTCGAGACCGAAGGCGTCGGCACCCTGGAGATACTGCGCGATGTTGCCCGGGAAGATCGCCACGAAGAAGGCAGCCGTCAACCCGCCGACCAGGGGTCGGTGTTTCCGGGCCGCGATAAGGCCGCCTCCGAGGGCCAACTCCGCGATCCCGGACAGGACCACGACCAGGTCGGCATCCATGGGCACCCAGGAAGGCACCTGGGCCTGGAACGTGTCCCGGGCGAACGTCAGGTGTGCGGTGCCGGTGAACAGCAGGAAGGCTCCCAGCAGCCAACGGGCCGCGGTCCGGATCGGATTCATCTGGCCACCGTAGCGGTCAGATCTCGCCAAGGAGCACAGCCGCGGCAAACCCCAACACGGTGACCAATCCGACCAGGCGACCGGCATGGTCAACAGCCTCGGGGAGCATCGTCGTTGCCAGCATGGCCAACACTCCACCGGCAGCGAACGCCTGGATGCCGCCCAGCACGCTCGGACCGGTGTCGCCGAGTACGCCGAAGCCGAGCGCGGCGGCGACCGAAGACGCGAGGGCCACCGCCAGCCAGAGGCTCAGGATCGACCTGCCCGATCTTCCAGATGCCTTGAGACCGGCACTGGCGGCCATGGATTCGGGCACGTTGGACAAGAACACTGCAGCCACGAACGCCAAGCCGACCCCCTCCCCGTCGAGCAGGCTGATCCCGATCGCCGCCGACTCGGGGATCCCGTCGAGGAGGGCGCCCAGAACCAGCGCGGCTGCTGGCGCCGCCGCGGCCTTGACGGGTGGGTCGGCGTACGCACTCGGGTGGGTGCCGCCGTGCAGCGGACTCTTGCGGCGATGTGCGCCGGCGTTGGAGATCGCCCAGTCGCCGGCGAGGTAGACCAACGCCCCTGAAATCAATCCGACGGTGACCACGACGAGGCCGGCGGAGGCGATCGCCTCAGCGGTCAGTTCGAAGGCGACCGCAGAGACCAGGACGCCCGAGCCGAAGCCCATCACCGCGCCGACGACGCGCAGCGGGATCGGAAGTACCAATGCCAGGACGGCCCCCACGAGCAAGGCTCCGCCCGCGAAGAGGCCCCACAGGGCAGCGGTGAGCATTCCCCGAGGTTAGTCGCCGGTCCCCTCGATCGGGATGACAGGCTCAGCGCCAGCGATGCGCGGTGATGAAGACGGCCGCGAGAAGAGCGATCTCGATCACGCTGCCCAGCACGTAGTAGATCCACGTCTCTCCGACCATCGAGCCCACGATGGTGAGGACATAGACCACGGGCAGCACTCGGTTGGCGAGACGGTTGGCGCTCCAGGGCAGCAGCAGGGAAGCCACCACCATGAGGATGGGGATCACGACGTAGAGCGTGGTCAGGATGAGGAAGCGCTGATTGATGGCGAACCCGGCACCGGGCACGGTGGCCTCGAGGGCGCCCTTGATCACATCCGCCCTCCAGAAGCCGAAGATGTCGACGTAGGCGAAGGTGAACAGCATCGCGATCCACAGCCCGGACAGGACGATCCGGCGGTCGAGCGGGGCGAGGGGCGTAGGCGGGGTCATCAAGGTCTCCTAGATAGCGTACTTAGTACACTATCCACTAAGCTGACTGCCATGGCAACCCGCCCGCGCGCGCCCCGCAACACGTTGACGCGCGCTGTCGTGGTCGGCGCCGCCATCGACCTCGCCGATTCCTCGGGCTTGGGCCAGGTGACCATGCGCGCCGTGGCCGAGCGCCTTGAGGTCCGAGCCATGGCGCTCTACCGCCACGTCGCCACCAAGGACGATCTGCTCGACGCCATGGTCGAGAACCTGTACGCCGACATGGAACTCTCCGACGCGAACAACCCGGACTGGCGAGCCGAACTTCGCCGCCACGCATCCTCCCTGCTGGCCACCTTGGTCAGGCACCCCTGGGCTCTGAGCCTGCTGGAGTCACGCTCAGGACCGGATCGACCGCACACGTTCCAACACGCGGATGCGGTGCTGCGCACCCTGCTGGTGGCTGGCTTCGGGCCGCTCGAGTCTGCCAGCGCCTTCGTGACGCTGGACAGCTTCGTCCTCGGGTTCGCTGTGCAGGCGATCACGATGGCCAGCACCGACCCCCATGCCGATGGGGCCGAGGAACGCGCGGCCGCCATGTCTGCGTACTCAGGACTGATGGCGGTCCAAGAAGCGGTGTCGGGGCAGCCCGACTACGACTTCGCGGCCGAGTTCGACCGCGGCCTCGACCTGGTGCTGGACGGGCTCGAGCGCTGGCGAGACCACCGCCGCTGACTACTCGCTGACGGTCACTCCGCGCCAGAAGGCGACGTAGCCGGCGATGTGGCGCGCTTCGGCCTTGGGGTCGGGGTAGAACCACGCGGCGTCAGG
>CALMLL010000162.1 GCA_937868075.1 uncultured Marmoricola sp. | reverse complement strand
CAGATCGGTCGGGCCAGATCACTCGGGCCAGATCACCCGGGCGACTCGCTGGGTCGGTCTCAGTGAGCCACATCGCAGCGCTGGCCCGATGCTGGCCACCCTAGCCACGGACCTGCGCCGACAGCAGAGCCCGACCGCATCACCACCGATCGACGGTCGGAGCCCGCCGACGAACGGTGTGGGGTGCTGTCACACTCCTGTGATGTGAACGCGAGGCACCCGCAACATGACTCGAGCACGATGACGGTTGTCCGATCCCCCCGGGCGCTACCGCAGCACCACCGTCAGCAGAAAGCCATCACCATGTCGACCCGCCATTTCTTCACCGCCACCGCCCTCGTCGCCGCCGGCATGTTGTCCGTGACCGGATGTGTCCAAGCCGACCCGAAGCCGGTCTCCTCAGGCACCGACTCCCCTGCGATCGGGGCCGCGTTCATGATCGAGTGCACCCCCGACAACCTGGTCCAGGAACCGAAGACCTTCACCTTGTCCTGCGGCGATGGCAACCAGAACCTCGAGGGGCTTCGCTGGCGCAATTGGGGCGCGAAACAGGCCACGGCCGTCGGTGTGGCCACGACCAATCTGTGCATCCCTGACTGCGCGACCGGCAAGGTGACCGGACAGGACGTCAAGGTGATCGCCAGCGGCCTGGTCACCGGAGAGGCGGCCGCGACCTACACGAGCCTGCGGGTGATCGCGGTCAACGAACACGCCGAAGGCACCATCGAGGACGAGACCTTCAAACTGCCGGGCGTCACCAACCCCGGTGACCTCTCGGGCAACTGATCCGAGGGGTCACGGGGCCGGCGGGAGGCGAAGTTCGACCTCCGCGCCGCCGCCCTCGGCGACCCGGCAGGCCAGCACCCCTCCCATCGCGGCCATTTGCCGCTCGGCGATGGTCAGGCCCAGGCCACTGCCGCGCCCCCCAGACCTGAACCGCTGCGGACCTGACGTCAGCACGGTGTCCGGGAAGCCGGGACCGTGATCGATCACCCGCACGCTGGTCCCGTCGACAACGACGTCCGCGACTCCACCGCCGTGCGTCACCACGTTGTTGAGCAGGTTGCCCAGCACCCGCTCGAAGCGACGTGGCTCGACCAGCACCTGCTGGTCCCGCTGGACCGATACCTTGACCTGGAGCCATGGACGCTCCTCACCTGCGATCGAGGTGACCAGCATGGCCAACGACTCCGGGTGCGACTGGACCTCCACCGAGCCCGACTCCAGGCGTGAGATCTCCAGGAGGTCCTCCACCAGGCGGCGCAAGCGTTCGACCTGATTGCGTACAAGAACCGAGGCCGGTCCCTCGTCGAGCAGCTCGGCCGAACTGACCAGCGCGGTGACCGGAGTGCGCAACTCATGGGCCACATCGGCAGTGAAGGACTTCTCGTTCTCCAGACGCTGGGCCAAGGCGTCCGCCATCGTCTGCACGGCTCGAGACAGGGCCCCGACCTCGTCCAAACCATCGACCTCGAGGCGCCCGGGAAGCCCGGCAGCCACGGCCGTCGCCCCGCCGGCGGCCTGGCGAAGCCGCCACGACAACGAGGACGCCACGAACCACCCGGCCAATGCCGCCAGCGCAGTGCCGCCGAGCCCGGCGGCGATCAGGCTGCGTCGTAGCGAGGCCAACCGCACTCGCATGGCGGCATCCTCGAGTTGGACGTAAATGACTTTGTCCGACTCCAGGTAGCGGGCAGCCCACATCGTCGACCCGTCGTACCAGGTGACTTCGGAGTTGGTGTTGAGCGCGTCCACGACCTGCGCCGGCAGCCGCGAATCGAGCACGGAGGATCCGAAACGCGTCCGGCCGTCGATGGTGTACGCCGTGGCCGCCGCGTTGAGGCGATCCAGGGCCTGGACACGCAACTGCTCTCGGCTCTCCAACCCCGACTGCCGATCGACGACGACTCCGATGATCAGGGCGGTGAGCGCCGCCAGGAGCGCCATTGCGATAGCGATGCGGGTCCGCAGCGAATGCCGACCGGACGTAGTGTTCACGCACGCACCAGTTTGTAGCCCGCGCCGCGTACGGTCGTGATCAACTCCGCACCGATCTTGGCGCGCAGACGTTGGATGTTGACGTCGACGACACGCTCTTCGCCCCAGTCCGCGCTCCCCCACACGAGGTCGAGCAGTTGGGCTCGAGACAGCACCGCTCCTCTGTGGTCCAAGAGTGCTTCGAGCAGTCGGAACTCGGTCGTGCTGAGGTCGATCTGCTCGCCGTGCCTCATCACCACCATGCCGTCGCGGTCGATCTCGAGGTCGCCGACCCGCTCGTTGGCAGGGGGCGCCTGCATGGCGGCTCGACGCAGCACAGCCTGGATGCGCGCGTGCAGCACGTCGCCTTGGAACGGCTTGGTGACGTAGTCGTCGGCACCGGCGTCGAGTCCGGTCACATGGTCGTGACTGAGATCGCGGGCGGTGAGCATGATGATCGGCACGGTGCTGCGTCGGCGTACCTCTCGGGTCAAGGTGATCCCGTCCATCACCGGCATCATCACGTCCACGAGCAGCAGATCGGGCGTGCGGGCGGTAAATGCCGCCAGCGCCTGCTCACCGTCGCCGGCCACAATGACGGAGTATCCGAATCGCTCCAGCACCAAACGTGTGGTCACTTGAAGGTCCGGATCGTCCTCAGCCAGCAGGATCGTCACCGCGGCAGCCATGTGGGCAGGTTACCGAGGGGGCCGAAGCGGGGCGAGTCTGCGGCGGCCACTCGCGTCGACGGGTGGGGACTGGGTGGGCGCAGCAGGGATCGAACCTGCGACCGCTGGTTTGTAAGACCAGTGCTCTACCGCTGAGCTATGCGCCCCCACACGCTCAACCGGCTGCCTCGGACGAGACCTCGTGTGGCAAGTCTGGGGC
>CALMLL010000161.1 GCA_937868075.1 uncultured Marmoricola sp. | reverse complement strand
GACGCCATGACCGGCCAATACGCCCAGCAGCAGAAGATGCTGCTCTATGTCTTGCCGATCGTGTTCGCGGTCGGAGGTATCGCCTTCCCGATCGGCCTGTTGCTCTACTGGACCACCTCCAACCTGTGGACGATGGGCCAGCAGTTCTTCGTGATCCGCAACAGTCCGGCTCCCAACACCGAAGCGTTCCGGGCCAAGGAGGCGCGAGACGCTGCCAAGGCGGCGAAGAAGGGCATCAAGCCGGCCGCGTCGACCGCTTCGGAGGATTCTGTCGGTCACGTCGGGAACGAGCCCCCACGCCCCGCGACCCGCCAGCAGCCCAAACGGCAGACCCGAAGCCAACGCAAGTCCGGCGGTCAAGCCCGCCGCCCCGCCACGAATGAAGAGACCACTGATGAGTGAAGAGACCACCACTGACACCACCGAGGTGAAGTCCTCCGGGGTGAGCCACCTCGAGCAGGAAGGCGAGATCGCGGCCGACTACCTGGAGGAACTTCTCGAGATCGCCGACCTCGACGGCGACATCGACATGGACGTGGAAGGTGACCGCGCCACCGTGTCGATCGTCGGAGCCGACCTGCCTCAGTTGGTAGGTAAGGACGGCGAAGTGCTCGAGGCGCTCCAAGAACTGGTCCGTCTCGCGGTCTATCGCGAGACCGGGGAACGCTCCCGATTGATGCTCGATGTCAGTGGCCATCGAGCCAACCGCCGTGCCCGACTGGAGAAGATGGCTGCCGAAGTCGTCGCCCGTGTTCAGGAGTCCGGCGTCAAAGAGGCGATGACCCCGATGTCCCCCTTCGAGCGGAAGGTCGTCCACGACGTTGTCGCGGCCTCCGGGCTTACGTCAGAGTCGGAAGGACAAGAGCCCCGTCGTTACGTGGTGGTTCTGCCGGCGTGAGCGATGTTTCACGTGAAACATCGGGAGTGCAGCCGGAGTTAGACGCTCTGGTCCTGCCAGCCACGCCCACCGTGGCCGCCACAGTCTTTGGTGACCGATTGGCCTTGGCACAGGAGTTCACTCGTCTTCTTGCGACCGAAGGGGTGACCCGCGGCCTGATCGGCCCTCGTGAGGCTCCCCGACTCTGGGAGCGTCACGTGCTCAACTGCGCGGCGCTGACCGATGCGTTCGCCAGGGGCGCCACGGTCGCGGACATCGGCTCCGGTGCCGGACTACCTGGGATCGTGCTCGCGCTACGGCGCCCCGATCTGAAGGTGACGCTGATCGAACCGCTGCTGCGGCGCACGACCTTCTTGAGTGAGGTCGTCGAGCACCTCGGGCTGGACAACGTCGAGGTGGTGCGGGCCAGGGCCGAAGAGGTCCACGGGACGCGTACCTTCGATGCCGTGACCTCACGGGCGGTCGCGGCCCTAGACAAGCTGGCTCGGTGGTCGTTGCCGCTGGTTCGGCCGGGTGGCGACATGGTGGCCATGAAGGGCAGTTCAGCCCCCGAAGAGTTGGCTCGGCACAAGGAGTCGGTCCACAGACTCGGCGGTCGGTCTTTCGTTGTGGAGCGTTACGGTGAAGACTGGCTCGATCAACCCACGACCGTGATTCGGGTTTCTACCGGGTCGAAAGGGGTCTGAACGTGGCCGAAACCGAGCCAGGACCTGAGCTCGATGCTCGCGAGGCCACAGAGTTATCCACCGACGATCAGTCCAGTGCTGAGCGTGAGAGTCCACAGGCGGATGAGACTTTTCCACAGGATGGGGATCGTGGGACTGGTTTTGTTTCACGTGAAACATCGGCGCCTCTCGCGGTGATGCGGGCAGGGGACCTGGCCGAGGAATCGTCGGCATTCGAAGACGACTCGACACCGTTGGCCCGGGCCGTGGCTCATCACCTCATGGTGCGCGAGGGTCATGCGACGCTCGCGCGTGAGCCCCGGCCGAGCCGTACCCGAGTGATGGTGGTGGCCAACCAGAAGGGTGGGGTGGGCAAGACGACCTCCACGGTGAATCTGGCCGCTGGGCTGGCCCAGCTGGGCCAGCGGGTGCTGGTGCTCGACCTCGATCCCCAAGGCAACGCTTCGACGGCGCTGAGCATCGACCACCACCGTGGCACTCCGTCCACCTACGACGTTCTCGTCGACTCGGTGCCTTTGGCGGAGGTGGTTCAGGAGTCACCGGACCTGCCTGGCCTGTTCGTGGTGCCAGCCACGATCGACCTGGCTGGGGCCGAGATCGAACTGGTCAGTGTCGTGGCCCGCGAAGGTCGCCTACGCCGGGCCCTGGACGCTGACCCCCGCGTCGGAGACGGCGACGACCGCTTCGACTACGTGTTGATCGACTGCCCTCCGTCCTTGGGCCTCCTGACCCTCAATGCTTTGGTGGCCGGCGAGGAGATGCTGATCCCGATCCAGGCCGAGTACTACGCCCTGGAAGGTCTCGGCCAACTCCTTGAGACCGTCGAGATGGTCCGCTCCCACCTCAACCATGGCCTCTCGGTGAGCACGATCCTGATCACGATGTACGACGCCCGCACCAAACTGGCTGCCGGCGTCGCCGATGAGGTCCGGTCCCACTTCGGTGAATTGGTGTTGCGGACCGCGATTCCTCGCTCGGTGCGGGTCTCAGAGGCACCCAGCTATGGCCAGAGTGTGATGACCTACGATCCGGGATCACCAGGTGCGTTGAGCTACCTCGAGGCGGCCCGTGAAATGGCCAGGAAGGCGGTCACCCGATGAACGCACCACGACGTGGACTCGGCCGAGGCCTAGGGGCACTGATTCCCACGGCCCCCGAGGACGCATCCGCCGCGGAAGGCACGCCTGCGGGGCGGGTGGAGGGTTCCTACTTCGCCGAACTCCCCATCGATCACATTGTGGCCAACCACCGCCAGCCTCGTGAGCAGTTCGACGAGGAGGCGTTGGCCGAGTTGGTCGACTCCATCAAGGAGGTCGGGCTCCTCCAGCCCGTCGTCGTACGCCGAGTGGGGGATGACTCCTACGAGTTGATCATGGGGGAGCGGCGTTGGCGAGCCAGCCAGCGAGCCGGCCGCGAAACCGTGCCTGCGATCGTGCGCGAGACCGGCGATGAGGCCATGCTGCGCGATGCGTTGCTGGAGAACCTCCACCGCGCCCAACTGAACCCGTTGGAGGAGGCCAACGCCTATCAGCAGTTGCTCGAGGACTTCGGCTGCACCCACGAGGAACTCGCCCGCCGGATCGCACGCTCGCGTCCTCAGATCAGCAACACTCTTCGGCTGCTCAAGCTCTCCCCCGCAGTCCAACGGCGGGTGGCCGCTGGCGTGCTGTCGGCCGGTCACGCCCGGGCACTCTTGGCGATCGAGGATGCCGACCTTCAAGACCGCCTGGCCCTGCGCGTGGTCGCCGAGGGCATTTCGGTGCGCGGACTGGAGGAAATCGTCTCCCTGGGCACCAAGGAGTCCCCAGCCAGAGCCGCTCGCACCCGCGCAGTGGCTCCGGGCCTCGACGAGTTGGCCGGCCGCCTAGGCGACCGCCTGGACACCCGGGTCAAGATCGCCTTGGGCAAGTCAAAGGGCCGGGTGACCATCGAATTCGCCTCCCTGAGCGACCTTCGACGCATCGTGGACGTGATCGACCCCGCCTAGGCGATGTTTCACGTGAAACATCAGCGGCGGCGTGCGGCCCGACGAGCCCTCTCTTCTCGATCCATCTCCGCGGCACGCTCCAATGTCGGCGCGGAGCCTCCGCGAGACGCGGGTAGCCACCAGGAACCCGGCGGCTGCTCCTCTGGCGGATAGGCGTCGATCACCTCGCCGAGCATCGCCTGCATGCGCTCGCGGAGCACCGCAGTCTGGGCCACCGCCCCTTCGGGGTGGGCTGTCATCGGTTCCCCGACCGAGATCGCGATCGTCTTGTGGCGGGAGAAGTCGCGGGGGTGATCCTTGGTGATCAGTCGCTGGGTCCCCCAGATGATCACCGGGATCAGCGGCACCTGGGCTTCGGCGGCGATCCGCACGGCGCCACTCTTGAGGTCCTTGATCTCGAAGGATCGGGAGATGGTGGCTTCGGGGAAGATCCCGACCAACTCCCCGGCCCGAAGGTCGGAGACCGCGTGGTGGAACGACCCGACCCCTTGGCCGCGGTCGACCGGAATGTGATGCATCGAGCGCATCACCGGGCCCGCGATGCGGTGGTCGAAGATCTCCTTCTTGGCCATGAACCTGACCACTCGCTTGATCGGCACGGCGGCGTACCCCGCGAGGACGAAGTCGACGTAGGAGATGTGGTTGATCGCCAGCAGCGCACCCCCGGTGGTGGGGATGTGGTGGGTGCCGGAAAGCTGAAACCGCAGGTCAAGGGCCCTGAAGAGGACCTTGGCGGTCCGGATGATCGTGGGATAGGTCCGGTCACGCACGGGCGTCTCCCGCCGAGGCGCCGCGATCAACGGCTCGCTCGACCAACGCCACACACACCTCACCCATGTCCAGCCCGGCGGCCGTCAGGGACAGCGGCACCGTTGAGGTCTCGGTCATCCCAGGAGCCACATTGACCTCGAGGAACCACACTCGCCCCGCTCGGTCGACGATCAGGTCGGAACGGGACAAATCGGTCAACCCCAGGGCTTCGTGGGCCAGCACCGCCACGCGGGCGCACTCGGCAGCCACCTCGTCGCTGAGCTCGGCCGGGACGACGAACTCGGTCGACCCAGCGGTGTAACGGGCGGTGTAGTCGTAGACGCCCCCGTCGGCACGGATCTCGACCGCCGGTAGTGCGGCCGGCCCCCGCTCCAGCGCCAGCACCGGGACCGCCACTTCTACACCCTCGATGAAGGACTCGATCAGGGCGGTGTCGCCGTAGGCGAACGCGCTCACCATGGCCCCGGGCAGTTCGGCGCGCTCGCGGACCACGCTGCAGCCCAGAGCCGACCCGGCTTTGGCCGGCTTGACCATCAACGGCAGCCCGAGGTGGGACACCATCGCGTCCATGACCGCGCCGGCACCGAGTTCCCGGAAGGTTTCGTGGGGCAAGGTGACCGAGTCGGGGGTGTTGATCCCCGCGCGGCGTACGACGGATTTGGCGACCGGTTTGTCGAAGGCCGCCCGGCAGGCGTCGGGAGTGGAACCGACGTATGGCACGTCCAGCAAGCTGAGCACCTCCCGAATGGCCCCATCCTCCCCGGAGTCCCCGTGAAGGACCGGCAGCACGCAATGCGGCGGGTCGGCCAGCAGGTCGGGAACCAGGGCCGAGTCGACGTCGCGCTCCTCGACGATGATCCCTGCGTGCCGAAGGGCCTCGGCGACCCGGCGCCCCGAGCGCAGGGACACGTCCCGCTCGTGGGAGAGCCCGCCGGCAAGGACGACAACGCGTTCGATGGCCATGGCAGGGCTCCTAGGTGAGGTCGGTGTTGGGTGCCTCGTAGCCGCGAGCCAGTCGCGGAGAGGCATATGAGTCGAAGGTCTCGCGCAGTTCGAGTTCGGCCTCGAGCACACCTGCGAGTCGGCGTACTCCCTCACGAATGCGCTCGGGAGTGGGATAGCAGAAACTCAGTCGCATGGTGGAGGTGCCGTAGCCATCGGCATAGAACGCGGTCCCGGGCACGTAGGCGACTCGAGCGGTGACGGCTCGCGGCAGCATCGCCTTGGCGTCGATCCCCGGCGGCAGCGTGAGCCAGACGTAGAACCCGCCGGCCGGCACGTTCCAGGTGCACGCAGCCGGCATGTAGTCGTTGAGGGCCTCGATCATCTCGTCGCGGCGCTCGCGGTACATCTGCTGGAAGTCCTTGATCTGCTGCTTCCAGTCGTGTTGGGCGAGATAGGCCGAGATGGCCATCTGGGAGAAGTTCGGCGGGCACAGTGTGGCGGATTCCTGGGCCAGCACCAGTTTCTCGCGTACGGCGTGGGGGGCCAGCGCCCAGCCGACCCGGAAGCCGGGTGCGAACGTCTTGGAGAAGGAACCGAGATAGATGACCCGCTCCGCCTCGTCGGCGCGCAGCGCGCGCTGAGGTTCGGAGTCGAAGCCGAGGAGGCCGTAGGGGTTGTCCTCGATGATCAAGATGTCGTGTTCACGACAAATCGATAAAACCTTTTGGCGACGTTCGGCCGACATGGTGACGCCGGCCGGATTGTGGAAGTTCGGGATCGTGTAGAGGAACTTGATCGTGCGACCCGTCGCCTTGGTCGCCACGATCGCCTGCTCCAGCGCCTCGGGCACGAGCCCGTCCTCATCCATCTCGGCGTGGACCACGTCGCACTCGTACGCACGGAAAACGCCCAAGGCACCGACGTACGACGGCGCTTCACACAGCACCACGTCGCCGGGATCGCAGAAGATCCTGGTCACCAGATCAACGGCTTGCTGCGAGCCGACCGTGACCACCACGTCGTCGGGGTGGGCTTCGATGCCCTCCAGGCTCATCACCTCGCAGATCTGCTCACGCAAGATGGCGTCGCCCTGCCCGGAGCCGTACTGCATCGCGACGGTCCCCTGGTCACGCACCACGTCATTGATCGCCTCGGCGACCACGTCGAGCGGCAATCCGGTGATGTTGGGCATCCCGCCGGCCAGCGAGACCACCTCGGGTCGCGAAGCGACCGCGAAGAGAGCGCGGATCTCGGAGGCGGTCATGCCCTTGGTGCGGGCGGCATACCTGTCGACATAGTGATCCAGCCGCCCGGTGAAACGCGCCCCCGGCGGGGTCGTGGGGGGCTGGGGCGTGGTCGACATGGCTCCTAGGATGAAGCATCAGCGCCGTTGTTTCACCGTTGGGGTGATCACATGGGACGTCAACCGACCCGGTTGACCCTCGATGACCTGCCGTTTCTGCCCGGCGGGTGTGGAACCTGCGCCTTCTGGCAACTCGATCCAGTACGCCGACGGCGAGCCACCGCGGCCGACCACGCCGACGAGAAGGCCGGCTGGCTCAGCCACGTCTTGCGCGACTGGGGCTCCTGCGGCCGGGTGATCCGTCACGACTCCCAGATCGTGGCGCATGTCATCTATGCGCCGCCGGTGATGGTCCCCGGAGCAGTCGGTTTCCCGACGTCACCGATCTCGCCGGACGCGGTGATGCTGGTCTCGCTCCAGGTCGCTGCGGAGTGTCGCGACATGGGCCTGGGCCGGGTGCTGGTGCAGGCGATGGCTCGCGATTTGATCAAGCGTGGCGGGATCAAGGCCGTGGAGGCCTTCGCCGACACCCGCGGAGACGACGGGGAGCACTGCCTGGTGCCGGCCGACTTCCTGCTCTCGGTCGGGTTCCGCACGCTGCGCGCGCACGCGCGCACCCCGCGGATGCGCATGGATCTGCGCACCACGCTGACGTGGCGTGAGGAACTCGAGGAGGCCTTCGAACGGTTGCGCCGACCGGTCGTGCGCCCGGTCGCGACTCGGCTCAGCCCGGACGGGTGAGCCTCAGCCGATGTAGTCGGCCAGTTCCTTGAGATAGATCGACTTCGGCTTGGCGCCGACCATCTGCTTGACCATCTGGCCCTTGTCGAACAGCGCCACGGTCGGAAGACCGATCACGCCGTAGCCGGCAGCAGTCTGGGGCTGCTCGTCGACATTCATCTTGACCACGGTGATCTTGTCGCCATGGTTGACCGCGATCTCGTTGAGCACCGGGGCGATCTGGCGGCACGGGCCGCACCACTCGGCCCAGAAGTCCACCAGGACCGGCTTGTCGCTGAGCAGCACCTGGGTGTCGAAATCGGCGTCGGTGACGGCTTGGACGTCAGACATTGTGTCTCCTCGTATCGGGATGGTTGATGGTATGTCGGTCAGGAAGCGGCGTGGTCGAGGTCGCCCAGGTAGCGCTCGGCGTCGAGGGCGGCCGCACACCCGGTGCCGGCTGCCGTGATCGCTTGGCGGTAGACGTGGTCGACCAGGTCGCCGCAGGCGAAGACGCCGGGGAGGTTGGTCTTGGTCGAGGGGTGGCTGACCAGGACGTAGCCCTCGGGGTCGAGGTCGACCTGGCCGGGCAGCAACTCCGAGCGCGGGTCGTGGCCGATGGCGATGAACAGGCCGGTGACCGGTAGTTCGCGTTCGGCCCCGGTCACCGTGTCGCGCAGGGTGAGGCCGCTGAGCTTGGCGTCGCCGTGGATGGCGGCGACCTCGCTGTTCCACTCGAAGACGATCTTGGGGTCGGCGGCGGCCCGGTCGGCCATGATCTTGGAGGCGCGCAACTCGTCGCGACGGTGGATGAGGTGCACCTTGCTGGCAAAGCGGGTCAAGAAGGTGGCCTCCTCGACCGCGGAATCGCCGCCACCGACGACGGCGATCTCCTGGTCACGGAAGAAGAAGCCGTCGCACGTGGCGCACCACGAAACACCGTGACCGCTGAGGCGGTCCTCGTCGGCGATCCCGAGTTTGCGGTAGCCAGAACCCATGGCCAAGATCACCGCGCGGGCGTGGAACTCACCATCGGGGGTCTTGACGACCTTCACCTCACCAGTCAGGTCGACCTCGATCACGTCGTCGGTGATCAGCTCGGCGCCGAACCGCTCGGCCTGGGCGCGCATCTCCTCCATGAGCGCCGGACCCATGATCCCGTCGCGGAAACCGGGGAAGTTCTCGACCTCGGTGGTGTTCATCAACGCACCTCCTGCGGTCACCGAGCCCTCGAAAACCAGCGGGTTGAGGGCGGCCCGGGCGGCGTACACAGCGGCGGTGTAGCCGGAGGGTCCAGAACCGATGATGATGACGTTGCGTACGTCGGACATGACACCTGCTTGGGAGAGTCGGAAACTTGTCAGGCGCCGCAAAGCCCGGCGCCTTGTGTTGGCAAACCGATCCTAGGGACCAGACATTCCCGCCACCGACAGGCCCCGCGGTGCGGCGGCGGCGGTTGAGCCCGGTGTGGCTGATGTGCTCGATGTGATGCGTGGTCAGGGCTTCAAGGTCAGCCGCGCCAGGGCTGCCTTTGCGTCGCAGGACCAGATCACCACATGGCGGCCGTCGGCTCGGGTGGAACTGACCAGGGTGGCCGGCTGATCGGCGTACAGAACGGGCAGGGTCAGGTCGCCCTTGCGCGCCGTCGGAGCGGTGCACTCGCCGTAGCCGCTGGTCAGCGCAGAGCTGGCCCTGCCCTCGAAGGCTAGGGCCTTGCGTACGTCGCGCCTCAGCGAACCTGGGCGAACCTTCGCGATGTTCTCGGCGGCTTTGCGGGTCGCCGAGTCGTAGGTCTCAGCGCTTGGTGGTTGCGACTGGGCTTGACGCTCCGTGTCGGCTGCTCCGCCGCTGGCCGTCGAGCCTCCCAACGATGGCTGGTGGAGCAGTGCATTGCCCCCGACAATCAGGGCCGCACTGGCCGCTGCGGCGGTCAGCACCAGCCGAACTCGCCGCGGTCGCCGGGCCGCAGTCGCACGTTGTGCGGACAAGTCCGCGAGGGTGGCATCGAGTCTGGCCGCCACGTCAGCAGGAGGGCCTTCGACATCACGGAGACCGGCGAGCATGTCGGCGATCTCGTGGTCGTCCCAAGACTCACTCACCGGCGCTCACCTCCTCGGCTCGGGCCGTCCGGCGTACCACGATTGGACGCGTGCGAGACCTCCGAGGTTCCGCCCTGTACGGTCTCGCCCTCCTCTCCGTCTTCGAAGGCAGCCCGGGAACCTCCCAGCAGCGCCGCCAACTGGCGTCGGCCGCGCGAACAGCGACTCTTCACCGTGCCGACCGGGCACTCCATGATCGCTGCGGCCTCCTCCATCGATCTGCCCTCCACATCGACCAGCACCAGGGCCACCCGCTGGTCGACTGGGAGTTCGGCCAAACCGGCCAGCAACCGCGACCGCAGATCCCCGCGCTCGGCGGCGGCCGCCGGCCCCTCCTCGGCGGGGGCCACCGCGACGTCACCGCGCGCTGCGCGGTCGTCGAGATCGTCGGGCAGCGGGTCGGCCAGCCGCACCTTGACGCGTCGGATGCGGTCCAGACAGGCGTTGACCACGATCCGGTGCAGCCAGGTCGAGACCTGCGCGTCGCCGCGGAAACTCTCGGCACGTCGAAACGCCGAGATCAACGCCTCCTGCAGCGCGTCGGCGGCGTCCTCGGGGTTGCCGGTCGTGCGCAGCGCTACCGCCCAGAGGCGGTCACGGTGTCGAGCAAACAGGGTGCCGAAGGCGTCGGCGTCGCCGTCCACGTGAGCGGCCAGCAGCGCGCGATCGTCGGCCTGGAGATCGCTGTCGCCGCTGCTCACGACCACACCGCGACATCGGTGATCTCGCCGCGGAACCCGCCCGGCGCCGGCGGCAGCGAAGTCAGCCACACCACGAGATAGCGGGTGCGCACCCCACTCTTGAGGCGGTACGTCGACGTCTCCGTGTTCGCCACCCGCTTGCTCAGCAGATCCAGGCCGGTGATCGAGGTCGGCTTGGCCGAGTCGGTCGGGGCCGAGTAGAGCGAGTAGGAGGTCGGTGAGCCGACGAAGGAGATCCGCACCCGCGACACCTTGGTGATGTCACCTAGGTCGAGCACCAAGCCGACCCCGCTCTTGAGGCCACCCAGATCGGGACGCCGCTTGTAGGTCACCGTCGCCCATCCCGTCGCCGGATCGGCGTCGATCGCGTTGCCGACCTTGTCCGGGTTCTCCTCCGGTGGGGTGGCCTCCGGGTCCAGGTCGTCGACGGCGACGACGCGCACGCGCGTCGGCGGCGTTGACGAACTGGGAGAGGGGGACGTCTTCGAGATCCCCGGCAACGAGATGGGGTGCTGCGAAAGCCCATAGGCCAGCAGCGAACCGAGCACCACCGCCAGCGCCAACCCGACCAGCAACGGCCAGCGCAGCCAGTTGCGAGCCGGCGGCTCGCTCCACGAAGGCTCCTCCTCCTGACCGAAGGGCCAACTCGTGTCGGTGGTGTCCTCGGGCAAGACCGCCTCCGGCGCCGGCGGAGCCGGCGGCGGCGGAGGCGGGCGCAGCGGTGGGGCGCCGGGTTTGGGTGTTCGAGTGGTTCCCTCGGGGGCGAAGAGGGGTCGTTCGGGGGCTTCTGGTGTGGGGGGTGGGGGTGCCTCGTCGGCGATCTCGATCGGATCTGGCTCCTCCGGTGTCATTGAGGGGAGTCGGTCGACGGGTTGGGTGGCTTCGGAGTCCGGGGCGTCCTCGACTGGAGTGGGAGGAAGTGGCGGGTCGGGGGTGTGGGGGGTGGGAGGAAGTGGCGAGTGGGTGGGTTGGGGGGTGTGA
>CALMLL010000160.1 GCA_937868075.1 uncultured Marmoricola sp. | reverse complement strand
TCAGCCCGGGAGTTGTCCCCGGTGTTGCCGTTCGCGGGATTCACCCACCACAAACGGACAATGTGCTCGTGCTGGGTGCCTCCGGACAACCGGACAGCGGTGAAGCGGATGGCCATAGCGGCTGCTCCTAGTCATGTCTTGATCGTGGACAAACCGGGGCCGTACGCTTCCGCTGCAATGCTGGGTTGCGTACGTGACCCTCGTCGAGGCGAGCCCCCTAACGGCTCGCCTCGATGCATTCGTGGACGGCACGCCCTCCTCTCTCTCGATGATCTGAGGCCCCGTGGACCTGGATCCAGGTCGTCCACTGCGGCCACCCTGCATCTACAGGGTTCCATTCCATCCCGCTATCGCTGTTTCATTCGGGAGGGGACGGCGCGGCGCGATTTCCACGTGCGTGTCCACGCCGAATGGCATCCCCCTTTGAGCAGGACGTTTGGGCTATCTTGAAGGAGCACACTTTCATCGTGATTTCATGTGATTGGAGCCCAAGGTGACCGTCACTCCAGTCGAGGGCCGAGGCAAGCGAACGGGCTCTGCTACTGACTTTCCGGGTTGGTGCGCTCGACCTGCCTGCCGCAACGAGTTTCGCCGCACCCTGGGTGCCACGGGACGTCCAAGCGACTACTGCAGCTCTGAATGTCAGCGGCTCGTACACACCGAACGGAGAGCGGTCGCCTCCCGTGTCCGGCGCCTGGAGGAGATGCTCCGTCAGGCCAGAACGGATCTCGACGGCTTCAGTGCCCACGACCTGGAGAAGCCTCTAGGCAGCGCCAGCCACCAGCGCGTAGAGGTGGCGTTGGGCAAGGCTGGTACCGCCCTCAAGTACATCGCAGCAGACAGCGCTGGGATGCTTGAGTTGGGGGAGTTGGTCGACGCCGTAGCGGAGTTCATGTCCGAGTCGCGAACAGGCGAGGAAGTCGCCTGATCTGAGTGAGCTGGGGGCAGTCGCACGACTTCTCTGAGTCCTCCCAACGACCGTCGTGTGGCCAAGGCCCGTCGGCCGACGGTGCCCTGACCGAGGATCACAGATCCGACGGTGGAGCGTGGGTTCTTCAACGATTAGTCCGACCACAGGCCTCCCGTAACCGAGGTCAGCCCGGGGGCTCGGATCGCGACTAGCCCAGTCGAGGCGGCCGCGTGTCGGAGGGGAGGGTCCCAACTAACTTCGCTTGCGAATCCACCATCGGTGTCGGGGCTCGGGCTCGGGACCCAGATCGAGAGGATCCCGGGGTATCCGGGCGTGGAATGCCAGTTGCTTCTTGACGTCTGGCGACAGATCGGCCGTCTCCAAGAGCCCCTTGATGGCCGCCCTTTCGCCAGGGAAGGGCACGTGGTACACAGTCGCCGCCCTGTAGGCCAGCCACTTCAACAGGTCAGCGCGGGCGGCTCCGGCGAGCTCCTCCGAGGCGTCGGCCATCGCCTCCAGGTCTCCCCTGACTCGGTCCCATGGGCCAAGCGCTCGCCTGACGAGCCAGGCTGCGCGTCGTTGGCTAACCGATGGAGCCACCGCAGCGGGGGCGACGTCGTCGTAGCGGGTCGAGCCAAGCGCGGCGAGCTGCTTGGCTGCCTTCTTCTGGACTGGTCGCGCGTCGTCAACGATCAGTTTCAGTTCAACGTCACCGTCGCCATGAGGCGTTCCCCTTCGCCGGTTCTGTGTTACGTCTTACACAGACGTAACACGTCCCTCTGCCCTGCCCGCAAGGTCTCTCTTTCCCCAGCCGATGGACCCGTCGCCTCGACTGGGCGTGCGTCAAGATCAAGGGGCTTCCCCGCGTCACCCTCAAGGGTCTGCGGCACACCCACGCGACCTTGCTCCTAGAGCTCGGCGAGCACCCCAAGGTCGTCCAGGAGCGGCTGGGGCACTCAACAATCACGACGACTATGAACATCTACAGCCACGTCACCCCGACGATGCAGAAGACCGCGGTCGACCGCTTCGCCGCACACCTCGGCGATGACGTCGCTGGCGCTTGAGGCCGCGGCGTTCATGCCCGGGCCGCTAAGAGCGTCGCCCGGCCACGCCAAATGCCGCATGATGGGGAGATGGGCAAGGAGAAGTCGTTCGCCGAGATCGTGGCGGAGACGCGTGCCGAACCCAGGCCCAAGCGCGAGGTGCGGCCGGGATCGTTCAACCGCGCCGGAGAGTTCTTCGACCCGGCGGGGAATTTGCTGACCAAGGCGGGTCAGCTCACGCCAGCACAGGCAACATCGTGGGTCCGCCGCGGAGCGCTGGTCGCCTGGGAGGGATGCGGCTGCGGCGGCTGGTCGGGCTGCAAGCCGACCTGGGTCGATGAAGACGAGCTCCATTCACTCGCCACGGGCGCCAAGCCCCGCTTCACAAAGCGACATGGCTCGCCAACTTGGATCGACCTGTGGGAAGGGGCCAGTGGCCCGATCGTGTTCGCTCACGGCGACGTCGAGTGGGGCGACTCCCTCAGTTGACCTCGACCTCGACTACGTCCCCTCGGGCTTCTACCCCTGTGTTCCGAGCACTTCGTCGAGGCGGTCGCGCCAATCCTCGTCGCCGAGTCCAATCCCGACGAGGGCGTCTCTCCAGTCCCAATGGGCAAGTTGTACCCAACTCTGGAACACCGACCACTCGCCACCGGTCCGGATCACAAGCGAGGCTTGGACGCGTTCTAAGTCTTGGCCACCGATTACTCCGTCAGGCAGATCGCGGAGCGCCACGAGCACCTTCTCCGAACTTCCTTTCGGGAACGCACTCTCAACCCAACGCGTGAGCCGCCGACTGACGTCCATGAGCGAATCATGCCGGGCAACTTCTTCCCTGCGAAAGAATGGAGCCGTGGTCGAGCGCGACGAGTTCGAGAGGATCCGATCGGAAATCTGCGCCTCCGGTCCCGCCAGCGACGACGACAACCTTCTGGGCATGGAGATCGACTGCTGTGCCTACTTCGGGGATCCATCCTTCGCGGATGACAGTCCCGGCCTATGGCACGACATGAAGGTGCGACGGTCGGAGGGGGCGGAATGGCTCATCTCCGGGCAAGCCCTGGGTCGGCAGGAGGACGCAGCGGCGATCGCTTCGACGCTTTGCACAATCTGGGATCAGGACCTCCGATACCAATACCGATCGGCATACACCGTGGACAGGAGCGAGAGTGCTGTCACCCTCCGAGCGGTCACGCAGATCGGTCCTGGCGCCCTCTGGGTGACCGCCCACATCCAGGTGGCCATCTCGTAGCGCACCGTCCACTCTGCTGCGCAACTCAGCGAGAGCGTCGCAAGGCTTAGCACATATTTCGGCACATGGGCCGGCCGCACGAACGCCTCCAAACACAAACCCCAGGTCATAGACCTGGGGCGGGTTTCGAGACGGCGCTAAGCGCCTCCTCAACCACCGTCTTGTGCGCGAGGGGGGAGTTGAACCCCCACGCCCTTTCGGGCACACGGACCTGAACCGTGCGCGTCTGCCTATTCCGCCACTCGCGCGAGAAGCATCCGAAGGCTAACGCACCGGCCCGGGGGTTCCCAAACCCGGGACCGCCAGCCGCGTGAGTACCCCGACGGGGAGCCCGGCTGGCTACCATCGAGACAGGCCGTGTGTGCTCACCAGGCACAATGGCCATTTCCCTGTGGGCCGGGGAACACGGACTTCGACGGGCAGGAGACGCGCATGGGCGGGTTGCGCCGCTTCGAGAGCCGCCTTGAGGGGCTGATCTCGGGCATGTTTGCGCGCACCTTCCGTAGCGCGGTCCAACCAGTCGAGATCGCCTCTCAGCTCAACCGCGAACTCGACACCTCCGCCCAGATCCTCAGCCGCGACCGGCGCATCGTGCCCAACACGTTCAGTGTCGAGTTGAGCGAGACCGACTACGAGCGCCTCCAGAGCCTCGGCGGCGGCCTCACCCGCGAGCTGACCGAGATGATCCGCGAGCACGCCGCCGCCCAGTCCTATGTCTTCAGCGGCCCGATCAGCATCGACCTGGTCGAGTCCCCGGTGTTGACCACCGGACGGTTCCGGGTCTCCAGCCAGGCGGTCAGCGCCGTCAGCAGCCCCTCGGGCGACCCCACCGACTCCTCCGTACGCCGAGCGCAGGCCAGCCTCGAGGTCAATGGCCACCGCCACCCGCTCAACCCGCCCGGACTCGTGCTCGGCCGCGGCAACGACGCCGGCCTGCGCATCGACGACCCCGGGGTGAGCCGTCGGCACGCCGAGATCCGGGTGGTCGACACCGGTTTCGGGGCCCGCGTCAGCGTCCACGACCTCGGCTCCACCAACGGGATCTCGGTCAACGGGCGGCGTACCGATTCGGCCACGCTCACCGACGGGGCCGTGCTGCGCATCGGCAACACCACCATGGTGGTCCACCTGACCGACGGGAGCACCGGTGTCTGAACTGACCCTGATGCTGATCCGGTTCGGCTACCTCGCGGTGCTGTGGATCTTCGTGCTGTCGGCGATCAGCGTGATCCGTTCGGACATGTTCGGCGCCCGAGTCGCCCGGCAGGAGGCCGACAAACGCCCCAAGCGGGGCAAGGCAAAGGCCACCCGGCCGCGGCGCGGTGACCCCACCAACGTCTCCATCCTCGAAGGCGCCAATCGCGGCGAGATCATCTCCCTGGAGCAGGCTCCGCTGCTGATCGGGCGCGGCACCGACGCCGCCATCCGCCTCGACGACGACTACGTCTCGACCCGCCACGCGCGCATCGCCCGCTCCGACACCCAGTGGTACGTCGAGGACCTCGGCTCCACCAACGGCACCTATGTCGGCACCAGCCGGATCACCCAACCCACCGCGATCAGCCTCGGCACCCAGATCCGCATCGGCAAGACCATCTTGGAGTTGCGCAAGTGAGCCGCGCCGAGCACGCGCCGCTTCGGCTGAACTACTCGGCCCTGTCCGACATGGGGCCGGTGCGCAAGGACAACCAAGACTCCGGCTACGCCGGCCCCCACCTGCTGGCCGTGGCCGACGGGGTGGGCGGCAGTGCCCGCGGCGACGTCGCCAGCGCCGCCGCGATCGAGCGCCTGCGCTCCCTCGACATACCGCCGGGCAACGACCCCCTGGCCGAACTCAGCGGCGCCATCACCGCCGCGCACACCCGCATCGCGGGGCTGGTACGCCGACACCCCGAACTCGAGGGCACCAGCACCACCGTCTCGGCCCTCCTGTTCGACGGCACCCGGGTGGGCCTGGCCCACGTCGGCGACTCGCGCGCCTATCTCCTGCGTGAGGGGGAGTTGAGCCAACTCACCAAGGACCACACCTTCGTGCAGGGACTCGTCGACGAGGGTCGGATCACCGACGAGGAGTCCCGGGTCCATCCCCACCGCAACCTGATCCTCAAAGCCGTCGACGGCGTCCGCGAACCCGACCCCGACCTGACCCTGCTCGAAGTGCGCCTCGGCGACCGGCTGATGGTGTGCTCCGACGGCGCCTGTGGCGTGCTCGACAACACCCGGTTGGCCGAGATCCTCAGCGAGGGCACCCCCGACTTCGCCGCGGTCGAACTCGTCTCGGCCTCGCTGGCCGCCGGCACCACCGACAACGTGACCGTGGTGGTGGCCGACGTGGTCGAGGACACGGAGGAGAGCAGCGACACCACTCAGGCGATGTCCCTGGGCCCGTTGATCGTCGGCGCCGCCGCCGAAGCACCCCGGCTGGCCGCGCTCGATGACACCGCCACCGGCAAGATCCCGGTGATCCCCAGCGACGGCAGCAGCGATGAAAGCGCCGACGTCGATCCCGAGGAAGTCCGCTACGCCCCCCGGCCACCGAGCCGGTTCCGCTGGGTGCGTCGAGCCCTGGCCTTGGCCATCATCGGTGTGTTGGCGTGGGCCGGTGGCGCGGCGGCGTACGCCTGGACCCAGAAGCAGTACTACGTCGGCGTCGCCGGCGACTACGTGGCCATCTATCGCGGCGTGCAGGCCTCCCTCCCGCTGATCAAACTCCACACCGTCGCCGAGACCAGCAACATCTTGGTCACCGACCTGCCCGACTTCCGCCAGAAGGCGGTCAGGGCCGGCATGGACGCCAGTGGCCTCGATGACGCCCGTGCCACCGTCGAGCGGCTCGACAAGGCCGCGCAGTGCGAGACGGCTTCCTCCATCCCGACCCCGACCGCGTCGCCCACACCACGCAAGGGCACCAAGTCGCCTTCGCCGACGCCCTCGGCCACCCCGGATCCGTGCCTGGAGTCGCCGTGAGCGGCACCGGCGCCTTCATGGGGTTCGTGCACCGCCGCCGCGGCGGGGCCGAACTCTTCCTTCTCGTGCTGGCCCTCGCCGTCGGGGTCGGCGCCTACATCGCCGTCGGGCTGGGCCGTGACGGCACCGTTCCCGCCAACACCGTGGCGTACGCCGCCTGGCTGGCCGGCCTGGTGATCGCCGCGCATGTGGCGATCCGCCTCTCCGCGCCGTACGCCGACCCGGTGCTGCTGCCGGTAGTGAGCGCCCTCAACGGGCTCGGTCTGGCGATGATCCACCGCATCGACCTGGCCCAGGGCTCCTCGCTGGCGACCTCCCAACTGACCTGGACCACGCTGGGGGTCGCGCTGTTCATCGCCGTGCTGGTGCTGTTGCGCGACCACCGCCGCCTGCAGGCCTTCACCTACACCTCGGGGCTGGCCGCGGTGGTGCTGCTGTTGTTGCCGCTGGTCCCGGGCCTGGGCAAGAACATCAACGGCGCCCGCATCTGGATCCACCTGTTCGGGTTCAGCTTCCAGCCCGGCGAGGTGGCCAAGGTGCTGCTGGTGATCGCCTTCGCCGGCTACCTCGTCGTTCACCGCGACGCGCTGGCGCTGGCCGGTCGACGACTGCTGTTCATCGACTTCCCCCGCGGGCGCGACCTCGGACCCATCCTCGGCATGTGGCTGATCAGCCTCGGCGTGCTGGTCTTCCAGAACGACCTCGGCACCTCCCTGCTCTATTTCGGCCTCTTCGTGGTGATGCTCTACGTGGCCACCGAGAGGCCCGGGTGGCTGGTCGTGGGTGGAGGCCTCTTCGCCGCCGGAGCCGTGTTCGGCTATCTGGCGCTGGGCCACGTGCAGACCCGGGTGGCCGACTGGATCGACCCGTTCCCGCACAACGGGGAAGGCCCCTCGCAGTTGGTCAGCGGCCTCTATGGCATGGGGTGGGGCGGGTTGACCGGGCGCGGGCTCGGCCAGGGTTCGCCGTACCTCACCCCGCTGTCGTGGTCGGACTTCATCTTCTCCAGCATCGGTGAGGAGTTGGGGCTGACCGGCGCGATGGCGGTGATCATCCTCTACGGCCTGATCGTGGAGCGGTCCTTGCGCACCGCCCTGGTCTGCCGAGACGGGTTCGGCAAACTGGTCGCCGCCGGGCTGGGTGTGGTGTTTGCGCTGCAGGTGTTCGTCGTCATCGGCGGGGTCACCCGACTGATCCCCCTGACCGGCCTGACCACCCCGTTCCTCTCCCACGGCGGCTCGTCCCTGGTCGCCAACTGGGCCATCATCGGCCTGCTGCTGCGCATCTCCGACCACGCCCGGCGACCACCCCCCGAACTCCTCCCCGGCGACGGAGACGTGGACAAGACCCAGGTGGTCAGCCTGCGATGAACCGGCCGATCCGCAACCTCAGTGTCTTCTGCCTCCTGCTCTTTTTGGCGCTGCTGCTCAACACCACCTACCTGCAGTACTGGCAGGGCGAGAAGCTGTCCAGCCTCTCGGCCCACCCCGACAACCGCCGTGTGCGCGACCACCAGTTCTCCCAGCAGCGCGGCGCGATCCTGGTCCGCGGCAAGGCGATCGCCGAGAGCGTGCCCAGCAAGGACGCCTACAAGTACCAGCGGGTCTACTCCCAGGGCCCGATGTATGCCGCCATCACCGGGTTCTACTCCCGCGACTACGGCGTGGGCGGCATCGAAGCCTCCCAGAACGGGGTCCTGGCCGGCACCGACAGCCGCTTGTTCGTCAACCGGGTCATCGACATGTTCGGCAACAACACCCCCAAGGGCGGCAACATCACCCTGACCATCAACCCGCGCGCCCAGCGCGCGGCGTACGCCGGATTGACCGCCCTCGGACCCAACGTCAAGGGTGCCGTGGTGGCTCTCGATCCGAGCACCGGCCGGGTGCTGGCGTTGGTCTCGACCCCCACCTACAACCCCAACAAGGTGGCCTCCCACGACTTCGCCGCGGCCCGCACCTACAAACAGAGCCTCGGAATCGACTCCAACAGCGCCCTCAACAACCGCGCCATCGAGGAGGTCCTGCCGCCCGGCTCCACCTTCAAGGTGGTCACCAGCGCGGCCGCGATGGACAAGAAGGGGCTGCGTTCGGACTCGCTGGTCCCCGGTGGCGCCAGCCTCGACCTCCCGCAGACCACCCGGGTGCTGCGCAACGAGAGCGGCGGCTCGTGTGGCGGCACCAAGATCACGCTGCTCGACGCGCTCCGGGTCAGTTGCAACGTCGCCTACGGCTGGCTGGGCATGAAGATCGGCCAAGCGCCGCTGGAGACCACCGGCGGCGGCTTCGGGTTCGGGCAGCGCTACTTCACCGACCTCGACGACGCCACCACCCGGCAGGCGATCAGCAGGATCGCCAGCCCTGGGGTCCGCCTCGACGAGCCGCAACAGGCCTTCACCGGCATCGGGCAGTTCGATGTCCGGGCCACCCCGATGCAGATGGCGATGGTGGCCGCCGGCATCGCCAACGGCGGCACCGTCTACCGCCCCTATCTCGTCGACCAGGTGCAGGCCCCCGACCTCGCGGTGTTGTGGCAGGCCCAACGCGAGCAGTTGCACACCAACGTGATCAGCCCCGGGGTCGCCAAGGACCTCACCGACATGATGGTCGCCGTCGTCGACCGCGGCACCGGGACCGCGGCCCGCATCCCCGGAGTCCGCGTCGCCGGCAAGACCGGCACCGCGCAAAGCGCACCCAACCGTCCGCCGTACGCCTGGTTCGTGGCGTTCGCCCCCGCCGACACCCCCAAGGTCGCGGTGGCGGTGCTCGTCCAAGACGCCGGGGTCGACCGCAACGCGATCTCCGGCAACGGGCTGGCAGCCCCGATCGCCCGAGCCGTGATGGAGGCGGTCATCCGATGACCTACACAGCACCCCACAAGGAGTCGATGTGAACGCGACGCCGCACCTGATCGCCGGCCGCTACCAGGTCGGGGAGTTGCTCGGCCGCGGCGGCATGGCCGAGGTCCGCAAGGGCCTCGACACCCGCCTAGGCCGCACGGTCGCGATCAAGCGACTGCGCACCGACCTGGCCGGCGACCCCAGTTTCCAGATGCGGTTCCGCCGCGAGGCCACCTCTAGCGCCTCCCTCAACCACCCCGCGATCGTGGCCGTCTATGACTCCGGTGAGGAGTACGCCGACGACTCCGACGTGCCCCAGCCCTACATCGTCATGGAGTACGTCGAGGGCCGCACCCTGCGCGACATCCTGCGCGAAGGCCGCAAGATTCTCCCCGAGCGAGCGCTGGAGATCACCGCCGAGGTGCTCGGCGCGCTCGACTACAGCCACCGCCACGGCATCATCCACCGCGACATCAAGCCCGCCAACGTGATGCTGACCCCGGCCGGTGACGTGAAGGTGATGGACTTCGGCATCGCCCGGGCGTTGGCCGATGCCACCTCGGCGATGACCCAGACCGCGGCCGTCGTCGGCACCGCGCAGTACCTCTCCCCCGAGCAGGCGCGCGGGGAGAAAGTCGACTTCCGCAGCGACGTCTACTCCGCCGGATGCCTGATGTATGAGTTGCTCACCGGTCGCCCGCCCTTCCTCGGCGACTCACCGGTGGCCGTGGCCTATCAGCACGTTCGCGAGCAGCCCCTCCCGCCGTCGACGTACGACGACGAGTTGACCCCCGATGTCGACGCGATCGCGCTGAAGGCCTTGGCCAAGAACCTCGGCGAGCGCTACCAGAGCGCCTCGGCCATGAAGACCGACATCGACCGGGCCTTGGCCGGACTCCCCGTGCAGGCCGCGGCCGTCCCAGCGGTGGCGGCTGCCCCCGAGGCGACCACGGTCATCCCGGTCGAGACGCCCACAGCCACGACCGCGGCGATCCCGGCGACGCCACTGCCCGCGGCGGCGGCCGCCCCGGAGCCGACGCGACGCAAGAGTCGGTGGGGGCTGTGGGTCTTCCTGATCGCGTTGCTGCTGGCGATCCTGACCGCGGCGGCGGTGTTCCTGCCTGGGCTGCTCAACCCGGGGGCCCCCCAGACCAAGGTGCCGACCGTGACCGGCATGAATCAGGTGATGGCCGAGAACGAGTTGACCAACGCCGGCCTCAAACTCGGTGACGTCACCGAGGAGACCAGTGAGACGGTCAAGGAGGGCGACGTGATCTCCTCCGATCCCGCCGCCGGCGACCTCGTCGATCAGGGCAGCAGCGTCAACTTGGTGATAAGTTCCGGCAAACCGGCGGTGACCGTGCCCGATCTGGTGGGCAAGACCCGCACCGAAGCCGAGGACGCGCTGCGCGCGCTGGGGCTGCGACCGAAGGCGTTGGTCAAGGAGTCCGACGAGCCTGTCGATCAGATCATCGAGACCAACCCTGGGGCTGGCGAATCGGTCAAGGCCGGCAGCCGGGTCACGATCTATTACTCCGACGGCCCCGAACTGGTGCCCGACGTGGTCGGGATGCTCCAAGAGGATGCGATCCGGTTGATCACCGAGGCCGGGTTCGTGCCCAGCCTCATCGAGGATCCGACCAGCACCGAACCGGTCGGCACGGTCGTCAAACAGTCGCCCTCGGCCAACAAACCGGCACCGGCCGGCACCGAGATCACGATCCGGGTCTCGACCGGCTTTGGACCGACCGGCACTCCGAGCGCCTCAGCGACTCCGTGACTTCTTCTTCTCCACCGCGGTGGCGTGGCGAAGTTTGAGGATTCCCTCGAAGGCGGGGATCTTCAGTTCGGTGGCCGAGGTGACCGCGTATCCCAGCCCGTAGCTGTCGGCGGTCTGGCGATAGGCGGCGAGGTAGTCGCTCTGGTCCAGGGCGTTCTGCAGCGCGATCGGGTCACCGACCGCCGAGATCCGGTAGGGCGGTGAGTAGGGCACCCCGTGCAGGATCACGGTGTTGCCGACGCATTTGATGCCGGTCGTGCTGATCACCCGCTGGTTCTGCACACTGATCGCCTGGGCACCGCCGCTCCACAGCGCGTTGACGACCGCCTGGATGTCTTGTTGGTGCACCACCAGAAGGTCGATCGGGGGAGTGCCGTTCTGCATCGCTTCGTTGACCTGGCTCTGCGGGGCGTCGGTGAGCACGACGGTGACCCCGGGGCCGGTCACCTCGGCCAGACCGGCCTTGGGCCGCAGCAGGTCGAGATCTTGTTGCAGGCCCGTGGGCAGGCCGCCTTGGAGTTTGGTCAGTCGGCGTACGTCTTGGGTGAGGGCTTGGGCCTTGGCCACGGTGGCGTCGGTCTCGGCGCGTTGGCGTTGCACGAGACTGGCCAGGTCGGTCACCGAGGTGGCTCGGATCTCGTTGCCGCCCGCGGTGACGTAACTGGTCAAGAAGAGCAGGCCCCCGCCCAGGGCTGCCGCGAACGTGCCGACCCGCCACCAGAGACGTCTGGTGGTCCAGCGGGATTCGCGGACGCGAGTTCCCTGCGGCACGGGACTCCTAGGTCGTCGGGGCGGGTGGGCACGAGGTGGATTCGGAAGCGCGGTGGTCGGTGACTACGCTAACCGAGACCCGTCTGGCCCCCTAGGAGAATCCAGTGTCCAAGCCCCGCGCCACCGCCCTCGACCGATCGATGAGCGGCTACCACACATCGTGGCGGCGGGTGGCCGTGGTCGCAGTGCTGATCGCCCTGGGCATCGCCTGGCTGGCGGTCTACACCAACTACGCCATGGACCACGCGCTGTGGAGCAAGGATCTCGGCACCGCCGAGCCCAGCAACCCGCTCCCGTGGATGGCCAAGCTGAAGATGTGGAACTACCTCATCGGCTTCGGGCTGATCTTCGCCGGACTCTGGATCAGTGCCGACAAGTCGACCCCGGCCGGTCGTGGCCGCGGCGTTGTCATCGGCATGGTCGGCTGCCTGCTGGTCGGTCTGGTGTGGATCGTGGTGTTCTACCTCGCCGGCGGCAACGGCAACATCCCGGTGATGAACCAACTCGGCCAGTGGAACCTCGGCCTGGGCATGGCGCTGGTGGCCACCGCCTTCGCCTTCGCCACCAAGTGGGAGTGACCTCAATCCACAGGGGTTATCCACAGTGTGGATAACTACATCGGTGTAACTCGCTTCGGCATCAGCCGATCAACGGCCCGCCGACCACCTGCAACATCAGCGCGCGGACGCCGATCGAGACCACGATCAGCACCAGCAGACCGGCCACGCCGGCCCATTGCCAGCGCGCCCGATTGGCCCGCGGAGCCAGCGCGATGATCGCGGTGGCTGCCGCACCCCCGATGAAGCCGCCGAGGTGGGCCTGCCAGGAGATGAAGGAGTAGCCCGCGGCCGTGATCGCGACGTTGATCAGGATCAGCGTCCACAACTGACGGGTCTCGCCCTTGTGGCGCAGCGCGATCACCAGCAGGGCGCCCAGCAGGCCGTAGATGGCGCCGGAGGCCCCGACCGTCTGCACATTGGGGTCGCCCAGCCACATCACCACGGCGCTGCCGGTCAGGGCGGCGGTGAGATAGACGGTGAGGAAGTGCCAGCGGCCCATGACGTTCTCCACCGCCGGGCCGAGCATGTAGAGCGCCAGCATGTTCATGCCGACGTGCCACAACTCCACATGGGTGAAGGCCGAGGTCAGCACCTGCCACCAGGCGCCGCCACTGACACCGTCGACCACCAGCGTCTTGGACCACAGGCTGTCTTGGGGCAGCAGCGCCAGCAGCCGCTCCACCCAGCCGTAGGAGCCGGTGGCCCTGATCGCCAGCCACACCAGCGCGTTGATCGCGATCAGCACGTAGGTGGTCAGCATCGGGTTGCTCGAGCGCTTCCCGCCGTACGCCGCCAGCCCGGAACGGGTCTCCTTGCGGCCGGCCTTGATGCAGTCGGGGCACTGGAACCCCACGGCCGCCGAGGTCATGCACTCAGGACAGATCGGCCGCTCGCAGCGCTGGCAGCGGATGCCCGTCGGGGTCAGGGAGTGGCGGTAGCAGTAGGCCGGCGCCGGTGCTGGCTGGCTCAGCTGCGGGTCACCTCAACCGACTCGATGATCACCGGGTCGACCGGCCGATCCATCGCACCGGTGCGCACCGAGCCGATCGCGTCGACGACATCGCGGCTGGCCTGGTCGGCCACCTCACCGAAGATGGTGTGCTTGCCGGTCAGCCATCCGGTCGGGACCGTGGTGATGAAGAACTGCGAGCCGTTGGTGCCCGGGCCGGCGTTGGCCATGGCCAGCAGGTAGGGCTTGGTGAAGCCCAACTCGGGGTGGAACTCGTCGGCGAACTTGTAGCCCGGGCCGCCGGTGCCGGTGCCCAGGGGGCAGCCGCCCTGGATCATGAACCCGTCGATCACGCGGTGGAAGACCAGGCCGTCGAAGTAGGGCTGGCCGCTGCGGCCGGCGTCGTCGCGGTAGTCCTTGGTGCCTTCGGCCAGGCCGACGAAGTTGTCGACGGTCTTGGGGGCGTGGTTCGGGAACAGGTTGACCACGATGTCGCCGTGGTTGGTGTGGAAGGTCGCCTGCAGGTCGGACATGGAGTTCCTTGTCGTCGTACGTGGTGGGCGGATGCCCTCCGCAGATCTTCCCATGTGGGGCGAAATCGCAGAGCCCGGGAGGGGCAGGGTTCCGCTTCGGCCTACCCGAGGGGCATGATCAGAGGTGGGCATACCAGCCCACACCGGTCATGGCGGTCGGTGGCCATCGGAGGAGTTGAACGCGGATGTGCGCCAAGCAGAAGGGCTTGTTGGAGCAGGCAACCGACGTCGTCGGGGACCTCGCCGCCAAGATCCAGCCCGCCCTCGAAAGTGCCTTGGAGCAGGTGGGGCCGTTGCTGGCCGACGCCAAGGAGCAGGTTGGCGAGTCGATCGCCCCGGTTGCCGACACCGCCACCGACGCGGTCGCCCCGCGCAAGAAGGGCGGCACGTTGAAGCGCCTGGTGCTCCTGGCCGGTCTCGCCGGCCTCGGCGCGCTGGTCTGGAAGAAGATGCAGGCGAGCGAGGAGTCCAAGTGGCAGCAGAACTACACGCCCCCGGCCCCTGCTCCGGAGCCGGCACCGGTGGCACCTGCCGACGAGCCCGAAGCTGAGGCCGCCGAGCCTGTTGCCGAGCCGGAGCCCGCTGCCGAAGCAGAGCCCGTGGTCGAGCCGGTCGTCGAAGCAGAGGCTGCTCCCGAGCCCGAGCCCGAGCCGGAGCCCGAACCTGAGCCCGAACCCGAGCCCGAGCCCGAACCCGAGCCGGAGCCCGAGCCGGAACCCGAACCCGAGCCGGAGCCCGAGCCCGGGCCTGAGGCCGACGTGGCGGCGGAGCCTGAGGCAGTCGAGCCGGAGGTCGCTCCTGAGGCAGAGACCGAAGCCGTTGCTGAGCCCGAGGTGGAGCCCAGCCCG
>CALMLL010000159.1 GCA_937868075.1 uncultured Marmoricola sp. | reverse complement strand
GCACGTCAAGCCCGGCAAGGGCCCGGCCTTCGTGCGCACCAAGCTCAAGAACGTCGAGTCCGGCAAGGTCGTCGACAAGACCTTCAACGCCGGCACCAAGGTCGAGACCGCGACCGTCGACCGCCGCACGATGCAGTACCTCTACCACGACGGCACCTCCTACGTGTTCATGGACACCGGCACCTACGACCAACTGGAGATCCCCGACGAGATCGTCGGCGGAGCCAAGAACTTCCTGCTGGAGAACCAAGAAGCGATCGTGGCCACCAACGAAGGTCGCGTCCTCTTCATCGAACTGCCGGCCAGCGTGGAACTCGAGATCACCTTCACCGAGCCCGGCGTGGCCGGCGACTCCGCCACCGGTCGCACCAAGCCGGCGACGCTGGAGACCGGCCACGAGATCCAGGTGCCGCTGTTCATCTCCCAGGGGGAGCGGGTCAAGGTCGACACCCGGGACTCCTCCTACCTTGGCCGTGTGAAGGGCTGATGAGCGCTCGCACCAAGGCCCGCAAGCGGGCATTGGATCTGCTTTTCGCCTCGGAGATGCGCCAACGGTCGGCGTCGGTGGCGCTGACCGAGGAGATCGACGAGTCCAGCGAGGGTGGGCGACCGGTCAACGACTACACCGCAGCCCTCGTGCGCGGCGTCGAGGCTCACCGCGATCGCATCGACGAGATCATCGGGCGCTACTCAGAAGGCTGGACGCTGGACCGCATGCCCGCTGTCGACCGCAACGTGCTCCGGTTGGCCGTCTTCGAGGTGTTGTACGTCGACGACGTACCCCCCGCGGTCAGTGTGTCCGAAGCCCTGGCTCTGGTTCACGACCTGTCGACCGATGAGTCCCCGGCCTTCGTCCACGGTGTGCTGGGCTCGGTGGTCCGGGACCGGGAGACGCTGCGCGTCACCACGTAGCCGGCCCAGCACCTGTCCTCAGATGACGACCCGGGCGCTGCGCAGCCGTTCGTAGGCCGGGCGGCACGCGTGGGCAACCTCGGCATCGTGCTCGCTCAGCGTGACCGTGCGCGGCTCGTAGGGGGCGAATCCGGTCGAAGCCCAGACCGCGGAGTACCAATGCGGTGCCCACACCCCGTCGCTGTCTCGTGCACCCGGTGGCCAGGCCAGCATGCGTTCGTCGAAGTCGATCCCCAGCCATTCGCACAACCAGCTCAGATAGCCGCGTGGGTCGGTGAGGAAGTCGGCTGAGTCGATCACCGGGGCGTCGCCCCCCAACTCCTCGAAGAGGGCGGCCTGCTGGAGCAGGCCGATGTCGGCGGGTTCGCACGACTCACGCGACTTCACATAGGAGTGCACCACTTCGGCGGGGTCGCGGATCAGCAGGACGTTGCGAAAGTCGCGAACCCAGGCGGTGTCGTCCCCGGGGAGCAGATGGTGGGTCATGTGCTTGGCGTAGTGCAGCGTGATGCCCTCGGGCAGGTCGGCATAGAGGCTGGCCACGGCTGCGTCGTAGGTCGCCGGTTGCGAGGCGATCACCTCGTAGCGGGCCGGATGGTCCAGACCGGTGCGCGCCAGGTAGGCGGCATAGAGCGGCTCGTCGACAACAACGGTGTCGGCTCGGTTCTCCCAGGCCCGCATCATGGCGGTGGAGATGTTGCGTGGGCCCGACCACATGGCCAGCCGGACGGTCACGAGCACCCCGCCACGTCGGCGGCCAGGAGGTCGGCGTACAGGCCCTGGAGCCGCTCGACCATGGGGCCACGGCGACCGGTTCCGATGGTGCGGCCGTCGATGGTGCGCACTGGCACGACGCCGGCGAACGTCCCGGTCACGAACGCTTCGCTCGCCGAATACACATCGGTCAGGGTGAAGGTCTTCTCCACCGCGGTGATGCCGGCCGCTCGCGACATCGTTAGCACGTTGGCCCGGGTGATCCCGGCGAGGCAGAAGCGCCCGTCGGAGGTCCAGATCTCAGGGCCGCCCGGGGTTTCCACGACGATGAAGAAGTGGGTGCTGTTGCAGGTCGCCACGAAACCCTGAGGATCGAGCATCAGGGCCTCGTCGGCGCCGGCGGTGTAGGCCTGGATGCAGGCGGTGATGTCGTTGAGTTTGCTGTGGGCGTTCAGCCGCGGGTCGAGGGTGTCAGGCGTGGCCCGGCGGACGTGGGTGGTGAACAACGTGATGCCCTCGGTGACCGTGATGGGCAGCGGTTCCTTGTGTTCAGCGATGATCACGACCGTGGCCGGGCCGATCGTCAGCCGAGGATCCTGGTAGGGCGTGGCCTTGACCCCGCGGGTGACCATCAGTCGGATGTGAACACCCTCGTGCATGTCGTTGGCGGCCAACGTGTCATAGAGGGCCGCGGTCAACTCGGCTCGGGTCATCCCGATGTCGAGCATCAACGCGGTCGCACCCTCGAACAACCGGTCCAGGTGCGCCTCGAGGAAGGCTGGATGCCCGCCGCTGACGCGGATCCCCTCCCAGACCCCGTCGCCGAGCACGAACCCGGAGTCGAAGACGCTGACCACCGCTTGGGCTCGCGGCTTGAGTTCGCCGTTGACCCAGATCAGGATCTCGTCGTTGCGCGAGTCGATGGTGTAGTCGTGGGTCCCGGTGGCCATGAGCGCGACCCTAGACCGTGCCCGAGGGGCTGCGCAGCAGGCCCGACCTCCCGTCTCACGATGCCCGTCGATGCCGGCCCCACGGAGTGATCTGGACATGATGGTGTCGTGATGAAGCACGCCTTCGTGGGCCAGATCGCTGGAGTGGGGTCGACCAGTGGGGTGCGGGTGGTCGTGGGCTCGTGGTCGTCCTCGCCGCTCGGGGCGTTCGCCGACGTCATGGTGGCCGACGCGCAAGGCCGCAGGCATCTGCTGGCACCCTCGGCCCGGGTCGCCGACTTCGTCGCCCAGACCTACCACTTCGACCGGGTCGCTGTCGGCCAGGTCAGCGTCGACAGCCACGGTCGTGGATGGACCGTCTCGGCCCCAGATCTCGAACTCGAGATGCTGCTTGGAAGTCGGACCGCACTGGGTTGGTTGCTGCGATGCGTTCCTGGTCCCGTGGCCCGATCGGTCGCATTCAGCGCAGTCACCGACCCGATCGCGCGGGTTGTCCTACCCGGCGTACGAACCCGAGGTACGGCCGGAAACGGCCGGACCGAGTGTTACGGCGCCGCCGATGTACACGCCATCGACGCGATCCGTGGTCGATGGCAGGACACCGACCTGGGGGAGTTGGCTCAGGTGTTCCCCGATCCCGGATTCGGGTTCGGGTCGACCCCGCGACGACCGGGGATAACCTCGCTCACCACGACCGTCATCGGGCCGGAGTAGCGTCCCGGAACCAGTGATAGGTTTCTCTGCAGCAGACATCCTTTAACGAGCCGTCCAGAGAGGCGGAGAAGGAGGTCGAGTAGCTGGTGACTACCCAGCAGTCTGACTCGGTCGACAGCCCCGACGAGGGGCGCGTGGTTCTCGATCCCGCTGACATCACCCGGGCACTGACCCGCATTTCCCACGAGATCCTGGAACGCAACAAGGGCGCCGGTGATCTGGTGTTGCTCGGCATCCCGACCCGGGGCGTGCAGTTGGCACACCGCATCGCCGAACGCATCGCTGCCGTCGAGGGCATGGACGTTCCGGTCGGTGCGCTCGATATCACGATGTACCGCGATGACCTGCGCCAACAGCCCACCCGCGGGCCGGCTCCGACGCAGATCCCCGAGGGCGGCATCGACGGCAAGACAGTCGTGCTGGTCGATGACGTCCTGTACTCGGGCCGGTCGGTGCGCGCGGCTCTCGACGCGATGAACGACCTTGGCCGCCCCGCCGTCGTACGCCTGGCAGTGCTGGTCGACCGAGGACACCGCGAGTTGCCGATCCGGGCCGACCACGTCGGCAAGAACCTCCCCAGTTCCCGCTCCGAGCGGGTGATGGTGCGCCTGGCCGAAGTCGACGGGTACGACGAGGTCCGGATCGCTGGGAGGCCGCAGTGACCAGGCACCTGCTCAGCGCCGCGGACCTGACCCGCGACGACATCGCCGACCTCTTCGCCACCGCCGCACAGATGCACGAGGTCCAGCACCGCGACGTGAAGAAATTGCCGGCGTTGCGGGGTCGAACCGTCATCAACCTGTTCTTCGAGGACTCCACCCGCACGCGCTCGTCCTTCGAGATCGCCGGCAAGTGGCTCTCGGCCGACACCATCAACATCACCGGCAAGGGCAGCAGTGCCAGCAAGGGCGAGAGCCTGAGAGACACCGTGCTGACCATCTGCGCGATGGGCGTCGACGCCCTGGTGATGCGCCACGGCGCCAGCGGTGCGGCCCACCAGGTGAGCCAGTGGGTCGATGCTGCGGTGATCAATGCCGGGGACGGCACCCACGAGCACCCGAGCCAGGCGTTGCTGGACGCCTACACGCTGCAGCGTCATCTCGGTGACCTGGAAGGTCGCCGGGTGGTGATCGTGGGAGACCTCACCCACTCTCGAGTGTTTCGTTCCAACGCGATCATGTTGCGCACCCTGGGCGCGGAGGTGATCGCCGTGGCGCCGCCCACATTGATGCCCTCGGGTATCTCGACCTGGGCCGCAGCCGACGGGCTGGAGATCTCCTACGACCTCGATGAGCAATTGCCCAAGGCCGACGCGGTGATGATGTTGCGGGTCCAGCGCGAGCGGATGAGCGGTGGCTACTTCCCGAGCCCGCGCGAGTACACCGTGGGATACGGGCTCACCCGCGACCGCCTGCGCACACTCGGGGACACCGTGCCGATCTGCCATCCGGGTCCGATGAACCGCGGCCTGGAGATCGCTGCCGACGCCGCGGACGCGGCCTCCTCGGTCATCTTGGAGCAGGTCTCGGCGGGGGTCGCGGTGCGGATGGCCATCTTGTACCACTTGCTATCGGGTGATGGGAGTTCCTCGTGAGCGGCCTGATCGTGCGAGGTGCCGCGGTTCTCGGCGGCCCGGCCCGCGACCTGTACGTCGACCGTGGGGTCTTCGTCGACGAAGCCCCCACGAAGGCCACCGAGATCGACGCCGACGGGCTGGTGGCCCTGCCCGGGCTCGTCGACCTGCACACCCATCTGCGCGAACCCGGCCGTGAGGATGCCGAGACGATCCGTTCCGGGTCGACCGCTGCCGCTCGGGGTGGGTTCACCGCCGTCCTGGCGATGGCCAACACCGCCCCGGTCACCGATACCGCCGAGGCGGCAGAACGCGTGCTCGACCTGGGCCGAGAGGTGGGCCTCGTCGACGTACAACCGGTGGGGGCGGTGACCAAGGGCCTGGCCGGTGAGGAACTGGCCGAACTCGGTCTCATGGCCCGCAGCCGCGCCGCCGTGCGGGTGTTCTCCGACGACGGTCGCTGCGTGGGTGATGCCCGCGTAATGCGGCGGGCGCTGGAATACGTCAAAGCATTCGGTGGAGTGATCTCCCAGCACTCACAGGATCCGGCGCTGGCCGGGCCGACCGCCTGCTGTCACGAGGGTGAGATCTCCGGGCGGCTGGGTCTGCCGGGATGGCCCGGCGTCGCGGAGGAAGTGGTGGTCGCACGGGACGTCATGTTGGCCCGCCACACCGGTTCGCGGGTGCACGTGGCCCACGTCTCCACCGCCGGCTCGGTGGAGGTGATCCGGTGGGCCAAGGCGCAAGGGATCGGCGTCACCGCCGAGGTGACCCCCCACCACCTGATGCTCACCACGGACCTGCTCACCGGCTACGACCCGGTGTTCAAGGTCAATCCACCCCTGCGACCCGACGAGGACGTGGCAGCCCTGCGGGAGGCGTTGCGTGATGGCACCATCGATGCCGTTGCCACCGACCATGCCCCGCATGCGCGACACGACAAGGAGCATGCGTTCGTCGATGCCGCCTTCGGCATGATCGGGCTGGAGACCGCGCTTTCGGTGGTTCGCACCGCGCTGCCTGACCTCTCCTGGGCAGACATCGCCCGGGTGATGTCCCAGACCCCGGCCCGCATCGCCGGACTGAGCACCCACGGTGGGTCGTTGGTGGTCGGCGAACCGGCCACGATGACCTTGATCGACCCCTCGGCCACCATGCTCGTCGACCGGGACGACTCGGCATCGCTCTCGCGCAACAACCCCTGGCACGGGCGGTCACTGCAGGCCGCGGTGGTCGGCACCTACCTGCGAGGTCGGTCGACCTGGGACGCCCGCTGAACGCACGGAAGAACACCATGACCACGGGGTGCGGCACAGGCCACCACAGGGCCGACGACGCGCCTCACCCAAGGCCGAGGCAGCCAACCCGCGCTGCTAGGGTCGAAGAGCACAAATTCCTTTAACGATCCGTCCTGTGAGGCGGAGAAGGAGATGTTGATGCACCGTCGTGCCATCACTCCCGCCCTGCTCGTCCTCGAAGACGGCCGTACCTTCCACGGGGAGTCCTACGGCGCCGAGGGGGAGACCTTCGGGGAGGCGGTGTTCTCCACCGGAATGACCGGTTATCAGGAGACGCTGACCGATCCCTCCTATCACCGCCAGATCGTGGTCATGACCGCCCCGCATGTCGGCAACACCGGCATGAACGACGAGGATCCCGAGTCCCGCAAGATCTGGGTCGCCGGGTACGTCGTCCGCGATCCAGCGCGGGTGCCTTCCAACTGGCGAGCCCGTCGCGGACTCGACGACGAGCTGCGCGAGCAGGGCATCGTCGGGATCAGCGGCATCGATACCCGCGCCCTCACCCGTCACCTCCGTGAGCGCGGGGCGATGCGCGTCGCGATCTCGACCACAGAGCGGGATCCGCAGGCGCTTTTGGCCAAGGTCCAGGCCAGCGCTGAGATGGCCGGGGCCGATCTGTCCGACGAGGTGACCACCTCCTCGGCGTACGTCGTTCCGGCGCTGGGCGAGAAGCGCTTCACCGTGGCCGCGATCGACCTGGGCATCAAGTCCAACACTCCGCGGATGATGGCTGAGCGCGGCATCGAGACGCATGTGCTGCCGGCCACGGCCACCCTCGACGACGTGCTCGCGCTGGCCCCGGACGGGCTGTTCTTCTCCAACGGCCCGGGCGACCCCGCCACCGCCGATGTCAGCGTGCTGCAAGGCGCCCTCGAGCGCGGGCTGCCCTACTTCGGCATCTGCTTCGGCAACCAACTCTTCGGCCGTGCGCTGGGATTGGGTACCTACAAACTCAAGTACGGCCACCGGGGGATCAACCAGCCGGTCAAGGACCTCACCACTGGCAAGGTCGAGGTGACCGCGCACAACCACGGGTTCGCCGTGGCCTGGCCCGAGGGGACCTCGGGGGAGTCCGCCATCACCACCCCCTACGGCGAGGCGAGCGTCTCCCACCGGTGCCTCAACGATCAGGTCATCGAAGGGCTCGAGTTGCGCCGTGAGGGCAACCTGGTCGCCTTCTCGGTGCAGTACCACCCCGAAGCCGCCGCCGGGCCGCACGATGCGGCCTACCTCTTCGACAGGTTCTGCGACCTGATGGACGCAGCCCGGAAGGTCGGTGCCTGATGCCCAAGCGCACCGACATCTCCTCGGTCCTCGTTATCGGTTCTGGGCCGATCATCATCGGCCAGGCCTGCGAGTTCGACTACTCCGGCACCCAGGCGTGCCGGGTGCTCAAGGACGAGGGACTGCGTGTGGTCCTGGTCAACTCCAACCCGGCCACGATCATGACCGACCCCGAGTTCGCAGACGCGACCTACATCGAGCCGATCACTCCCGAGTACGTCGAGAAGGTCATTGCCACCGAGTACGAGGCCGGTCGGCCGATCGACTGCCTGCTGGCCACCCTCGGAGGTCAGACCGCCCTCAACACCGCGATGTCGTTGGCCGCGGCCGGTGTGCTCGACAAGTACGGCGTGGAGTTGATCGGCGCCAACATCGAGGCCATCGAGCGCGGAGAGAACCGCGAGGTCTTCAAGACCATCGTCGAGAAGGTCGGCGGCCGGGTGGCCCGCAGTGTCATCTGCAACGCTGCCGACCTGGATGAGGACGCCGACAAGGAGACCCGGGTCCGGCATGCGTTGAGCAAGGTGCTCGAAGGCACCGAGACGCTGGGTTGGCCGGTCGTCGTACGCCCCAGTTTCACGATGGGCGGCACCGGCTCGGGCATCGCCTACACCGAGGAGGACCTGCGCCGCATCGCCGGTGCCGGTCTCACCGCAAGCGCCTCCACCGAGGTGCTGCTGGAGGAGTCGATCCTCGGGTGGAAGGAGTATGAGCTGGAGGTGATGCGCGACACCGCCGACAACGTCGTGATCATCTGCTCCATCGAGAACCTCGATCCCATGGGTGTGCACACCGGCGACTCGATCACGGTGGCACCCGCGATGACCCTGACCGACCGCGAGTACCAGCGGCTGCGCGACCTCTCGTTGGGGATCATCCGCGAGGTGGGCGTCGATACCGGCGGCTGCAACATCCAGTTCGCGGTCAACCCGGACAACGGCGATGTCATCGTCATCGAGATGAACCCGCGGGTGTCGCGATCCAGTGCCCTGGCCTCCAAAGCGACCGGGTTCCCAATCGCCAAGATCGCGGCCAAGGTCGCCATCGGCTACACCCTCGACGAGATCCCCAACGACATCACGCTGCAGACCCCGGCCAGCTTCGAACCCACCTTGGACTACGTGGTGGTCAAGGTGCCGCGGTTCGCCTTCGAGAAGTTCCCCAGCGCCGACCCCACCTTGACCACCCACATGAAGTCGGTGGGCGAGGCGATGGCGATCGGGCGCAACTTCACCGAGGCGCTGCAGAAGGCACTACGCAGTCTGGAGAACGCCTCGGCTCCCTTCGACTGGAGCAAACACTGGGTCGATCTCGACAAGGACGCGCTGCTTGCCCAGGCCAGCGTTCCTCATGACGGTCGGCTCAAGGTGGTCATGGACGCTATCCGTGCCGGCGCGAGCCTGGAGGAACTCCATGACTCGACCAAGATCGATCCGTGGTTCCTCGACCAGTTGTTCTTGATCAACGAGATCGCTCAGGAACTCATCGAGGCACCCGAACTCACCCCCCACTTGCTGCGCCTGGCCAAGCGTCACGGATTCTCCGATGCGCAGTTGGGCAAGATCCGCGGGATGCGTGAGGACGTCGTGCGGGGAGTGCGTTGGGCACTCGGGGTGCGGCCGGTCTTCAAGACCGTCGACACCTGCGCCGCCGAGTTCGCGGCCGCGACCCCCTACCACTACTCCTCCTACGACGAGGAGACCGAGGTCGAACCTCGAGCCGAAGGCAAGGAGGCGGTGATCATCCTCGGATCCGGCCCCAACCGGATCGGGCAGGGGATCGAGTTCGACTACTCCTGCGTGCACGCCTCGCTGGCCCTGCGTGGCAGCTACGAGACGATCATGGTCAACTGCAACCCCGAGACCGTCTCGACCGACTACGACACCTCCGACCGGCTCTACTTCGAACCGCTCACCCTCGAAGACGTGCTCGAGATCGTGCACGCGGAGCAGAAGGCCGGCCCGGTGGCCGGGGTCATCTGCCAACTCGGCGGGCAGACCCCGCTCGGTCTGGCACAGGGACTCGCCGACGCCGGAGTGCCGATCGTGGGCACCTCGCCCGAGGCGATCCACCTGGCCGAGGAGCGGGGCGCGTTCGGGCATGTCCTGCACGAGGCCGGCCTGGTCGCTCCCAAGCACGGCATGGCGATCAGCTTCGAGGAGGCTCGAGAGATCGCGGCCATGGTGGGCTATCCGGTGCTGGTCCGCCCGTCGTACGTCCTGGGCGGGCGCGGCATGCAGATCGTGTACGACGACGCCTCGCTGCGCGCCTACATCGACCAGGCGACCGAGATCAGCCCCGACCGGCCGGTGCTGGTCGACCGGTTCATCGACGACGCCGTCGAGATCGATGTCGATGCGTTGTACGACGGCAACGAGTTGTTCCTCGGTGGCGTGATGGAGCACATCGAGGAGGCTGGGATCCACTCCGGTGACTCGTCGTGCGCGCTCCCACCGATCACCATCGGACGCGACGAGATCGCCCGGATCCGCGACGCCACGCTGGGGATCGCCAAGGGCGTCGGGGTGCACGGACTGCTCAACGTGCAGTACGCGATGGCATCTGATGTCCTCTACGTGCTCGAAGCCAACCCCCGCGCCTCGCGCACGGTGCCCTTCGTTTCCAAGGCCACCTCGACGCCGCTGGCCAAGGCTGCGGCCCGGGTGATGATGGGGGCGACCATCGCCGAATTGCGCGCCGAAGGCCTGCTGCCCGCCGAGGGCGACGGCGGGGACCTGCCCTCCGACGCCCCGATCGCGGTCAAGGAAGCGGTCATGCCCTTCAACCGGTTCAAGACCGCCGACGGCAAGACCGTCGACACTGTGCTCGGCCCGGAGATGCGATCCACCGGCGAAGTGATGGGGCTCGACGCGGTGTTCGGAACCTCGTTCGCGAAGTCCCAGACCGCTGCCTACGGGTCCCTCCCGCTCAGCGGCAAGGTGTTCGTGTCGATGGCCAACCGGGACAAACGCATGATGATCTTCCCGGTGAAGCGACTGGCCGATCTGGGCTACGAGATCCTCGCCACGCAGGGGACCGCGGAGGTTCTGCGTCGCAACGGGGTCGAGGCGACCGTCGTACGCAAGCACTCCGAAGGAGTCGGCCCGGACGGCGAGATGACCATCGTCGGACGGATCAAGGCCGGTGAGGTCTGCCTCATCGTGAACACGCCGCACGGCATCACCAAGGGCGGCTCACCTCGACTCGACGGCTACGAGATCCGCACCGCGGCCATCTTGACCAACATCCCGTGCATCACCACCGTCCAGGGGCTCGGGGCGGCGGTTCAGGGGATCGAGGCGATGTTGGCCGGCGACATCGGAGTGCGATCCCTGCAGGACTGGGCCGAGCACACGAAGGCACCACGTCAGGCACCCTCGGCGTGAGCGGCTACGACCGCCTGTTCCAACACGGCTTCTCCCGGATGGACGCCGAAGTTGCTCACGAGTGGGGTTTCCGGGGCATTCGGGCCGGCGGTCGGGTGCTTGGTGCGATGGCCCCCACCGTGCAGGCACCGGTCAGGGCCATGGGGCTGACCTTCCCCAACGCCCTGGGCCTCGCCGCCGGCTTCGACAAGAACGCCGAAGGCATCGACGCCCTCGCCGGATTGGGGTTCGGTTTCGTCGAGATCGGCACCGTGACCGCGCTGCCCCAACCAGGGAACCCCAAGCCACGGCTGATGCGACTGCCTGCCGACCGGGCGATCGTCAACCGCATGGGCTTCAACAACGACGGCGCCGAGGTGGTGGCCGCCCGGCTGGGCAAGCGGGCCAACCGGCGTGGCCGCTCGTCGATCCCCTTGGGCGTCAACATCGGCAAGTCCAAGGTCGTCTCGGAGGACGACGAGGCTGCCGTGTTGGCCGACTACCGTCGCAGCGCCCACCTCCTGGCCGGGTACGCCGACTATCTCGTCGTCAATGTGAGTTCACCCAACACGCCGGGGCTTCGATCGCTGCAGGCAGTCGACCGCCTGGGTCCGATCCTGACCACCGTCCGAGCCGCTGCCGACGAGGCCGGGACGGCTGTTCCCCTGCTGGTCAAGATCGCCCCCGATCTGGTCGACGACGACGTGTCCGCCGTTGCCGACCTGGCGCTGGAGATCGGCCTCGACGGCATCGTGGCCACCAACACCACGATTGCCCGCACCGGCCTTCGGAGCACGCCCGAGGAGGTCGAGGCGGCGGGCACCGGCGGCCTTTCCGGAGCCCCCTTGAAGTCCCGTGCCAGCGAGGTCCTGGGGCTGCTCAAGACCCGGGTCGGCGACCGCCTCACCCTGATCGGCGTGGGTGGGATCGACACCCCGGCAGACGCGGTGGCCCGCCTCGAGGCCGGCGCCGATCTCGTGCAGGCCTACACCGGCTTCATCTACGGCGGGCCACTGTGGCCGCGTCGTATCGCCCGCAGCCTCACGACCCGAGGAGTGTCGCCATGATCGCCTTCGGCGCCCGACTTCACGCCGCTATGGGGGAGCGTGGTCCTTTCTGCGCGGGCATCGATCCCCACCGCGAACTGCTCCAGGAGTGGCGGATAGGGGAGGATCTCGCAGGTCTTGAGACCTTCGCGATGACCGCTGTGGAGGCGTTGGCCCCGGTGGTGGCCGCGATCAAGCCGCAGAGCGCCTTCTTCGAAAGGTTCGGCTCTCGCGGGATCGCGGTTCTCGAGCGGGTGATCGGGACCGCACGCGAGGCGGGAGCTCTGGTGATCCTCGACGTCAAGCGGGGAGACATCGGCTCCACATCCCAGGCCTACGCCGATGCCTACCTCGATCCAGCGAGCCCGCTGGCCTCCGACGCGATCACCGCCAGTCCCTATCTCGGGTTCGGTTCGCTGGACCCCATGCTGGACACCGCGGCCCGGCACGGTGCCGGGGTGTTCGTTCTCGCGCTGACCTCCAACAAGGAGGCTCCCGAGGTGCAGCACGCCTCGGTCGGTGAGGCCACGGTGGCCGGGACCATGCTGGCCCACCTGCGAGCCCGCAACAGCGGTGCTAGTCCACTGGGGAGCTTCGGTGCCGTCGTCGGAGCCACGATCGGGCAGAGCGCCGAGCGCCTCGACATCAACGGGCCGCTGCTGGTGCCGGGGATCGGGGCCCAGGGCGGGTCGGCTGCCGACGTACGCCGGATCTTCGCCGGCGTGTTGTCCTCGGTGCTCCCCTCCAGTTCCCGCGATGTCCTTCGCGCTGGCCCCCGACCGGCCGCGTTGCGCGAGGCCGCGCTTCGAGGTGTCGAGGCCTTCGCTGCGATCTTGGCCGGGGACGGCCATGGGTTTGCGGGCCGCGAAGTCGGCGGGCAAGATGCAGACAGAAGCATCACCGGCCCTCCCGACGCGTGAAGTGAGGTTGGATCTCGTGGCATTGCCGCAGCTCACCCCCGAACAACGCAAGGCAGCCCTCGACAAGGCCGCTGCGTCTCGCCGCGAACGGGCGGAGGTGAAGAACCGGCTCAAGCACTCCGGCGCCTCCATCGCCGAGGTGCTCGCCCAGGGTGAAACCAACGAGGTCATCGGCAAGATGCGGGTCTTCGACCTGCTCCAGGCGATGCCCGGGGTGGGCAAGGTCCGCGCCGAACAGCTGATGAACCGGCTCAAGATCTCCCACTCGCGGCGCGTTCGCGGGCTCGGGGCCAACCAGCGAGAAGCGCTGGTCGCTGAGTTCTCCAGTGGTGAGTAAGCCCACCCGCCTCACCGTTCTTGCAGGCCCGACCGCGGTCGGCAAAGGCACGGTCACCTCGTGGATCCGGCTGCATCATCCCGAGGTGTGGGTCTCGGTGTCGGTGACCACCCGAGCCCAGCGTCCCGGTGAAGTGGACGGGGTGCACTACCACTTCATCAGCGAGGCCGCCTTCGACCAGATGATCGCCGAGGACCAGTTGCTCGAGTGGGCCGTGGTCCACAAAGCCGCTCGCTACGGCACCCCGCGGGCACCCGTCGAGGCCGCCCTGGCCGCCGGCAAGCCAGCGTTGTTGGAGATTGATCTGCAAGGAGCCCGGCAAGTGCGCGAACGCATGCCACAGGCTCGCTTCGTCTTCTTGGCCCCGCCATCGTGGGAGGAGTTGGTCAATCGGCTGGTGGGGCGGGGAACCGAAGGCCCCCAGGAGCGCGAGCGTCGACTCGAGACGGCGCGTCAGGAACTCGCCGCCGAGTCTGAGTTTGACCACATCATCGTCAACACCGAAATTCAGGCTGCGGCCGAAGAGTTGGTATCCTTACTGAACTCCTGACCACCGAAGAGTCAGAATCCACCTACTTTCCACTCTGTGAGGCGTGACCACGTGCCTGGACCCGTAGCCGAGGGGATCACCAACCCCCCGATCGACGAACTGCTGACCAAGACCGACTCCAAGTACCGCCTGGTGCTGTTCGGAGCCAAGCGGGCGCGGCAGATCAACGCCTACTACTCCCAGTTGGGCGAGGGCCTGCTGGAGTACGTCGGCCCGCTGGTCGACACCCACGTTCAGGAGAAGCCGCTGTCGATCGCGTTGCGTGAGATCAACGCCGACAAACTGGTGTGCGAGGACCTTCCCGAGCCGACCGACGAAGCCACTTCCCCCGCGGACGCCTTCTCCGAGTGACCACAGCCAACCGATCCCGCCCTCACGTCGTTCTTGGCGTGAGCGGCGGGATTGCTGCCTACAAGGCCTGTGACCTCTTGCGGCGCCTGACCGAGTCCGGTCACGACGTCACCGTGGTGCCGACGCAGGCGGCACTCGAGTTCGTCGGGGCACCCACCTGGGCGGCGCTGTCGGGCAAACCGGTCAGCGCCACGGTCTGGGGAGAGGTTCACGACGTACCCCACGTGCGGATAGGGCAGAGCGCCGACGTGGTGATCGTGGCTCCGGCCACCGCCGACCTCTTGGCCAAGGCCGCCCACGGGCTCGCCGACGACCTGCTCACCAACACCCTGCTCACCGCGCGCTGCCCGGTGATTTTCGCCCCGGCCATGCACACCGAGATGTGGGAGCACCCGGCGACCCAGGCCAATGTGGGGACGTTGCGCGGACGTGGCGCGATCGTGCTCGAACCAGCCGAGGGTCGCTTGACCGGTGCCGACTCGGGCAAGGGGCGACTGCCCGAACCCGCCGAGATCTTCGCACTCGTCACCCAGGTGCTTGCTCGCGGCAACGCCACCGCTGACCTGGCAGGGCGCCGAGTCGTCGTCAGCGCGGGCGGCACCCGCGAATACCTCGACCCGGTGCGCTTCCTCGGCAACCGGAGTTCGGGCCTCCAGGGCTACGCGCTGGCCCGGGCCGCCGCCGCGCGTGGCGCCGATGTCGTGGTGGTGTCGGCCAACGTGTCGCTGCCCGACCCGGCCGGTGTCACCGTCGTACCCGTCGAGACCACCGCCCAGTTGCAGGACGCTGTCACCCAGGCAGCTGTGGGTGCGGACGCGGTCGTCATGGCCGCCGCTCCGGCAGACTTCCGGCCCACCACCACCGCGGAGTCCAAGATCAAGAAGGACAGCTCCGGTGAGGTGCCCGAGATCACCTTGACGACCAATCCCGACATCCTGGTCGGCCTGGTCCGCTCCAAGGCTCCGGGGCAGGTCATCGTGGGGTTCGCTGCCGAGACCGGCGATGAGTCCGCGAGCGTCCTCGACCACGCCCGAGCCAAGTTGGCCCGCAAGGGGTGCGACCTTCTGGTGGTCAACGACGTCTCCGGTGGCAAGGTCTTCGGGCAGGCGGACAACGAGGCGGTCCTGCTCGGTGCCGACGGCTCTGAGACTCCTGTGGCCCGCGGCAGCAAGGACGCGCTCGCGCACGCGATCTGGGACGCCGTAGCCGAGCAGTGGGCAGCATCGCGCTGAGATGCGGACCGAATAGTCCGAATACAACCCCGCCGGTTACGATTGCGCACTGTCGCCCACCGTGCACAGCACAATTTCCGTCAGGGCCAATCGAGGAGCACATACCGTGGCTGGACGCCTATTCACTTCCGAGTCCGTGACCGAAGGACACCCGGACAAGATCGCCGACCAGATCAGCGACACCGTTCTCGACGCACTGCTAGCCGAGGACCCCAAGAGCCGGGTCGCCGTGGAGACCCTGCTCACCACCGGACTGGTGGTCGTCGGCGGTGAAGTGACCACCAAGACCTATGCCCCGATCGCCCAATTGGTGCGTGATCGGATCATCGAGATCGGCTACGACTCCTCGGTCAAGGGCTTCGACGGAAACTCCTGTGGCGTGCAGGTCGCTATCGGCTCGCAGTCACCTGACATCGCCCAGGGCATCGACCACGGCATCGAGCAGCGCGCCGAGGGTTCCGAGGACGCCCTGGACGCCCAGGGCGCCGGCGACCAGGGACTGATGTTCGGCTACGCCTGCGATGACACCCCCGAGTTGATGCCGCTGCCGATCACCATCGCCCACCGCCTCGCCGAGCGACTTACCGCGGTGCGCAAGAGCGGTGTGCTGCCCTACCTGCGCCCCGACGGCAAGACCCAGGTCACCATCGAGTACGACGAGCAGGACCGCCCCCTCCGCGTCGACACTGTGGTGCTCTCGACCCAGCATGAAGAAGGCGTCGATCTTGCCGGGGTCCTCACCCCGGACATCAAGAAGCACGTGATCGACCCGGTCCTGGCCATGTTCGAGATCCCCTCGGAGGGGTACCGACTCCTGGTCAACCCGACCGGCAACTTCGTCGTGGGCGGACCCATGGGAGACGCCGGACTGACCGGCCGCAAGATCATCGTCGACACCTACGGCGGCATGGCCCGCCACGGCGGCGGCGCGTTCAGCGGCAAGGACCCCTCCAAGGTCGACCGCTCCGCTGCCTACGCGATGCGGTGGGTGGCCAAGAACATCGTCGCGGCCGGGCTGGCCAAGCGCGCTGAGGTGCAGGTTGCCTACGCCATCGGCAAGGCCCACCCGGTCGGAGTGTTCGTGCAGACCTTCGGCACCGGTGTCGTCTCCGACGAGGTGATCCAGAAGGCGGTGTTGGAGGTCTTCGACCTGCGCCCCGCCGCGATCATCCGCGATCTCGACCTGCTGCGCCCGATCTATGCCAAGACGGCGGCCTACGGGCACTTCGGTCGTGAGTTGCCGGAGTTCACCTGGGAGGCCACCGACCGCGCCGAGGCACTCAAGAGCGCTGCCGGTATCTGAGCCGGTCGACCTCCCCTGTGTGCCCAGGTCTGGGCGCGTGCAGGTGCGCATGTCGGTGCGCTTGTCTGGGCCACCTGGTTTGATCCGGGTATGACCGGCGAACCAGAGGTGTTCAACGACACCCTGGACCTACCCGGTCTGGCTCGCCAAGCCGCCCGGTCGGCCCGCCCGCCCGCGGTTCGCCCACCCATCACTGCGGCTGCCCTTGACCCGGTGGCCACGGTGCTGGTCGACGTACCACTGGCTCACCTGGATCGACCGTTCGACTACATGGTCCCCCAGACCATGGCCGAGGCCGCCGTGCCCGGTGCCCGGGTCAAGGTGAGGTTCGCAGGCAAAGACGTCGACGGCTTCATCGTGGCCCGCAGCCCAGAGAGCGGGCATGAGGGGCGGCTGCATCCACTGCGTCGGGTGGTCTCGCCCGAGCCGGTCCTGACCCCGCAGATCGCCCAATTGAGCGAGGAGATCGCCCGGCGCTGGGCGGGGACGCGCTCCGACGTCCTCCGGCTTGCGATTCCGCCGCGCCACGCCACCACCGAGAAGCAGCCCGCCGCTGCGTCACGGCAGGGGCCTTGGCCGGCTCTCGACACCCAGGGATGGGACGCATATCGCGCTGGTCTCCTGGCCGACCTAGCCGGCGGCGGCACCGTCAGGGCGGTGTGGTCGGCCATGCCGGGCGAGGACTGGCCCCAGCGACTCGCGGAGGCCGCCCTGGCCACGGCGGCGGGCGGCAGGGGAGCGGTGGTGTGCTTGCCCGACGGGCGGGACGTCGACCGGCTCTCGGCCCGGCTCACCGCGCTGGCCGGCGCGGACTCCCACGCGGTGCTTCGCGCCGACTCCGGCCCGGCCGAGCGCTACCGCAGTTTCCTGTCGCTTTCTCGGGGTTCTGTGCCGATCGCGATCGGCACCCGCGCGGCCGCGTTCGCGCCGGTTCGCGACCTGGGTCTGGTCGCGATCTGGGACGACGGTGACGACCTCTACGCCGAGCCGCGAGCGCCCTACTGCCATGCCCGGGAGGTGCTCCTGCTGCGGGCACGCCACACCGGGGCCAGTGCGCTGGTGGCTGGTTTCGCGCGGAGTCTGGAGAGTCACTACCTCCTGCGCACAGGTTGGGCAGAAGAGCTCCACGCCCCCCGACAAGCACTGCGTCATGCGGCCCGCGTCGCGATCACCGGTGAGAGTGACCGCGAACTCGATCGTGACCCGTTGGCCCGAGTTTCCCGGCTGCCATCGCAGGCTCATCGGTTGATCGCCGAGGCGGCTGCCCAGGGTCCGGTCTTGGTGCAGTCTCCTCGCTCGGGCTACGCCCTCAGGTTGGCCTGTGATCGCTGTCGAGAGCCTGCGGTCTGCGCGACGTGTCGGGGGCCGCTGCGGATCACCTCACCCACCACTGCGCCAGCGTGCGCATGGTGTGGCACCGAGGCACGGGGGTGGTCGTGCGCGGAGTGCGGTGGGCGCGGCCTTCGGGCCCCGGTCGTGGGGGACCGACGGACGGCTGAAGAGTTCGGCCGCGCCTTCCCGGGGGTAGCGGTCAAAACCTCATCGGCAGGCAAGGTCGTCGAACACGTCTCGTCGGCGCCCGGCATCGTCGTGGCCACGCCTGGGGCCGAGCCTGTCGCCGAAGGTGGCTACTGGGCCGTCGTACTCCTCGACACGTGGCTGCCGTTGGGTCGCGACGACTTCCGGGCCGAGGAGGAGGCGCTGCGCCGCTGGTGCAACGCCGCCGCCCTGGTTCGGTCGGCTGCGGACGGTGGTCGCGTGCTGGCGGTGGGTGACCCGGGGGAGCCGACCCTCCAGGCATTAGTGCGGTGGGATGTGGGCGGATTCGCCGAGCGGCTGATCGCCCAACGGCTCTCTGC
>CALMLL010000158.1 GCA_937868075.1 uncultured Marmoricola sp. | reverse complement strand
GTGAAGGGATAGAGCACGCCGGCCGCGATCGGGATACCGGCAACGTTGTACACGAACGCGAACAGCAGGTTCTGCCGGATATTGCGCATCGTCTTCGCCGAGAGCCGCCGTGCCCGCGCGATCCCCATCAAGTCGCCGTTCAGAAGCGTCACGCCGGCCGACTCCATTGCGACGTCGGTTCCCGAACTCATCGCCAGACCGACGTCGGCGGCAGCGAGCGCGGGTGCGTCGTTGACGCCGTCACCCGCCATCGCCACGACCTTTCCCTGCGACTGGAGCCTCTGCACAACTTCCGCCTTGCGGTCGGGCAGGACGCCGGCCTCGACGTGTTCGATCCCGAGCGTGCGAGCTACCGCCTCGGCGGTGGTGCGGTTGTCTCCGGTGAGCATCACCACGTCGACGCCTTGGTCGCGCAAGTCCTTGACCGCAGCCGGCGTGGTGGGTTTGACCGGATCGGCGATCGCGATCACCGCTTGCACCTGGTCGCCAACCGCGACGAATACCGCGGTGGCTCCGGTCGATCGGAGCGCCTCGGCCTTGGCGGCGAGCGGGCTGGCATCGACGAACTCGCTGGCGAGGAACTCCGCACTCCCGAGCCGTACCTTGCTTCCCTCCACGGTGCCGACGACACCTCGTCCGACCGGTGAGTCGAAGTCTGTGACGTCCGGCAGGACAAGATCGCGAGAGTCTGCGGCCTCGATGACGGCACGTGCCAGCGGATGCTCCGAGGCGCGCTCGACGGCGGCGGCCAGTCGGAGCACCTCTTCGAGCGTGGTTCCCGATCCGTCGGCAAGCTCCACACTCGTGACGGCGGGACGACCTTCGGTCAGGGTTCCGGTCTTGTCGACGACGACGGTGTCGACCTTCTCCATCCGTTCCAGCGCTTCGGCGTTCTTGATCAGCACGCCGTGCGCGGCACCCCGCCCGACCCCGACCTTGATGCTGATCGGTGTCGCCAGGCCGAGTGCGCAGGGGCAAGCGATGATCAGAACTGCCACCGCGACGATCAGCCCGTGCGCGAACCGGGGGTCCGGTCCGACCAGCAGCCACACCACGAACGCCAGCACCGCGATGCCAATGACCGCGGGCACGAAGATCCCGGCCACCCGATCGGCCATCCGCTGGATCGGCGCCCGCGAGCGTTGCGCTTCGGCGACCAGGGCCACGATCCGCGACAGCATCGTGTCCTTCCCGACTCGCTGTGCCTCGATCACCAGGGCGCCGGTCGTGTTAATGGTGCCCCCGATGACCGGGTCGCCGACATCCTTGGTGACCGGCATCGACTCGCCGGTCACCAGCGCCTCATCCAGCGCGGAACGGCCCTCGACCACCATCCCGTCCGTCGGCACCTTCTCGCCGGGACGCACGCGGAGCCGATCTCCAGGCTGAACCTCTTCCAGGCCCACCTCCTGTTCGGAGCCGTCGGCGGCGATCCGCCGGGCGGTCGTGGGGGTTAGATCCAGCAGCGCACGGATCGCGCCGGAGGTCTGCTCGCGGGCGCGAAGTTCGAGCACCTGGCCCAGCAGTACCAACACCGTGATGACGGCCGCTGCCTCGAAGTAGACGTCGACCGCTCCGGAGGTCATGCCGTCGCCCATGTCCTTGTGGAAGGAAGCCGGAAAGATCCCCGGCGCGACGGTGGCGACGATGCTGTAGATCCACGCGGCGCCGGTGCCCATCGCGATGAGTGTGAACATGTTGAGATTGCGGGTGCGCAGCGATGCCCAGCCGCGCACGAAGAATGGCCAGCCAGCCCACAACACCACCGGCGTCGCGAGCGCCAGCTGGATCCAGTTCGACGTTTGCGAGCTCACCAGGTCGCCGATGAATCCGAAGAGGTGGCCGCCCATCTCCAGGGCCAGCACTGGCACGCTCAGCGCGAGCCCGATCCAGAAGCGTCGCGTCATGTCCCGCAGCTCTGGACTTGGACCGTCGTCCAAGCTGACCGATACCGGCTCCAACGCCATCCCGCAGATCGGGCACGCACCGGGTCCGGGGCGCCGGATCTCCGGATGCATCGGGCAGGTCCACTCGGTGGCCTCGGCGGTCGGCTTCACCGCGGTGGGAAGGTCGGTGGTTGCGGTGCGAGCCACGATCCGGTGCGCTGAGTGGTCCTGGGCGTTGTGGTCGTGCCCGGCGTGGTCGTGCGACGGATGCTCGTGTGCCTGAGCGGGCGCCGGTGCCGCGGAGACGTACCGGGACGGATTCGCCTCAAACTTCGACCGGCAGCCCGGTGAGCAGAAGTAGTAGGTCTCGCCCTCGTACAACGCGGTGTTCGTCGCCGTGGAAGGGTCGACGCTCATCCCGCAGACGGGGTCCAGCACGGTACGCGCCACGGGGACCTCGTCCTCGGCAGGCGAAGGGCTACTCATGGCCCCAATCCTGTCCCTCGTCGAATCTCGGATGAAGGCAACGGCGGCGTCCGGTGATGGTCTTAGTCAAACCTTCATGGAATCTCTGGTCGAACCACAATCCGACGCACGCAGGCTGAGCACCGTGATGATGACGGGCTTGGGCGGCATGTGGCTGTGGATGATCCTCGGCCTCGTCGCGCTCTGGGCACTGGTCGCCTGCGCCATCCGCTGGACCATCGGCCCCCGCAGCCATGCGCCGGAACTCGACCCGATCAAACTCCTCGACGCGCGCCTTGCTCGCGGCGAGATCACCACCGAGGAGTACCGCCGCGTGCGTGAGCTTCTCGCGACTGGACACTGACGTGAGCGACCGCCCCATGGACCTTTCCCGGCGTACCCTGCTCTTCGGCGGCCTCGCGATTGCTGGCGGCGGAGTGCTCGCCGCATGTTCCGGCAAGTCCGGTGGCACCTCCGGTTTGGTGCTCCCGTCGCAGTCTCCGCTGAGTCCCAGCCCAGGACAAAACGTGGTCTCCAAGACCCTGACCGCACGACCGACCACCCTCGACCTCGGCGGCCCCAAGGTCGCCACCTGGGCGTACGGCGACACGCTCCCCGGGCCGGTAGTGCGTGCCACAGCAGGCGACCTACTCCGCATCACCCTCGACAACCAGCTGCCGACCGACACCACGATCCATTGGCACGGCGTCGCGTTGCGCAACGCCGCCGACGGTGTCCCCGGCCTGACCCAGGATCCCGTGGCGAGCGGGAAGCGATTCGTCTACGAGTTCATCGCCCCCGACCCCGGCACCTACTTCTACCACCCACACGTCGGAGTTCAGCTGGACCGAGGCCTCTACGCCCCACTGGTCATCGACGACCCGAACGAACCCGGTGACTACGACGCCGAGTGGATCGTGGTGCTCGATGACTGGCTCGATGGGACCGGCACCACCCCCGACGACGTTCTCGCCAAGCTCACCGGCTCCTCCTCATCCGGCGGCATGGGCGGCATGGACATGGGCAGTCATTCCTCCGGTGACATGGACATGGGCGGTTCTTCCTCCGGCGGCATGGACATGTCGGGAATGGGAGGAATGAGCATGGGCGCCGGAGATTCGCCATTCGGCGATGCCGGTGACGTCACCTATCCGTACTTCCTCCTCAACGGTCGCGTGAACACCGCTCCGGACACCCTCGCGGCCAAGCCCGGCCAGCGGGTCCGGATCCGCCTGATCAACGCGGCCGCCGACACCATCTTCGCCGTCGCGTTGGCCGACCACCGCCTCGCGATCACCCACACCGACGGCTACGCCGTCAAGATACAAGGCGCTGGTGCGCTCTACATCGGGATGGGCGAACGGTACGACGTCGTCGTCACCCTCAAGGACGGCGTCTATCCGCTAGTGGCCAAGCCGGTCGGCAAGGAGGGCGTCGCCCTCGGAGCGATCCGCACCGGGGCAGGCACGCTGCCGACGCCCGACCGCGCGGCCGCGATTCCCGAACTCACCGGTCTCGTGATGTTGGGCTCCGATCTGTTCCCAGCCGAGTCGTCACGACTGCCGGTCAAGGACGTCGGCCAGAACGTCACGCTCACCCTGAGCGGTCAGATGAGCCCGTACGCCTGGGCAATCAACGGAGCGCCGTACGGCAAGAACAAGCCGGTCACGATCGCGGCCGGAAATCGGGTTTCGGTGGCGCTCAACAACATGACGATGATGACCCATCCGATGCACCTGCACGGGCACACCTTCGCGCTGCCCAACGGCCTGCGTAAGGACACGGTTCTGATCAAGCCGATGCAGAACCTGGCCGTTCAACTCGAAGCCGACAACCCGGGCAACTGGATGGCCCACTGCCACAACATCTACCACGCCGAGGCCGGAATGATGGCCGCCCTCGTCTACGACAAAGCGCGCTGAGGAGACCACGATGAACCATGACCCCGCTTCGACCACAAGCCGCGGTCACCGCTGGCTGATGGCGCTCATGTGTGCCCCGATGCTCCTCATCGTTGGACTCCTGATTGCCACCGGCGCCGTCGGCGCAGGCGCGCTGCTTCCCGCGCTCCTCTGTGTCGGAGGAATGGCTTTCATGATGTTCGTCATGGGGCGGACACACCGCAGTTGACCTGCCTCGCCGCCATCGACGCCGGCCCTCGAACCAACTCCCACCCAACAAGGAGAAGCGCCTTGCGTAAGAAGACCATCGCCCTGACCGCCCTCGCGATCGCCGGAACGCTCACCCTCGCCGGCTGTGGCGGCAGCACGGCCTCGCATTCCGGGATGTCCGGCATGGAATCGACCTCGACACCCACCTCGACCGGGTCGACGGCCGCGATGTCGGACTTCAACGACGCCGACGTCACGTTCGCCACCGGCATGATTCCCCACCACCGCCAGGCCGTGGAGATGGCCAAGCTCGCCGACACCCGCGCGAAGAGCCCCCAGGTCAAAGCGCTCGCCATGCAGATCATGAACGCCCAGGACCCCGAGATCCGGACTATGTCGAACTGGCTCACCACCTGGGGCAAGCCGGTCCCCTCGGACCACTCCTCAATGAGCGGAATGGACATGAGTAGCAGCGGTTCGATGCCTGGAATGATGAGCGGTGCCGACATGGACAAGCTTAAGAAGGCGACCGGTGCCGACTTCGACCAGATGTTCCTCACCATGATGATCGCCCACCACCAGGGCGCCATCGAGATGGCCAACACTGAGAAGTCCTCCGGGATGAACGCCGACGCCATCGCTCTGGCTCAGCAGATCGAGGAAGCGCAGACCACCGAGATCACGACCATGCAGGGCCTACTCAAATAGAACCCGGCATCGGCATCGAGGAGTTCTGAACCATGCCTGTCATGTCAGCCATCGAAGGCGCGTTCTGCCGCAGCAGCCCATGGCGCTCGTTCGCTCGGCGTAGCGTCCTGCCCTGGGCGCTGGACGGCCACCCGCTCGCCGGGGAGGTCCTGGAAATCGGAGGAGGCAGCGGCGCGATGGCCACCGGCGTCGCGCGCACTTATCCGGAGGCCCGCCTGACCGTCACCGACGTCGACGACGCCATGGTCGCCTCCGCACGTCACCGGCTCTCTCGGTTCCCCAATGTGGAGGTCGCCAAGGCCGACGTCACGAACCTGCCGTTCGAACCGGCCCGCTTCGACATCGTGACCTCTTACCTGATGCTGCACCACGTCATCGACTGGGTGGACGCACTCGCCGAGGTCGCTAGGGTGCTCAAGCCAGGTGGCGCCTTCGTCGGCTACGACCTCACCAACACCCGTCTTGCCCGGGCGATCCACAGAGCCGACGGCTCACCACATCGGATCATCGCGCCTGATGAGTTGGCCGACGGACTCGCCGTCGCCGGGTTCACCGAGATCACCATCCACCCAACCTGGCAAGGCCACCTGATGCGCTTCCATGCCTATCGGCCCAGCGCGAGTTGACGGGATGCCTCTGGAACTCGTCTGCGACGTCTGCGAAGTCTGCCTCCAGGCCACGACCGAGGACGAGCTCGTGGCACTTGGCATCCGGCACGCGCTGAGCATCCACGGATGCTCACTGCCATCTGAGTACGTCCTCACCCGCATCCGGAACCAGAATCGGTGAGCGCGAAGCATCGTGGAGTTCGCGGCGGCCGACGTCGCGGCAACCGGCGTCTGGCCCGATTCGTGACCGCATCGACCGCCGTCGTCATCACCGCCGTTGCGATCGGGGGTCGACTCCTACTCAGTGGTGGGACGGAGCAGAGCCTCGTCGAGGTCGAAGCGCGCATGGGTCGTACGGACGAGATCGAGCTGAACCGGGCAACCACTCCAAGCCCGGCTGAGACCACGCGGCCTCAAGAGAGTCGGGCCGCAGCTCCACCAGAACCGGCACGTAGGGCTGACGGGCGTTCTGCCAGCGGTCAGCACTCTCCGAGACCGGTGCCGGAGGTGGGCTCGGGTCGGTTCGCGGTGGCTGACGGTTCCTCGGACATCGCTGGGCACGGTGACCTGGTCACCTACAGCGTCGAGGTGGAGCAAGGTCTTGCGATCGACGCCGATGCCCTGGCACGCATCGTCGACAACGTGTTGGATGACCGGCGCGGGTGGACGACGGTGGTCGGTCGCTCACTTCAGCGAGTCGAGACCAACTCGACCGTCCAGATCAGACTGGCTACGCCGGGGACGACCGACGAGCTCTGCTCGCCGCTCGACACAGGAGGCAGGTTGTCCTG
>CALMLL010000157.1 GCA_937868075.1 uncultured Marmoricola sp. | reverse complement strand
TGGCAGGCGTGGTCTACGCCTTCCTCTCCGGCTACATCTCCGGCAAGTTGGCCAACATCACCTGATCATGTGCCGTTCTCGCTCGACCAAGGCTCCTTGCGCGCGCCCTCCTGGGCGCGCCAAGAGTCGTGAAGCGGGCATGGTGACCGTGCAACTCGTGGTCCTCATGCCAGCCTTGTTCGCGTTGATGTTCGCCGGGGTTCAAGCGGCCATGTTCTACCACGGACGTACGGTGGCGATCGCGGCCGCGCAAGAAGGGGCGCGCGCGGCCGCGGCTCAGACCGGCACCATCGGCGCCGGGGACGCGGCAGCGACAGCGTTCGTCGCTGCCGCTGGAGGGGAGGGTGTCTTGAGGAGCGTCTCGGTCAGTAGCAGCCGCACCGCGACGACGGCGACCACGGTCGTAACCGGAAGCATCCTGTCAGTCATCCCGGGCTGGACCCCCACCGTGACCCAGCGCGCCTCGGCGCCCGTGGAGAGGCTCACTCGATGATGAGAGCCATTCTTCGTCGCCTGCGGGTCTGCAGCGGTTCTCCCGAACGGGGCTCCTCGGTCGTCGAGGTCGTCATCCTCGCTCCGGCTTTGGGCATGTTCGTGGCGCTGATCATCGCGGGCGGCCGGGTCGCGCTGTCGCATCAGGCCGTGGAGTCCGCTGCAGCTGACGCCGCCCGAGCTGCCTCGATCTCTCGCACTCAAGGGCAGGCCGCGAGCAACGCCGAGACCGCAGCTGTGGCCAGCCTGGCCAGTCAGAACCTGCGCTGCGTGAGTACGTCCATTTCCGTCGACACCACGGGCTTCGCCAGCCCAGTCGGCACTCCAGCCTCGGTTGGCGCCACCGTCAACTGCCAGGCCGACCTGGCCGGGTTGCTGCCCGGCCTGCCAGGCTCGATGACGATCTCGGCCACCATGCGCTCACCCCTTGACACGTACCGAGAACGATGACGCCCATGAACAAGCTCGCAACTCGGATGGGCGATCGGGAGCAAGGGTCAGTCGCGGTGTGGATGATCTCGACGGCCCTCGCGATGATCCTCATGGTGGGACTGGCCGTCGACGGGTCCGGGCAGGTCTTGGCCAAGCAGCGCGCCCAGAACGTTGCCGCTGAAGCAGCCCGAGCCGGCGGCCAGCAACTCCAAGGAGCCACTGCCGTTCGCGGCCAGGGGGCGATAGTCGACCCCGGTGCAGCCATCGTGGCCGCGAACACCTACATCGCCGGTGCGCCAGGGTTTACCGGGACGGCCACGGTCGCCGGCGGCACCCGGGTCGTCACCGACACCAGCACCACGTACACGACCAAGTTCCTGAGCATCATCGGCATCACGAACCTGACCGTGACCGGCCACGCAGAAGTCGAAGTCAACCGTGCCGTCGCAGGAGTAGCCCAATGAGAATCCGCGCCCGCCTCGTCGGCCTCTTGGCCACTCTGCTCCTGCTGGGAATCCTCATCGGCCTCCCGGCCACGCTGCTCGCTCTCGGCGCCAACCCGATCCCTGATGGGCTGCCGACCCTCGAGCAGATCCGGTCGGCGTTCACCACCCCTGACGACGGCACCCTTGCCCTCTCAGCGATCAAGGTCATCGCTTGGGCGGCCTGGCTGGTCCTGACCGGCAGCATCCTGCTCGAGATCGCCGCGCGCCTGCGCGGACTGCGCGCACCCAAACTTCCCGGACTTTCTCTGCCCCAAGGTGCTGCCCGGCAGCTCGTCGCAGCCGCTGCACTGCTGTTCCTGATCGCCCCCGCCACGGCCACCGTGGCGGGGGCTTCGCCCCCAGTACCCGTCGTGGCCGCGCCCGCCGCCTCCGTGCCTGCCGCCCCGACCTCCCCGACGGCACCCGCACCGTCCGCCACCACGTCGGCCAGCGACACGTACACAGTCCAGACGGGCGACACCCTCTCCGGCATCGCCCAAACCCACCTCGGGGATGCCGAACGATGGCCTGAGATCGCCGACCTCAACCCGCAGGTCGCCAACCACCCGGACCTGATTCATGCCGGGACGGTCCTCACCCTCCCGGCGAGCACGACGCCCGGCCAACCTCATCTCTACACGGTCAAGGCAGGTGACACCCTCTCCGGCATCGCCCAGCGCGAACTCGGGGACGCGACCCAGTACCCGGCGATCTTCGAGGCCAGCCGACACACCCTGCAGCCCGGCGGAATCCACCTCACCGACCCCGACCAGATCGACATCGGCCAAACGCTGACGATCCCCGGCAAACCCACCGCCGCAACCCCGGCCCCCACGCCCGCACCCACCACGACCACGACCGCGCCCGCTCCTACGCCGGTGACGTCTCGTCCGAACCCTCGCCCCGAGCCCGTCGAACCTGGCCCGGTAACCCCGATTCCAGCCGGTGCCGCCCAGAGCGCAGCAACCAGCCAAGCCACGACGGACGCCATCGAGCACGTGACGCCCGCGCCGTGGATGCTCGCGGGACTCACCGCAGGAGGGGCACTGCTGGCCGGTTCCATGCTCATGCTGCTGCGTCGCCGCCGACGCGCGCAGTTCCGCAACCGGCGCCCAGGACGAACACTGGCCAGCCCAGAGCCGGTCCTGAGCCCGGTCGAGAAGACCATCACCGTGGTCGGGGCAATCACCGCCCCCACCGTCGACCACATGGATCAGGTCCTGCGCCGGCTCGCCGCTGCGTTCGCCGCCGACGGCACACCCATGCCAGTCGTCGCTGCGGTCGAACTCACCCAATCCCACCTGGTCCTCCACCTGTCCGAACCCAGCGATCTCCCCCAGCCGTGGGAAGCCACCCCAGACCTCCTGCACTGGAAGATCAGCCCCGCCGTCCCTCTCGACCAGATCGGCCCCGAGGTCGACGACCAACCGGCCCCCTACCCTCTCCTGGTCACCATCGGACTGGGCGAGAACGAGGAGGTGTGGCTGCTCAACATCGAAGACCTCAACGTCACCATCACCGGGGACGCCACCTACAGCCAGGACTTCGCCCGCTACATCGCCGCCGAAGTGGCCTGCAACCCGTGGTCGGCCGGCGTTTCCGTCGCCTGCCTGGGCGTCGCCACCGAACTGGGCCCACTCAACCCCGACCGCATCCACGTCTACGACACCCGGGCCGAGCCATCAGACCCCATCGAAGAGCTCCTGGCCGACGCCGTCTCCACGTTCGACCGGACCGAGGCCGCGGACGCCGACGTGACGACCGCCCGCGCCCGCCAGGCCGGCGCCGACGCATGGTCCGCCCAGATGCTCCTGGTCGACGCAGCGAGCACCAGCCCCGCGCTCGAGCAGCTCCTCGACCTCGTTCACACCCAAGCCGGTCGAACGGCCACCTCCGTCGTTATCGCCGGCCCACGAACCCACGCTCCCGGGACCGTCCTGCACGTCACCACCGAAGGACGAGTCACGCTGCCCGAGGCCGGGCTGGACCTCGTAGCGGTCGGACTCACCAGCGACGAAGCACTCGGCTGCGCATCCCTCCTCGCCCACAGCGAAACCATCACCGAGATCCCCGTCCCCGTCGACCACGACGCGACTGACGGATGGCGCGCCTACTCCGACGAAGCCGGAGCCCTGCGCGCCGAACACACCCTCCCGCGACCCGAGGCAGACCATACCCCCGAGGAGGACACCGTCAGCCTCCTCGACGAGGACGATGACACCTACGTCCAAGCAGCCGCGACCACGGCCGAGGACCTCCAAGCCCTCGCTCCCCGCGTGAGCCACAGCGTTCGCCACGATGTCGAGGACGCTGACCCCACCCTCGACGGCGACGTGGCCATGTGGGTGCGCGAGGACTCCGCGCTGCCCAAGCTCCACCTGCTGGGCCCGGTGCGGGCGACGACTCGCGGCAAGCCCCTGACCAAGCGCAAGCCATACATGACCGAACTCCTGGCCTTCATTGCGCTGCGCCGCCTGGGGGCCACCCCTGACGAGGTCGCGGAGGCCTTCACCATCACCAAGGGCAAGGCCCGTGACTACGTCCTGACGATCCGGCAGTGGCTGGGAACAAACCCGCGCACCGGCGAGTACCACCTGCCCGACGCACGGCTCGCGCCAGCCGCTGCGATCCGGGATGTCCCGGTCTACCAGGTCCTCGACCTCCTCATCGATGCCGACCTCTTCCGTCGACTCCGGTTGCGCGGAGAAGCCCGCGGCGGGCCCGAGGGCATAGCCGACCTGAAGACGGCGCTGAGCCTCGTCCAAGGCCGACCATTCGATTACCCCCTCGAGCGTGAGCAAGGAGGTGGCTGGTCGTGGCTGGTCGACGGCGACCGGCTCGACGAGCACCTCACCGTCGCGATCGTCGACGTCGCACACCTGGTCGTCACCCACGCACTGGCAGCACAGGACCTGCCGGCGGCTCGGCTCGCGGCCGAGACCGCAGCCATGGCCGCACCACACGAGGAGATCCCACGCCTCGACCTTGCGGCGGTTGCGGCGGCCGAAGGCCATCACGCCGAAGCGCAGCGCATCATCCGCGACGAGGTCTGCAACCGCACCGACGATGAGGCGGCACCGCCCGAACTCCCGGCCCGCACCGAGCAGATCCTGCGCGCCCGCAAGGGCTGGACCGACAGTAAGGCCAGCTGAAAGACGGGCCCTGAGGCAACTGGATCCTCAGGACGGTGGTGTCCCCGGATCGGCCGGCCTGATCAGCTCCGCCGGCAGTGTCTGTGTGACCAGAACTGGGGACCCCGTCTCGTCGACCACGACGAAAGCAACCTGCCCGCACACGCCTGAAGCGGCGTGCTCCCACCTCAGCAGGACCCCGGGAACCCATACGGGGGTCCCTTCGCTCCCGCCTGCCGGTGCGCGCACCCATACGTGACGCACCCGAGGTGCCGGCAACGGCCCCGAGCGCTTCGCGGGTCCGAGGCTGACCGGTCGTTCCCCCAGGGGCACACCGGGACGGCGAGGCGGGGGAGGGGTGTTCACCCTCGCAGTGTCTCCCAGCCCTGACCCACTCACGGGTGCGATATCGGGTCGGGAAGACCCGCTGGCGCTGGCAGAACCCAAGGGCTCGTGTCGTCCACGCTGACTGCGCCGACGCCGGGGGAGGTACCACCTGACATGACGATCTCGAAGGCCAACCGGCGCATCCGGTACTTCGGCCGCCGCATCATCCTCAAGTGTTCGGGGAAGACGCCGAGACCGGTGCCGGCCGGTGTCTGCACGTGGCTCGCGAATGGGCAGTCCTCAAGATGACGGCACCAGTCGACGACCAAGTTGCATTCGCGGTCGAGGTAGCCGCGCGTCAGGCCGGCGATGTGGTCGTGATCGAGGACCTGCCCGGGCCGACTACGGCAAGTGGTGCACGAGTTGCCTAAGACGGCGATCACATCAATGGAGTAGACGCGGTTGCGAGTCCCAGGGCCGGTGAAACCCGGCCAGACCGCGCGCCCCTGTGAACAGCGCCGAGCCGGCGGGATGCTCCCCGCGTCGGCAGTCTCAGCGACGACAGGGCGACGGTGGGCCGTCGCCATGGAAGTGGTGCAACACCGGGTTGAGCCGACCAGATGCCACAGCCCGCCAGCGTCTTGCACTGCCCCCACGATGACGACGGGGCAGCGTCGGTGCTCACCCAGGACCGACGCGCATTGGTCGGGCCAGCCGCTGAGATCAGCCGTCAGGCTGAACCCGCGACGCCACGCATGAGACCACACAAACGACTCCCGGCGACGCCCTGGGGGCAGGTCCACAGCTCGCGAGATCAGAGCACCCATGTGCTGATCGTCGCGCCTAGGTC
>CALMLL010000156.1 GCA_937868075.1 uncultured Marmoricola sp. | reverse complement strand
GCGCAGCCCTGAGGGTGAGGAGCCGCCTCCACCCTGACTACCCGACCTGGCCACCTTGCAGTGTCGGTAGTTCAGCCCGCTGAGGGCTTGCTCCTGCCGAGTCCGGCGATGGCGCCCGCCGCGCTCAACGACGCCATCTTCAAACGCCTGTTCGTCGATGAACGTGGTCTTCGTGCGCCGCACTGCGCGAACCGTTCAAGGAGTGCACTGATCGGCGGACCACCACGAGAACCCCACGTCATCCTCCTCGTCCAAGACCTCGACATTCGCGTCACCAATGCCGCCACCGGCGAACTACTCCGCGAACTCGTCCTCGACCCCACCCGCGACTACCGGCGCACCGCAGCACCCAAAGGACCCACCCGCACAACCCGAAAATGACACCAGCCGAACCCACCATCGTGGGTCCGGCTGTCGCCGATGTCTTGAGACATCACATGGCGGTGGCGGCGGGATTTGAACCCGCGGTGGGCTTGCGCCCACAAACGCTTTCGAGGCGTTCTCCTTAGGCCGCTCGGACACGCCACCGCCGGAGAGGGTACTAGACGGAGAGGTCGGCCTCGAAATCATCGACGGCGGCCTGGATCTTGGCCGAGATCGCGGCCAACTGGCCCAGTTCCTTGGCACTCAGGGCGTCGATGACGAGGCGGCGTACGGCGTCGACGTGGCCGGGCGCGGCGTTCTCGATCGCCTGACGGCCCTCGGCGGTGATCACCGCGAACGAGCCGCGCGCATCATCGGCGCAGTCTGCCCGTGTGATCAGTCCACGACGGGTCATGCGCTTGAGGTGGTGGGACAGACGACTGCGCTCCCAGTCGAGTTTGTTGGCCAGGTCGCTCACCCTGAGTCGACCGTCTTCGACGTCGGTGAGCAGCACGAGCACCTCGAAGTCGGGCATGGACATGGACGAGTCGTTGAGGAGTTGTCGGGCCAGGGTGGCATCGAGCCGTCGCTGAGCGAACACGAACGTGCGCCATGCGCGCTGTTGATCGGCGGTGAGCCAGGTAGTCACAGATGCATCGTAGGCCGGGAATAGATCGTGGCCGCCACTGCTTGGGATATTATTGACGTATCACCTACCTAGGAGAACCCATGAGCCTCGAGCAGTACGCCGGCACCTACACCCTCGACGCGGCCCACAGCCGCATCGGCTTCGTCGCCCGCCACGCGATGATCACCAAGGTCCGCGGCAACTTCAACGACTTCGCCGGCACCGCAACCCTCGCCCCCGTGGTGAGCGACTCCAGCGTCAGCGTGGAGATCCAGGTGCAGTCCGTCGACACCCGGCAGCAGCAGCGCGACGACCACCTCCGTTCGCCCGACTTCTTCGACGTGGCGAACTACCCGACGATCACGTTCGCCTCCACCGCGGTGAGCGCCACCTCCGAGGGCATCGACATCACCGGTGACCTCACCATCAAGGACGTCACCCGTTCGGTGACCATCCCCTTCTCCTTCGAGGGTGCGGCCGTGGACCCCTTCGGCAACCACCGGATCGGCTTCGAGGGTTCGGTCCAGGTCAACCGTCAAGACTTCGGTCTGGTCTGGAACGCCGCACTCGAGGCAGGCGGCGTGCTGGTGGGTGACAAGGTCACCCTCGAGTTCGAGATCTCCGCGATCAAGTCCGCCTGACCCCGGGACTCGTCGAGGCGGCTAGCACTGGTCGCCTCGACGGAGCTGGGTCTGGAAATAGTCGGTGAGCAGTGCGGCCGACTCCTCGGCCATCAGCCCCGAGATCACCTCGGGGCGATGGTTGAGTCGACGGTCTCGCACCACGTCCCACAGCGACCCGGCGGCGCCCGCCTTGTCGTCGAACGCCCCGAACACCACCCGGTCCACCCTCGACAACACGATCGCACCGGCACACATCGTGCACGGCTCCAGCGTCACCACCAGAGTGTGTCCGGCCAGGCGCCACTGACCGGCAGCGGCCGCGGCTTCGCGCAGCGCCAGCACTTCGGCGTGAGCCGTCGGATCGTGGTCGATCTCGCGTCGATTGTGGGCGGCCCCCACGATCTCACCGGACGGGGAGACCACCACCGCACCCACCGGAACCTCGGCGTACGCCGTCGCGGCGCGGGCCAGGTCAAGGGCGGCGGTCATCGCCGCAGCCCACTCGCTCAAGAGTTCAGACCGACCAGTTCGTCGAACCGCGCACCGAACCCGAGCTTGGTGGCGATCTCGCTGAGCTGCTCGTCGGGGTAGAGGTCCAGGTCGTCGAGCAGGACCCCCATGTCCATGGCTGGGATACCCATGTCGGCGAAGATGCCGAGGTCACCGGCCGGGGCCGGGTCGTCGTCGTCCTCGACCGGTACCCCGATGTGGTCGGTCACCGACCGCGCCAGTTCCCAGTCGGTCGCGGCGGAGGCGTCGGAGAGCAGCACCGTGACGTGGGCACCACGCGCACGGACGACGACGAAGAAGTCCTCGTCGACACTGATGAAACCGCTGGCTCCGTTGTCGCCGGGGTAGCGGCGCAACTCCCGGGCGATCGACTCGACGTTCTCCAACTTGGCGTGGTCGAGCGCCTGAACCTGCCAGATGCCTTCCTCGCGGTAGGCAGCGACAGCGAAGTCGATCGCTTCGGTCTCGGATTCGTGCACCACTGCCATGTCTCAAGAGTGACAGACCCGCACGGGTGGTGCCACCCGGGGCGGGCGGCCCGATAGCTTGTGACCATGGATGTCCTGGTCATCGATCACCCCCTGGTTGCCCACAAACTCACCACTCTGCGCGACCAACGCACGGACTCACCCACGTTCCGCAAACTCGCCGATGAACTGGTCACCCTGCTGGCCTACGAGGCGACCCGGGGAGTGCGGGTCGATCCGGTGACGATCACCACCCCCGTGTCCGAAGCCATCGGCGTCAATCTGCGCCACCCGAGGCCCCTGGTCGTCCCCATCCTTCGGGCCGGTCTGGGCATGCTCGAGGGCATGGTCCGCATGATTCCCACGGCCGAGGTCGGTTTCCTGGGGATGGTGCGCAACGAGGAGACCCTCGAAGCCTCGACGTACGCCGAGAGGCTGCCCGCCGACCTCTCCGGCCGCCAGTGCTACGTGCTCGACCCGATGCTGGCCACCGGAGGGACCCTGGCCGCGGCGATCAAGTTCCTGGTCGACCGGGGCGCCGATGACATCACCTGCATCTGCCTGCTCTCGGCGCCAGAAGGCGTCGACAACCTCCGACGTGGCCTCGAAGGTGTCGATGTGCCGGTGACCGTGGTCACCGCCGCCATCGACGAGCGGCTCAACGAGCACGGCTACATCGTCCCCGGGTTGGGCGATGCCGGCGATCGGCTCTACGGACTGGCCCAGTAGCGACCTCTCTCCCGGGTTATCGTGAGTCGGGCCCTGGGAGGGAACTGATGTCTCACACGATCGCGATCCGAGCCGCGCGCCTGACGCTGGCCGTCGGACTCGCCATCGCGGTCGCAACCCTCAACCCCACCACCGCCGGATCCACACCGGCCCCGCGCCAGACGACCGCCCCTGGAGCGAGGGTGACCAACCTCGATGTGAGGGCCGCATCAGGACAGCGGACTCGTGCCGCGGCGTTGCCCCGCCAGAGGACGTCCGCCTTCGCAATGGTCGGGGTCACCTGGGCCGTCGGAGCCTCCCCGGCGCGGGTCGAGGTGCAAGTACGCCATGGCGGCCAGTGGACGCGGTGGCTGCCGCTGCGCATCCACGGCGACTCCAGTGCCGGCGGACGCCCCGGGACCGACCCGCTCTGGGTGGGCCGATCCGACGCGGTCGCGGTGCGCACCGAGGGATCCGCCCGGGGGCTCCAGGTGTCGCTGGTCGATCCCGGGCCCGACCCTGATGTGGACCCGGCCCTGCGCCTGGCCGCCGACGGCACCCCCACCTACACCCCGATGCCGGCGATGGTCTCCCGAGCCGGATGGGGCGCCCGCGCCCCGAAGTACTGCGACTACCCGCGCCTGGCCGACCACGTCGACGGCGTGATCTTCCACCACACCGCGGGCAGCAACCGCTACTCCCGGGCCGACGCACCTCGCATCGTGCGCGGCATTCAGGCCTACCACATGAGCGGTCAGGGCTGGTGCGACATCGGCTACAACTTCCTCATCGACAAGTACGGCGTGATCTACGAGGGCCGCTCCGGCGGCGTACTCCCCCAGGTTCGGGGGGCCCACGCCGGTAACTTCACCGTCAACACCTATGCGATGGGCGTGTCGATGATGGGCAACCTCGACCGGGTCGCTCCCAGCACCGCCATGAAGAGCGCTGCGGTCCGGTTGATCGGCTGGCGGCTGGGCACCAACTACCTCCCCGCGACCGGGACCTACCCGATCGCGGGTCATGCCCTGCCTCGCATCGCCGGGCACCGCGACGTGCGGCGCAGCGGGATCAGCCCGTCCACCGCCACCGCCTGCCCGGGTCGCTACGGCTACTCCTGGATGCGCACGGGGCTGCGCGCGCGGGTGGCGGCCTACATCAGCGCCTATGACACCGTGATCCGCCGCCGCACGGCCCAACTCGGGGAGGCGGTCACCGGCCGGGTGCGGGTCGGTGAATACCCCTCGGGCGGAGGCCACAAGACCGAGTTCGCCGAGGGCACTCTCTACGCCCGTTCGTCGGCATGGTGGGTCACCGGGCCGCTGTTGGCGGCGTACGTCGAGCGCGGCGAGGAGACCGGCCCGCTCGGGTTCCCGACCGGCGACGCGGTGACCACACCCACCGGAGCCGAGCAGAGTTTCGAGAACGGCACCTTGGTCTGCGACGCGGCCACCGGGATCGTCACCCAGAAGTAGGGAAGTCGACCGCGCAGGCCCTCACCTGGTCAGCGCAGCACCCTGACCGCGGCGTCGAGCACGGGATCACGGCCGGCAAGGAAGTCATCGACCGTCCACTCCACGGGGACGTCCGGGTCCATGGCCACGCGCGTGTCCTTGTCGCCGGCCTTGGGCCAGTAGCGACTCGAGATGTAGGCGGTCAACCCCGAACTCGGCATCCCAACCGGTCGGACGTCCCCGTAGAGGTTCGGCCTGGCCCCGGTCGCCTCGCCGACGAACACCGCGTCGGTGGACTGCTCGACCTCGACGGCGAAGTTCATCGCTGCCGAGAAGGTCGTCCGACCGATGATGACGACGAGGCGTCCGCGCAACCGCGGGTCCTGGAGCGCCGCCAGGAGTTCCACGTAGGTGTGGTTGTCTCCACCGGGGTTGTTGGTGAGGTCAACGATGACGCCGGGCCGGCGACGGTGCGCGGCGGCGTCTCGGACGGGGGCGACGGCGTCAGCGCTGTCGGACTGGACCTGGTTGTAGACGATGTAGAGCGCCCCTGAAGGCAGGGTGGTCCACCAGATCGGGTCTCGCCGTCGAGTGAGGACCAACGGAGCATCGCGCGGGGGCAGGCCGGCGGGATCCCATCCCACAGAGGCGACATAGGCGTCGTACTCCAGCGACTCCGGAGTCACTGTGACCGACTCCCCTTGCGCGGTGCGCAACCCGTAACTCGGCTTGGCGCCCTTGGCGACCAGGCCTTTCACGGTGAGCGCCTCAGGCATCACGTAGGTCAAGGGCAGCATCAATCGGATCGTCTGGTCGTTGTCGTGGCTGGCCAGTGGCGTGAGTCGCCGGCGCGCTTCGGCGAGTGGGACCGTCCCGATGGTTTCGAGGGTCGCTCCGACCAACTCGGGGCGCGCCGGGTACGCCGAGACCGCGGTCGTCCCGGAGAAGTCATAGAACTGGATCCCCAGGAAGTGCCAACCCAACTGAGTGGGGTAGATCGCGGAGTGCCCGTCGATGGTGGCGACCAGTTCCATGACCGCCACCTCCTGGGCTCGTTTGCTCATGCCCGGGAGCGTGTGTTTGAGGGTCGCGACCCTCGCCATGAAGTCGGCCCGCGGCTCGCGCCACCACGGGTTGGGATGGGTCGACTCGATGCCGATCACCAGCCCGTCCAGATCCCCGGCCCAGTCCACCTTCGACACGGGCCCGGACCCGCAAGCGGCGAGCCCCACGGTCGAACCCAGGCCGACCAGGAGCTGACGGCGTGACAGGGGCATGGGCCATGAATACCACGGGTTCGTGGTAGTTACAACGGTTCCGTTCTAACCGGTCTCGCCCTGGCGACTCTGACGCAACGTCCCTGCCGCCAGCGCGGCGGACTCGGCGAGGGCAGCCAGCGACTTCGACAACGCTTCCGGGTCGAGGTCGAGGTGGTCGCGCAACGCGGCATCGGCGAGTTCGAAGTGTGCGTTGGCCGCCCGGTGCACCGCCAGCCCCTCCATCGTCAGCGCGACGAGCATGGCGCGCCGATCGCGCGGGTCGGGGCGGCGATGGACGTGGCCACGCCGCTCAAGGTTGCGCACCGTGTCCAGCATCGTCGTCAGCGGCACGCCCGCCTCGGCGGCCAGATGGGTCGCAGTCGTCTGACCGGACTCGAAGATGAGGCTGTAGAGCGCATATTCGGCGGGGTCGAGCGGGCTGGTGGCCATCGCCTCGGCCAACAGATCCTGCACCTGACGCCCGGCCAGGTGCAGGTAGTAGAGCGGGGAGAGTCCAGGCCGGACCGGTTCCCGAGGCGCTGGTGCCATGGGCGACAGAGTACGGGGATCGCTGTGTCGACGTCTGGCCACTAGGGACGCAATCGAGCCGCGAGTCCGGTGGCTCGCTGGGCCGGACGCGCGATCGCAGCCCGCACCGACTCCTCGGTCGCGATCACGCGCACCCGATCCTGGGCACGGGTGATCGCGGTGTAGAGGAGTTCGCGGGTCAACGTGGGTGACTCCGGCGGCGGCAACAACACGCTCACCTCACGGAACTGGCTGCCTTGGCTGCGGTGCACCGTCATCGCGTGCGCCGTGGTCACGTCGGAGAGGCGAGTCAAGTTCACCGGTCGGCCGGTGGTTCCGTCAGCGAAGACCGCTTGCAGCCCCGAGCTCGCCGGACCACCGGCCAAGACCACCCCGGTGTCGCCGTTCCACAACCGCAAGCCGTAGTCGTTGCTGTTGACGATCAGCGGCTGGCCGGCGTACGACGACGGGAACCAGTCGCGCCCCAAGCGGTCGAGCAGCCACCGCTCGATCTGGCGGTTCCAGTGACCGACACCGTGCGGACCTTCCCGGTGCGCACACAGCAGCCGATGCGCCTCGAGGTGAGCCAACGCGGAGGCCTGCTCCCCTCGCTCGGCGGCGTGCAGGAGCGCAAGCGCCGTGGGCTCGACTGCGGCGCGAACAGCTCCGAGATCACCCGGATCGATCAACACCACGGCGTCGTCACCCGAGGTGAGGAGGTCCCACGCCTGGTCCTGATCACCGGCGCGGATGGCCTGCGCCAGGGCACCGATCGCGTCGCCGAAGCGGAAGGTGCGCGTCAAACCACTCACGGGTGAGTCGGCCCCACCCGCGAGTCCAGCCACCAGGTCCTGCAACACCGCGCCCGCTTCGACGCTGGTCAACTGGTCGGGGTCACCGACCAGCACCAACCGGGCGTCCGGCCGGACCGCCTCGATCAGCCGAGCCATCAAGGTGATCGAGACCATCGAGGTCTCATCCACCACGACGATGTCGTGCGGCAGGCGGTTGTGACGATCATGGCGATAGCGGGTGGCTTGGCGGGGAATCGTGCCCAGCAGTCGGTGCAGCGTCGAGGCGGCCAACCCCTCGAGGGCGGGTCGGTGGTGGGCCGGGAAGTCCGGCGCCGCGGCCGCATCGGCGATCGCCTGGGTCATGCGGGCGGCGGCTTTGCCGGTCGGTGCGGCCAAGGCGATGCGCGGCGGTTCGTCGCTGGCCGCCACCAGGGCCGCGAGCAGTCTGGCCAGGGTGGTCGTCTTGCCCGTGCCAGGGCCACCGGTGATCACCGAGGTCCAGCGACAGGCCGACTCCTCCGCGGCCAGGCGTTGCTCGGAGTACGTCGGGCCGGCGAACAACTCCGACAAGGCAGCGCTCAGGCGCGGCCGGTCCACGGGCGGTGCATTCACCGCGAGACGGGAGCGTAGGTCGTCGACGACCGCGCCCTCCTCGGTCCAGTAGCGGTCGAGGTAGAGCAGCCCGGAGTCGATCCGCAGCACTCCCTGTGCCACCAGTGGGGAGGTGCCCACCTGCTGCAGCCAGGTGCTGTGGTCGGGCCAGGCCAGACCGGACTCCTGCGGCAACGCAGGCACCTGCGCCAGGTCGACGCACACCGAGCCTTGCCGGGCAGCCTTGACGACGAGGGCGAGGGCCACCAGCACCTCGCAGCGGTCCTCCTCGCCGAGGCGGCCCAGCCGTTGTGCCACGAGCACATCGCTGGCCTCAAGAACACCGGCTCGGTTGAGTGCGCCCAACTCTCCACCCAGCCCCGCGGCGAGGCGGCGGTCATAGGCATCAACCGGTTCGAAGGTCTCGATCACCCCAGATCACCTCCGTCGAGCAGGTCGGAGAGTTCGCTCACCAGCGCGGTCGGTGGCTTCCAGGAGAAGACCCCGCACGGGCGGCCGTCGATCAAGGGGGTCTGCGGCCCGCACATCCCGCGCAGGTAGAGGTAGAGGACTCCGCCCACGTGGGTTGCCGGGTCGTAGTCGACCAGCCGCCAGCGCAGGAAGCGATGCAACACGACGGCGTACAACAGCGCCTGGAGGGGGTAGGCGCTGTGCCCCATGGCCGCGTCGAGGGCGGCCGGGGTGTAGTCGTGCGAGGTCAGCGGGGTGTCCGGGCTGCCCAGCCAGTTGGTCTTGTAGTCGACGACGAAGAACCGCCCGCCCACCCTGAGTACGACGTCGACGGATCCGGTCAGGTAGCCACGCAGATCCTGATCTCCCAGCGCCGGATCCCCCAGAGCGTCGGCCCAACCTCGGACGGGATCGCCCTCGGGGAGGTGTCGACGCAGCAGCGGCGCGAGGTCGGCCAATCTCGGTCCCGAGGTGTCGGTGCGGGTGTCGCCCCCGGTCAGCGGAAGTTCGAACTCCATCTCAGCCAGCCGATCGGCCAGGGCGATGTCGCGCAGCGCCACGCCGCCGACATCGGGGCCCAGCGAGGTCGAGCAGACCTCCACCAGCGCATCGGCCAGAACCTCTCGATCGACCTCCTGAGGCCAGTTGATCCACTCTTCCTCGACCCGGGCCCGCAACTCCGCCCGCAGGTCACCACCGAAGTCGGGTGCGGCCGGATCGGCATGCTCGAGCACGGCGTGGACGAGGGAGCCGAACTGGGCGCCGCTGGGCAGGTCGGCCATCGGTGAGGGCACCCCCTCCTCGCCTCCGACAGGTGCGGGGGTCAAGGCGGCGGCATCCACGGCGTCGGGCTCATCGTCCTTGACGTCGATCTCGGGCTCGGTGCCCACTGCCGGGCCAGCGTCATGGGAGGCCGCCGACAACGCGCTGTAGGAGGTTCGGCGCCAGCGATGGTCGATGCTGCGGGTGAACTCGCGCACGTCCAGCGCGGGGGCAGCAGGGGGCGGCGGGAGGGTGTCGACCGGTCCCGGATCGGCCGCTTCCGCGGTGAAAGCACCGCGACGCCCCCAGGCCAAGAGCCAGGCCAACGCCTTCTCGTCGGGACCCAGCGGCTGTGCGGCCGGCACCTCGGCCTGACCAGGTTGTCGGCCCAACACGAGGCGATGGAGTTCGGAGGTGGGGGTGTTGGTGCTCGGCGCCCACCAGGCAACCAACTGCGCCTCGGCTCGGGTCATCGCGACATAGAGCAGCCGCAGACGTTCCCCGAGGTCTTCATCGCGCGCGCGGTCGTCGAGTTCCCGGGGGCGGCTCTCCAGTCCGCCGACGTGCAGGACCCGAGCGCCCTCGTCGTCGTGATAGGTGAGCACCTGGTCGCGGTCGCGGCCCGGGAACCGGTCGAAGGCGAACGGCAGCATGACGACCGGCCATTGCAGGCCCTTGCTGCCGTGGATGGTCACCAACTGCACCGCGGTCGCGTCGGAGTCGAGCCGTCGGGTGCGCTCGCCGGCGACCTCGTGGCGCTCTTCGCGCATCTGATGGCGCAGCCACGCCAACAGGGCCACGATCCCGGCCCGCCCCGAGGAGGTCTCTCGGTGGAGCACTTCGGCGAGGTGTCGAAGGTCGGTGAGTTCGCGTTCTCCGTTGACCTGCCCCAGCAGCCGTTGCTCCATCCCGAGTTCGAGAGCGGCCTCGAACACCGCCGCGATCCCGCGCACCCGGAACAGATCGAGCCAGTCCCGCACCGTGGTCGAGAGGGCCTCGGTCAGGTCGTCGCCGCCGGCCATCAGGGTGTCGATCGTGTGCCCGAAGAAGTCGGTCAACGCGGCCGCCCGCACGCGCTGGGTGCGGTGCGGCTGCTCCAGGGCCTCGATCAACGTCAGCCACTGGGTCGCGGCGGGCGTGTCGAACACGCTGCCACTGCCCGAGAGGACGGCCGGGATGCCCACCGCGGCCAGCGCTCGGCGTACGACGTCGAGTTGGTTCCTAGAGTACGCCAGCACGGCGATGTCGCCTGCGCCCAGGCGTCGGTCCTCGAAGCGGGCCTGGGGATCGGTCAGCAACCCCAGCACCTGGGCGGCCACGTCGGCGCCGATGGCCGGCCTGACCGTGCCCATGGGGATCGGCTTGTCGGGATCGGCGCCGAGCCGGTCGTGGGTGAGCGCGCGGAGCCGGAACGGCTCGTGGTTGACCCCCTCGATGCGCGGCTCCACCTCGTGTGCGCCGACCGGGTGGACCACGATCTCCGGGTCACCCAGTTGCGCGCCTTCCCACAAGACGTTGATGCAGTCGAGCACGGCCCGATCGGTGCGGTAGTTGGTGCTCAGCGTCGCGAAGTCCTCGGCGACCATCTTGGCCTGGAGGTAGGTGTAGACGTCGCCTCCGCGGAAGGCATAGATCGCCTGTTTGGGATCCCCGATCAGAACCAGAGTCGGTCGAGGCTGGTTGCCGACATCGCCCGACCCGCCGCCCGGAACCTCGTGGAAGGCGCGGTGGAACACCTGCCACTGGGTGGGGTCGGTGTCTTGGAACTCATCGACCAAGACGTAGTGCCAGCGTTCACGCATGCGCTGCCGCGCCAGGGCGTCAGGGTCGGCGAGCGCGTCGGCCAGTTGCGCCAGCAGATCGTCGTAGGAGAGCAGGCCGGCCTGACGCTTGCGTCGGTCGAACTCGACGCGCACCCGCTGCGCGAAGCGGACTCGCCTCCACGCAGGTGAGGCGGACGGTGCCGCCTGCGGTTCGAGTCGGGCCAGCGGGTTGGCGATGGCCGCCTGCACCGCGATCGTCCAGGCCTCGCCGCGGCTGAACCCAGCGGCCACCTCGGCCCCGTCGGCGTCGGACACCTCGGCCAGATAGAGGTCGTCGACCACGTCGCTGAGAAGGTCGTCGAGGTCTTCGACGAGGCGGGCACGAGGGTCGGTGTCACCTGCGATGCCCAGGCCGCGCAGAACCGTGTGACAGAACTGATGGATGGTGACGATCGCGGCCGCGTCGAAACCGGTGAGCGCCTCGCGGACCCGCAGCAGTCGACGGCTCCGCTCGGCCTCGCCGCCGGCGATCAAGAACTCGAGGAGGGCGTCCTCCCCACCGTCGCCCGTCGTGAGCGCCCCCTCGACCTCGACCAGACGGGCCCGGACGCGGTCGCGCAACTCCTGGCTCGCGGCGCGTCCGAAGGTCACCACCAACATCTTGTCCAGCGTTGTGCGCCCCTCGGCGATGTATCTGGCGACCAGTGCCGCGATCGTCCAGGTCTTGCCGGTGCCGGCGCTGGCCTCCAAGACGGTGGTCCCCGGACCGGGCAGACTCCCCAGGATGTCGAAGTCCCTCATCACACCCGCCCCTTGAGCAGCGGCGTTGCCGGGGACCAGATTCGGTGAGCCCACTGTGGAAGACCCGCACCGATCAGGGTCTGCAGCGACGCACGAGAGCCGTAGAGGCGGACGAAGGCGGAGTCCTGGTCCTCCCCGGGGAAGGGTGAACTCGGTGAGGTGCGCCAGGACTTGTCGGCCTGGAAGCGCGCCTCCCGTGGATTGCCTTCCCGAGCCCAGGCGAAGCCGGTGGCCAACGGCAGTGGCACCGGAGTGCGCATCCCCTCCCGGCAGCTGGCGGCGAGGTCCTCGAGGAAGGCTCGGGCGTCGTCGGGGTTGACCGGGCCGATCGTGGCCTTGCGAACGCTCTTGCCGAAGCGGGCGTAGGCCATGCCTGTGGCGGGTGCGTCGGTCTGGGCGGCCAGCGCGAGCACGTCGACCCACAAAGGTGCGATCACCTTGGCTCCCATGGAGGAGTACGCCGAGTGCACCACCGACTGGCCGTGGCACCCACTGACCGATCCGGTCAGCGACCCGCCAGGAAGGCCGAGGGAGACCGCGATCTCGGCACTGACACCGACCCGGTCGGGAGCCGAGGCGGAGGCGATCCGGTGAGCCTTGTCGAGCACGTCGGCCAGCGCCCGGTCGCCCAGGTCACCGGGAGGAAGCAGCCCGCGCAGTCGCTCGGATCGGACTAGTTCGGATTCGTCAGCGCCGGTCACCAGGGCCTGCAGGAAGCGATCTCCAATGGCCCACGACTCGAGTCCGTCGAGCGTGATCGGGATGGCATCGCGGATGGGGTCCTCGTCCCAGGGGACCGCGATCTCGCAGGCCTTGAGGAAGGTCTTGGCCGGGTTGCGCAGGAACCCCTTGAGGTCGGCCAACGTGAGGTCCGGCTCCGGCGCAAACAGCGGTGCGGTCACCAGAGGGGGTCGGGGGTGCTGGTCACGACGCGCCTGGGCACCGGCCGCCGATGTGGGGTCGAAACTGAAGGGTCGCGACGTACCCAGGCTGTCGGGTCCGGTGATGGTGAAGTTGCGGTCGTTGAAAGGCTGCAGCGGATGGTGCAGGTGCACGCCGCTCACGTCGCTGGCCGTCGTGCGGGCCAGTGCCTCGAGGATCTCGCCTACCGGCACCGCCGGTGGACGGGTCTGGCCGGTGTGTTCGGAGGCGCCGGAGTATGTCAACACCAGGGTCTGGCCGGCGGCCATGATCGCGTCGAGCAGCAGTTGACGGTCCTCGCTGCGCAGGTCGCGCTCGCCGGTCATCGGTGCCCGAGCCAACGCATCGTCGCCGTCGAGGGTGGTGACTCGCGGGAAGCTGCCGTCGTCGAGGCCGAGAAGACAGACCACCTTGTGCGGCACCGAGCGCATCGGGGTCATCGTGCACACGGTCAGGGAGCCGGTGCGGAAGTTGGAGCGGGTCGGTCGACCTCGCAGGACGTCCTCCAGCAGCGTGCGTACGTCGGCCAGGCGGACCGAGACCCCGTCGGCACCGGATCCGTCGTGGGCCAGATGAGCCAACTCGCGCTCGAACTGAGCGCTCATCCAGGCATCTCGCAACGGCACTGCGGTGATCGAGGAAACCCCCTCACGCAGGGCCGACATCCACTCGGTGGCCGGCCCCGAGGAGAGCAACGCATCGACGGCTCGATGGATCCGGGAGAGCAACTCGGCCAGCGAGCCGGCCAACTCGATCTGACCCGAGGGGACCGAGTCGAGCGGCAGGGTGGAGCCGAGCCGATGGTCGGCCTCCTCGGCCAACGCCACTCCCAGCAGGACCCGGTCGATACCGCGCAGCCAGGTGTTCTGCTCAAGGTGGGCCAACCCGAACCGAGCCCGATGCTGGGCATCGAGCCCCCACCGCACACCGGACTCCTGGACCCACGAGGTGATCGTGTCGAGATCGTTGTCGCTGAACCCGAAGCGGCGGCGTACCGGCGCCGTCGAGATCAGGTCGAGCACCTCACTGGCCGTGGCCCGCCCACTGGCAACGGCGATCAGTTGGCGGGCCACGCCCAAAAGGGGATTGGTCACCGCGAGATCGCGGTCAGCCAGCCGCACCCGCAACTGGTGGGCGGGATGAGTGCCCACGGCGGGGAGCCCGGCCTCGGCACCGAGCCCGAACGCCGCCTGGATCAGCGGGGCGTAGACCTCGATGTCGGGGCACATCACCACGATGTCGCGCGGTTGAAGGTCGGGCTGGTCCTGCAACAGGCCGACCAGCACCTCCCGCAGCACCTCGACCTGGCGGGCCGGGCCGTGGCAGGCGTGCACCTGCACGCTGCGGTCGCCCGGGGCAAGGACCCGCGAGGCGGTCACGTCCGGTCCGGGCACCTGGTCGGCGGCCAGGTCGGCTTGGAGCCAGCCGAGCAGGGTGTTCGGGGTCGCCTCACCGGAGGGGTGGGCATGCGGCGTGTGGGTGGTGCGGGCCAGAGCGCGGGTGAGTTCGCGGGTGTCTCGCCCCAGCGAGGCCAAGAGCGGATGGGAGACCGCGCGCACGGAGTCGTCGCGGTCGCGACGGACCGGACCATCGGCGACGAACCCAGCCAGTTTGACCGTGAGCGCCGATGACGGCTCGGGCAACCAGACGTGCACGTCTCGGTGAACCGCCAAGGCGTCGAGCAACTCCACCTCGGTCAGAGCCAGGCGAGTGTGCCCGAACATCGACAGTCGTTGCGGAACCCCCGGGGCAACCGCGCCAGCGCGCAGACGGGCGAGCGTCTGCTCATGGCGTACGTCGGGTGTGGGGCCGCCGACCCGCTCGGCCACCCGACGCCACAACTCCGGCTGCCAGGCCAGGTCTGCGGGCAGTGCACCCCCGGCGCCGTCTCCGTTGTTGCCCGCAGACCACTGGACCAACAGCGCCGGCCGTTGGGCGGCGTAGGAGGCGAAGTGGCCGGCCAGGCGCCGCGCGACGGAGTAGCGCCGACTCCGACGCAACTCCGCCTCCACCCCGTCGAAGAAGTGACCGAGGTGGGTGGCCAAGGGCCGACACCACTCCTCGTCGATGCCCGCGTCGATCACGCCTAGCACCGACCACACGAGGCGATCGGGATGCCAGGGATCGGTGCGTTCGGTGCCGGTCAGCAAGGCCACCAGGGAGGTGGGGCGCAGGAACTCCACCCCGGCGCACAGGCCGTCACCGCTGCGGTCGGAGACACCCAACCGGTGGGAGAGCCGCTGGGTGAGCCAGCGCTCGACTCCCCTGGCCGGGACGACGACGAGTTCGGGTTGGAAAGGATCTGAGGGTCGTTCTCGGAGCACCTCGGCCAGCCCATCGGCAAGGAGATCCGTGCGCGCAGCGCGATGCACGTGCAGGACCATCACTCACCTCCACGGCGAGGTTAGTCGTCGGCACCGACGACCGGGCGCCAAGGGCAGCCGGCTCAGCCCTTGGCCGCGATGGAGGTGGCCAGACCGCACAGATGCTGCAGCCGGGCCAGTTCGGAGTCCAAGATCTCCGGACCTCCACGACGGGCGATCACCACCATCTCCACCGGCGCCGGCTTGGCCGGGCCCAGCGGGCAGCCGGCGACGATCACTTCGGTGTAGGGGGCCGGCAGTTCGAACCTGGTCGCCCCGGTGAAGGCCGCCGGCCACATGAGTCCCTCGGGGACCGCGTCGGGGGCCGCCGGTGTGCGATGGACGACCTCGAAGCCGCTGCCGGAACGCCGCAGCCGCAGCCCCCAGTCCACGCGGAAGACCTCCGGGATCATGTCGAGCATCAGGTTGGCCGCCTGCTGCGGGTCCCTGGTCATCTCCTCGACCGCCTCGAGGTCGAGGGTGAGGTTGGCGCCGGCGGCGTACCGAGAGATCCAGTGGACGCGCACACCGTCGAGGGCGTTGAGGGCGCTGATGATGGCGTCAGGCATGACGTCGTGTTCGGCCTTCAAGAAGACGTCATCGACAGCCGCGCCGTAGGCGGTGTGCTCGACGATCTCGATGGCTTCGATGTTGCCTCCGACCGAACCGATCGCCGAAGCAACCCGCCCCAGCGAACCAGGCACGTCGGGCAACTCGACACGCAGCAAATACGACACGAAACCTCCACCGGACCCGGGTTGAATCGACTCTAACCCCACGGAGCGAACTTGTGCTGGCTGCAACCACTGGCTGTGCTTCGGCGTCTTACCACGCGAAGGTGAGCGGGCCAGTGCCAGGATCGTGAGCCTCCATGATCGGTTGCCTTTCGAGGAGATGGTCGATGTCGCGGCGAATCTGGCTGTCCGGGCTGAGTGTGTTGCTCACGCTGGCCTCCTGTAGTTCTCCGAGCCCCGGGACCACTGCCAAAGGCGAGGGCCGGTTCGGCCCGGTGACCCTTCATGTCACCAAGACCAAGCACGGATACGAGTTGCGCGACCGGAGCCGGGCGATGTGGCGAGAGCACCACGGTGAGTCCGATCGCGGCGAGATCATCACGCGCAACGGTGGCCCTCGTGCCTATGAGGATTCCGGGTATCAGTCCCCCGATAGCCTCAGGGTCGAGTCCAGCCCGAACCGCACTTGGCCCGACAACGCACGAGGTCAGGTCGACGTCCATCACGACGCCGGCGAGGTCTATGAGTACTTCCGGTCTCTGGGTCGCGACAGCATCGACGGCCGAGGCGGGTCGATCACTGTCGTGACCCATAGCTCGCGCGACAAGCGGGTGTCGACCTGGATCCCGGACGCCAAGACGCCAGCCGGCGGCTGGCTCGACGTGGGCTCGTACGACGGCGGGCTCGACCAGTTCGCAGCCGCCTTCACCCAGGGCGTCGTCGCGGCCGAGCTCGGACACGAAGGGGATCGAGCTTCCGACGAGACCGTCTCCATCCGAGAGGGATTCCCCCTGTACTTCGGCAATGCCGCTGAGGTGGTCGCCCGGCACGTCGCTGCCGGTGACTCCTCCTACTCCCGCTTCGGGGCCCGCGCGTGCGTGGCACCGTGCGTGGGTGCGGACCTCGCCGAACAGGTCGGTGTCCACGAGATCGGCCGAGAGGACTCACCCCTGGTCACTGCCTCGCTGCTGTGGAGGTTGAGGAGCACCGTTGGCCCCAAGGTTGCCGACCAGTCCGCCTACGACGCCCTTGTGGCCCTCCCTACACGGCCCACCCTGCTGGAGCTGCGGTCGGCGTACCTAAAGGCACTGCCGGCAGACATGAGGGACCGCGCACAGCGAGTCTTCGACGACTGGGGTGTGGTGCAGGACTGGCAGAAGCTGGTGCGACAGGTCGACGCCACGATGCTGGCAACGCTGCCGCGCCGTTCGGAGGACGTGAGCATTTCGGGAAGGACCTGGGCGGCGATACAACGGGTCACCGACAACCGCCTTAGGCTCTGGTTCGGCGGACCGGGCTCGGCCCCGCGACTGGCCGCACGCGGGCACATTCTGGACGCCTCGGTGAGAAACGGGGTGTTGACCTGGAGCACCGTCTCGAAGGAGAGATCGACACTCTGGAGGAGCGACCACGGGCACCGCCCCCAGCGCGTTGCCGAGATCCCCTACTGGATCGGCGGGTCGACCCAAGACGGCGCCGACATCGCGTGGCTGGGGACGTTGAGCACCTCGCTCAACGTCCGGATCAACGCCGTCACTCGCACCTGGCGACTGGGCAAAGGGGAGTACGTGCCGCAGGGGGCCTGGGTCCTCCACAAGGGAGTCGTGGCCGCCTGGGTGGGCCAGTCAGGCACCACCGCGGAGCTTCGCGTGTGGGATCCGGTCACGGGGCGGGTGCGAACCCTGGCCCGCAGCACCGGCAACGAAACTCCTCGACTCACAGTGTCAGGCGACTCGCTGGTCTACGTGCGCAACGGAACCACCATCTATCGCAGCACCTTCGACGGACATCAGCAGCGGGTGCTCGCCCGGGGAAACCGCATCACCCAACTGACGGCCAACGGGGCCTACGTGTTCTACAGCGGCGCAGGTCGCTACGACAACCGGATCCTCCGCATGGTCGCGGTCTCTGGCAGGAAACCGGTCCCGTACAGCTGCACGGGGAGCAGCACGGCGATGGGGGCAGGGCCCGCGACCACACTGACCTGGGTGGACCTCAGCTCCGGCCGACCCCGCTTGCTGACCCGTTCGAAGCCGATCGGCACGTGCCCCGAACATTGAACCCTTCGGAGTAGTTGAACTCGGGACATTGAACTCGGGGCAGTTGAGGCAGACGAGGCGACTAGAGCCCCAGATCCCGGCCGATCAGCATCTTCATGATCTCGTTCGTGCCGGCCCAGATCTTGGTCACCCGGGCATCGCGCCAGGCACGGGCCACCCGGTATTCGTTCATGTAGCCGTAGCCACCGTAGATCTGGACACAGTGGTCAAGGACTTCGTTCTGCACCTGGGAGGTCCACCACTTGGCCTTGGCAGCATCGACCGCGGTCAGCTCGCCCTCGGTGTGGGCGAGCACGCACTGGTCGACGTAGGCCTGGGTGACCTCGACCTTCGTGACCAGTTCGGCCAACAGGAACTGGTTGTGCTGGAACTTCCCGATCGGCTGGCCGAAGGCGGTGCGGTCCTTGGCGTACTGGATCGTCTCCTGCAGGATCTGCGCGGCGTGGGCGAGGTTGGTCACTGCCGAGCCGAGGCGCTCCTGGGGCAGGAACTGCATCATCGAGATGAACCCGGTGTCGAGTTCCCCGATCAGGTCGTCACCGCCGACCCGCACGTTGTCGAAGGCCAACTCGGCAGTGTCGGACTCGTCCTGGCCGACCTTGTCGAGCACCCGACCGACCGAGAAACCCGGAAGCGTGGTGTCGACGGCGAACAGCGAGATCCCCTTGGCCTTCTTCTCCGGGGCGGTGCGCGCGGCCACCACGACCATGTCGCAACTGCCGCCGTTGGTGATGAACGTCTTGGCCCCGTTGATCACCCAGCCGTCGCCATCGCGCACCGCCGTCGTCTTGAGGTTGGCCAGGTCGGAGCCGCCGCCCGGCTCGGTCATGCCGATCGCGGTCAGCATCTCGCCGGTGCAGAACGCAGGCAGCCAGCGCTCGCGCTGCTCGGGTGTGGTCAGGTGGACCAGGTACGGCGCCACGATGTCGGCGTGGATCCCCACACAGCTGGGCAGCGTCATGTTCACCTTGGCGAGTTCCTCGGTGAGCACGGCATTGAAGCGGTAGTCGCCGGCCTCCATGCCGCCGTACTCCTCGGGGATCTCCAAACCGAGGAAGCCCTGCTCGCCCGCAGCCAGCCAGAAGGCTCGGTCCAGACCGTGGTTGGCGCTGTGGGCGTCGAGGTTCGGCACCACCTGACGGTCAAGGAACTCCTTGACGCTGGCGCGGAAAGCTTCGTGGTCCTCGTTGTAGATGGTGCGCTTCATGCCCCGAGCTTACCCGCGGGTAACCGACGATGAGGCGGTGCGTCAGCTCTCTTGCCGGCGTACGACGGAGCGTCGTGCGATCAGCGTGATCAGGAACGAGAACCCCAACGCGGCGAAGACGCCGAGGTTCGCGAATGCCCAGGGACCCTCACGACCACCGAGGCCGAGCGGGCCGAGGAGGTAGCCCTGCCAGTTGTTCCACGAGGCGTCCTCGGCGAAGGCGTTGATCACTAGGCCCCAGCCGATGAGCGAGGTACCCACCATGGTGGCGATGGATATCCAGTCCCAGGCTCCGTAGCGGCCCTTGGCGTCGAAGAGAGCAGCGTCGTCGTAGTCGCGTTTGCGCAAGACGATGTCGGCGATCATGATTCCCGCCCACGAGGCCAGCGGCACCCCGAGGGTGATCAGGAAGCTCTGGAAGGGGTTGAGGAAGTTGGTGGCGAAGAAGACGACGTAGATCGTGCCGATGGTCAAGATCACCCCGTCGATCAGGGCCGCCGCAGGACGCGGGATCCGCAACCCCAGGGAGAGCAAGGTGAGCCCCGAGGAGTAGATGCCCAGCACCGCGCCGCTGACCAGGGCCAGGATGGCGGCGATGAGGAACGGCACCAGGAACCACGTCGGCAACAGGGTCGCCAGGGTGCCGATCGGGTCGGCGGCCACACCGTCGAGAACCTTCGGGGAGGACCCGGCCAGGGCCAGACCGAAGCAGACCAGCAGCACGGGGGCCAGTGCGCCGCCGAAGGTGTTCCACATGACGATGCCGGCGTTGCTGGCGTCACGTCGCTGATAGCGCGACCAGTCGGCGGCGATGTTGATCCAGCCGAGTCCGAAGCCGGTCATCACCATGACCAGAGCCCCGATGACCGCCTGCGGGGAACCACTGGGCAGGTCCTGGACCGCCGACCAGTTGATGTCCTTCACCGTCAACACGATGTAGACGATCGTGACCAGTCCGGTGATCCAGGTCAGCCACGACTGCATCTTCATGATGATGTGATAGCCAGCGACACTGGCCGAGACGATGAGGGCTGCGACGACGACGGCGGCGATGACCTTGGTGGGGGTGCCGGCGCCCCAGCCGAGCCGCTTGAAGATCGTGGCGGTCGCCAGCACGGCCATGATCGACAAGAAGGTCTCCCACCCGATGGAGACCAACCATGAGATCACGCCCG
>CALMLL010000155.1 GCA_937868075.1 uncultured Marmoricola sp. | reverse complement strand
GATCGATGCGCTGAGCGGGACCCACCTGGCTGACCGGGTGGTCGAGTGGATCGAAACGGTAGTCGAAGGTTCGGCCTAGCTTGAGGCTTAGCCCGACCGGAGTCTGGTGCCTTGGTTCGGTCCGTTTGCAGATCAGCGAGGTATGCGGGCGCGAGCGATCCGGCGAGTTCGCATAGACCGTTGCCGCTTTGATGGCTGCGCCGCCAGCGGCTCCACGCAGGCGGACCGCAGGAGCGCCGGAAGGCGGGACACATGGGTCATCGCCTCGGAGTGGTGACCGAGTTGGCTGCCCACGGCCGCGGTCACATTTGCTGTGGCCCGATTGTCCCTTGGTCTTGTGGCGCTGGGCCAACGGCCGGAGCGGTCTCTTTCAACTCAACAAAGATGACATGAGTAGGCGTCTCGCCGATGTTCTCACCGTGGTGCTCTGTGCGGGCAACCAGCCCGCAGACCCGGACCGTAACTCCACCTCACGAATGATGTCCCCTGCGACAAGACGTCGCCGAAACGTGCTCAGGGTGTACATGACGCTGTCTGGGTGCTCGTGCGGCCGCGTCGAGCTGGTGACCATCGAGCATGTGGCCGACCTGATTCGCGTGCCGGTAACGCAGTTGCGTTACTGGCGGGTGCCCGACGCCGGGCCGCGGGTTCATCATGGAGGGGCGGCTGCGCTACTGGCGCCAGGACGTCCTGGACAGGCTCGACGAGATGCGGGAGTCCACCGGGCGCGGTGTCGCCTGAGTTCTCCACAACGAGCGCATTCGGTCGCGCTCGGTCGGCGATCGTGCTAAGGCGAGCCCATGAGCAAGCAACTCAACCCTAGGCAGCGACTCCGAAAGGGCCTCTGACCTGCAAACATGCAGGTCAGAGGCCCTTTCGGGGCTATGTACCTGTCAGATGTCGTAGTACAGCTCGAACTCGTGAGGGTGGGGGCGCTGCTGAACGGGGAGGATCTCGTTCTGGCGCTTGTACTCAATCCACGTCTCGATCAGGTCCGGAGTGAACACGTTCCCCACGGTGAGGAAGTCGTGGTCGCGCTCGAGGTTGTCGAGCACCTCGTTGAGCGACGTCGGGACCTGGGCGATGTTGGCCATCTCGTCCGGCGGCAGCTCGTAGATGTCCTTGTCGACCGGCTCGGCCGGCTCGATCTTGTTCTGGATGCCGTCGATCCCCGCGAGGAGCAGCGCCGAGAAGGCCAGGTACGGGTTGGCCGAGGGGTCGGGGCAGCGGAACTCGATCCGCTTGGCCTTCGGGTTTGATCCGGTGATCGGGATGCGCACGCACGCCGACCGGTTGCGCTGGCTGTAGACCAGCGAGATCGGGGCTTCGAAGCCCGGCACGAGGCGGTGGTAGGAGTTCACCGTCGGGTTCGTGAAGGCCAACAGCGACGGAGCGTGCTTGAGGATGCCGCCGATGTAGTGGCGCGCCATGTCGGACAGGCCGGCGTACCCGGTCTCGTCGTAGAACAGCGGCTCGCCCTTGTTCCAGATCGACTGGTGGCAGTGCATGCCGGACCCGTTGTCGCCGAAGATCGGCTTGGGCATGAAGGTCGCCGTCTTGCCGTTGCGCCAGGCGACGTTCTTGATGATGTATTTGAACTTCATCACGTCGTCGGCGGCCTTGAGCAGCTCGTCGAACTTGTAGTTGATCTCGGCCTGGCCGGCGGTGCCGACCTCGTGGTGGGCGCGCTCGACCTGCAGACCGGCCCGCTCCAACTCGATGACCATCTCGTCACGAAGCTCACCGAAGTGGTCGTACGGCGCCACCGGGAAGTAGCCACCCTTGTACTTGACCTTGTAGCCGCGGTTGTTGACCTCCGAGCCGCTGTTCCAGGCGCCGGCCTCGGAGTCGATGTGATAGAAGCCCGCGTTGGCTTTGGTCTCGAACCGCACGTTGTCGAAGACGTAGAACTCCGCCTCGGGAGCGAAGTACGCCTTGTCGCCGATGCCGGTGGAGGCCATGTAGGCCATCGCCTTGCGGGCGATGTTGCGCGGGTCGCGCGAGTACGGCTCACCGGTGATCGGGTCGTGGATGAAGAAGTTGACCACCAGGGTCTTGGCGACCCGGAAGGGGTCGATGTAGGCGGTGGTCGGGTCGGGCAGGAGCTGCATGTCCGACTCGTGGATCGCCTGGAAACCGCGAATCGAGGAACCGTCGAAGCCAAGTCCGTCGTCGAAGACCGACTGATCGAAGGACGAGACCGGCACCGTGAAGTGCTGCATCACACCCGGCAGGTCACAAAAACGGACGTCGACCATCTCGACGCGCTCGTCCTTGATGTACTTCAGCAGATCGTCTGCGTTCTGGAACATTCGTCCTCCTTGACCACGACCGTGGTCACGTTGTCTGGCAGGTCCCTAGACGCCCTATCGCGTCGGCGGTGACACCACTGTGTAGGACGGCGGTTTCTTGACCGTATCTGGTTTGTTTCGACCGTGTTACAGCACCCCGGTGTGGTCGCCCGGGGGGCAGTTTTGTCGGCGAAGACGCGATAACGGAGCCGTGACGTGGTTGCAACCACTGGGAAGCTCCACTATCGCGTCTTCGCCGACGAAACCGGCTCGGAGGGGCGGGGCCAGCCCGCGAGGAGAGGCGGGTAATCTCAGCGGGTGCCCGATTCACAGCAGCCCCTGCCACCGGCTTCGTGGGGGCGTCGGATCGTGGCGTTGGTGATCGACTGGGTGAGTTCGATCCTGATCACCGTGATCGCCCTCGGCCCTGCTGGGTACGCCGAGAACAAGGCCTCCTCGTGGATCACCTTGGGGATCTTCTTGGTGCAGACCGCAGTCGGTGTGGCGGTGGCTGGTGGTTCGTTCGGGCAACTGGCCACGCGACTCAGAGTGCTCAAGACCACCGGCGGCACCGTCAGCCTGCTGCCGGCTTTTCTGCGCAGCGTGTTGGTGTGCCTGGTGATTCCGCCGCTGATCTTCAAGCCCGATGGCCGTGGCCTGCATGACCTGGCCGTGGGGTCGGGGGTCTATCGGTTGCCGAAGTCCTAGTCCGTCCCCACACCTAGGGCGTGGCTGAGGAGATCCTCAGCGGCGACGGGTCGCGGATCAGGCCGATCATGACCGGGATCGCCAGGAACGGGATGTAGGCCAGCACGATTTCGACGACCACGTCGAAGCCCAGACCGAAGAACTGCAATCCCGGTGGAGCCTCGACATAGCCACCTCCGCCGGTCACCTCGATCCAGCGCCCTCCCACCGCGACCTGCGAGATCGTCCAGATCGTGCTGAACAGTCCCATCACCACGGCCATGGCCAGGGTCCGCGGCCGCCAGCGCCGGTAGGCGAGATAGAACGCGATCCCGATCACGGCCAGCACCACCAGCGCCACCAAGGCCCCAGGGGCGAGCATGTCCCGGCGCGAGGCCACGGTGTGCTCGCCTCCGCGGGCCGCGGCACCGCGGATGGCGGCCAGCACCACTGCTGCGCAGGTCGCGAAGAAGACGACGACCGCGTGTCGGCGACGGCTCCGGGTCAACCACCGGTCCCCGACATAGAGGCCCAGCACCGACACCGCGGCCCCTTCGCCGGTGCCCTGAAGAAACACCGAGAGCCACAGTGGGATCGGGTTGCCGAAAAGCTCGCGCACCGGCATGTCCCGAGTGCCTTGCAAGCTCAGCAACGCTTCGGCTCCCGCCCACACGAGCGTGCCGACCAGGAACACCCAGAGGTAGTCGAGCCGCTTCTGACGGCGTACGTCGGCGGCCACCATCACCAAGGCGGCCAGACTCACCCACAGTTTGGGGGTGAAATCTCGGCCGAACCCAGCGTCGCGAACCATGTAGAGACCGTGTTCGAACCAGTCCATCTGCCGCCTACTTTCGTGCCGTGCCGGCCGACCCGGCTAACCGAAGAGGGCCTTGAAGCCCTGTTGATACACGTAGAACCAATGCACGCCGCCGTCCCAGAGCACGGTTGCCCACAGCACCGCCCACCCGAGCGCGGCCAGGCCCAGCAACCCGATCGCCGGGCGGCGTCGCCAGAGCATCTCGGCCACGGCTGCGGTTGCGATCGAGGACCCCACGGCGGCCACGACCAACGGGTTGAGACCGTAGTAGGCGGCTTGGCCGGTTGGGAAGTAGCCCGACACATGCCACATCGCTGAGAGCGAGTAGGCGAGGGGGCCGCTGATGACACCGAGGACCCGCCAACCGCGAGCGCTTCCCGCGCGGCGCAGGAGCCACCAAGCGGCGCCGGCCAACACGAACATGCCGGCGAAGCGCCCGAGGGCAGCGGCCGGTAGCAGCAGGTGATAGAGGGGTGAGCCCAAGGCTTCGGGACGGCCCGACCACACCGTGACGACGAGATCGGAAAGGGCGAAGACAAGTGCCGGCAGCAACGCCGCTGCCAGGCGCCTCATACCTGGCCCCCGGACCGGATGACCGCACCAAGTTCGGCCAGTCGGGCCGCCAGCACCCGCGCCTCCTGCGGTTGCGAGGAGCGCAGGTCGTGTCGGGTGTGCGGGTCGTCGCCGATGTCGTACAACTGCGGATCGTCGTCGGAGTCGAACTCGATCCACAGCCACTGGTCGGTGCGCAGTGCTTGCATGGCAGGCACGTTGTAGGGGAAGTCCACGAAGTACTCATAGACAAAGTCCTGACGCCATTGCGACGACTCCTGGGCCAGCAGACCAGCGAAAGACCGACCTTGGGCCTCTGGCAACGCGCCGGCCCCGGCCCATTCGAGAAGAGTTGGGGCGACGTCGGCGTTGAGCAGCAACTGCGACGGGTGACTGGGGCTGATCCCCGGTCCGGCGACGATCATGGGCACTCGGGTGTTCTCTTCATAGGCCCAGCGCTTGCCCGTGATCACGTGCTCTCCCCAGGAGTAGCCGTTGTCGCTGGTGAAGATGACGTAGGTATTGGACAGGTCGATGTTGTCCAAGAGGCGGCCGATCTGCTCGTCGAGGCCGAGCAGGGTCTCCAGGTAACGGCGGTACTCCCGCTGTAGTCCGGTGACCGTCCCTTCCCAGACGTTGCGGTCCAGCGTCGTCATGAAGGCATACGCCTCGGGTGGAAGCCCGGACAGGTCAATGTTGTCCATCGTGCCTTTGAGATGGGCGGGCGGCTCGAATTGGTGATGCACGGCCTTGTGGGCGAGGTAGAGGCACCACGGCTGGTCCTGTGGCCGCTGCGCCAACCAGTCGAGGGCGAAGTCGGTCAGGTCTTCGGTGATGTAGGTGCCCGGCCGCGGCGTCATGACGCCGTCGATGAGCAGTGGGCAGTCGACGTACTGACCTTGGCCGCCTTGGGCGGTGAACGTGATGAACCGGCTCACCCCGCGCAGGTCCGGAACACCGCCGGGCATGTGCCATTTGCCGATGAAAGCGCAGTCGTAGCCAGCAGTCATGAGTGGCTCGAAGACGGTGGTCTGGGCCGGGTCCCACGCAGTCAGGTTGTTGCGTACGCCGTGGCGGGTGGCGTACTTGCCGGTGAGGAAGGTGGCCCGGCTCGGTGAGCACAGCGCGGTGGTGACGAACGCGTTGTCGCACCGGGCGCCGGCCATGGCCAGGCGGTCGATGTTGGGGGTGGTCAGGTAGTCAGGGCAGCCGGGTGCTGCGGAGAAGTGGTCCCATCGCTGGTCGTCGGTGATCACGACCAGCAGGTTGGGTTGTGTGGCGCCAGGGGGCGACCCGGAGACCTGGACCGGAATCGGGTGACCACCGACGGCATCGTCGGTGCAGCCGCTGAGTGAGCCGGCGGCAACTCCGAGTGCGCCGCCGACGAGGGTTCGCCTGGTAGTTCGCACAGGGTGATGATCGCAGTTGTCGAGCGGGCGCTGCCGACTCGGCAGGCTCAGCGCCCGCGCATCTGCGAGCGGGCGCCCTTCATGCTGGTGGGCATGGGGCCCTTGGGGATCGGCACGGGGGAGCGGTGGGCATCCATCGCCTTGAGGCGGGCCAAGACATCGGTCATGCCGGCGGGCTTGAGTCCCTTGGGCAGCTTGGCGACGTAGTTGGTCAGCTTGTACAGCGAGACCTGCCCTTCGCCCTCACCGACGATGACCTCGTGCAGCGGAATCTCGCTGACCACACGTTCGTGGCGGCGACGCTCCGAGGCCAGCAGCCCCTTGAGGCGGTTGGGGTTGCCCTCCCCGACCAGGACGATTCCCGGGGGACCGACGAGCCGGTGAACGATGTCTTGCTGCTTGTTGAAGGCCACCGTCGGGTCGAGTTTCCAGCCGCGGCGCAGCAGGCCGAGCGCCGCCGCGGCCGCCCCCGGCTTGTCGGCGACCTGGGCCAGCGCCGCGTGTTGGCCACGCCGCCCGAAGATGATCAGCGCCGCCAGCAGACCGGCCATGACACCTGTCACGGTCGGCAGCGCGATGCCCGCACCGGGCAGCAGCATGCCGATCGCGGCGACCGCCACGCCGACTCCGAAGAACCACAGCAGCAGGATGAGCCCGATCTTGGGATCGGACTCCCGGGTCATCCGGTACATCTCGATCAGTTGCTTGATGCGGCTGGGCTTCTTCGCCTTCTTCGGCTTGGGTGCCTTGGGTTCCTTGGCCATTGCAGAAGTCTCTCAGTCTTTCCTTGTACGCCGTGACATCGCCTGCTGGTAGAGCCGCCCGGCACGGTACGACGAGCGCACCAGCGGCCCGCTCAACACTCCGGCGAAGCCGATCTCCTCGGCCTCTGCGGCCAACTCGACGAACTCCTCCGGCTTCACCCAACGGTCCACCGGGTGGTGTCGTTTGGATGGTCGAAGGTACTGGGTGATGGTGACCAGTTCACAACCCGCCTCGTGCAGTGCGACCAGTGCATGGCTGACCTCCTCGCGGGTCTCACCCATGCCCAGGATGAGGTTGGACTTGGTGACTAGCCCGAAGGCGCGGGCCTGGGTGAGCACATCGAGCGAACGGTCGTACCGAAAACCCGGCCGGATCCGCTTGAAGATGCGCGGGACGGTTTCGAGATTGTGGGCGAGAACCTCGGGACGCGACTCGAACACCTCGGTGAGCAGGCCGGGGTCCCCGTTGAAGTCGGGGATGAGGTTCTCCACCCCGGTGCCGGGGTTGAGGTCATGGATCGCTCGCACGGTTTCGGCATACAGCCATGCGCCACCGTCGGGCTGGTCGTCGCGGGCCACCCCGGTGATGGTGGCGTAGCGCAGGCCCATGGTCCGCACAGATTCGGCCACCCGGCGCGGTTCGTCGCGGTCGAGTGCCTGCGGCTTGCCGGTGTCGATCTGACAGAAGTCGCAGCGGCGGGTGCACTGGTCACCACCGATGAGGAACGTGGCCTCGCGGTCCTCCCAGCACTCGTAGATGTTGGGGCAGCCGGCTTCTTGGCAGACGGTGTGCAGGCCTTCGGACTTCACCAGGCCGAGAAGTTCGCTGTATTCGGGGCCCATCCGCGCTCGGGTCTTGATCCACTCCGGCTTGCGCTCGATAGGGGTCTCGGCGTTGCGGGCCTCGACCCGCAGCAGTTTGCGGCCCTCGGGGGAAACGGCGGAAGTCACGTCGGGCAACTCTACGCGGGCCTGGGTCACTGACCCGGGCTCAGCACCGGCACCCGGACGCCGAGCGACGCGCGTCCGGGCTCGGGGCGAGGCTCATAGTCCGGAGTGGGTTCGTAGGCCCCCCACGCGAGGTACGCCGACAACTGTGACTCCACCAGCGGCAGCACCTCGGCGATGGTCACATCGCGGCCGAGTTCGGCGCTGAGGCTGGTCACCGCGGCATCGGAGATGCCACAGGGCACGAACCGGTCGTACCAGTCCAGATCGACGTCGCAGTTGAGGGCGAACCCATGCATGGTCACCCCGCGGCTGACCCGGATCCCGATCGCGGCGATCTTGCGTTCGGGGCCGCGATCATCGGCCTGCAGCCACACACCGGACCGCCCAGGCACCCGCGCCGTGGTGACGCCGAGCGTGCGGCACACCGCGATCAGCGCCTCCTCGAGTCGGCGGACGTAGTCGACGACGAGCACGTGGTCGGGCAGACGAACGATCGGATAGCCGACCAACTGGCCGGGTCCGTGGAAGGTGATCTTGCCGCCGCGGTCCACGTCGATGACCTCTGCGCCACCCGGGTCGGTTGGGATCTCGTGAGCGTCGGTGCGTTTGCCACAGGTGAAGACGGGCGGGTGCTCGAGCAGGAGCACGCGATCGGGAGCACCCGCGACGACGGCGGCATGGTCGTCGCGCTGACGGTCCCAGGCGTCGCGGTAGGCCACGGTGCCGAGGCGGTGGTAGGAGGGGGCGCTCATCGGGGTCAGGCTACCTGCGCGGAGAAGGGGTGTTGATCTTGTCGCGGAGGCTGGACGGCTCTACGCTCGGCTGGTGCGAATGACGGAACAGAGTGCGTAATGCGCAACAATGACAGCGCGGCGGTCGTCCGCCTCCTGGAACATGCGCGCTATGAAGTCCTGCCGACGGCGACCATCGAGGACAAGATTCTCGCCTCGCTACCGACCGAGCGCGAGCTCACGGTCACCGCATCCCCGGCCAAAGGGCTGGAGGACACGTTCGAACTCACCGAACGCCTCCGCGCGCATGGGTACGCCGTCGTGCCGCACGTTGCTGCTCGCCAAGTGCATTCCAAGACCGAGTTGAGCGAGATCGTGGCCCGGCTGGGAGCTGCCGGAGTCACCACCATCTTCGTGCCCGGCGGGGATGCCACCGCGGCCGGGGACTACCACGACGCGCTCAGCCTGCTCGAAGACCTCGCCACCATCGAGCACCCCTTCACCGACGTGGGGATCACCGGATACCCGGAGTCACACCCGACGATTAGTGACGACCTGACCGTCCAGTCGATGTGGGACAAGCGTCGCTACGCCACCCAGGTCGTGTCCAACATGACCTTCGATCCCAAGATCATCGCCCACTGGGTGACTCGACTGCGTGCGCGTGGGATCACGCTGCCGGTGCTGCTGGGCATCCCGGGCCCGGTCGAGCGGGCCAAGTTGCTGTCGATGGCCACCAAGATCGGTGTGGGGGACTCCACGAAGTTCTTGATGAAGCACAAGGGCACCTTTGCCCGCCTCGCCGCTCCGGGCGGCTTCACCGGCGAGCGGTTCCTGGCCGGCTGCGGCGCGGTGGCGGCCATGCCCGACATGCGGATCGCCGGCACCCACGTCTTCACGTTCAACCAGGTCGCCGAGACCGAGGCGTGGCGCACCGAGGTGCTCGCGCGGCTGCGCTGAGCTTCATCGGCTCCGGCCGATCAAGGCGCCGAGCGCGCTCTCGAGCCCGCTCGTGCCCGTCGGACGGATCTCCAGCGGCAGCCCCAAGCGATCGGCAGCAGCTTGGGCGAGGGCGCTCAGTTCCTCGTCGGGCTCCTGAGCCAGCCACACCACTCGGGTGTAGTGCCTGAAGTAGTCGGGCAGGAGTTCGGGGAAGCGGTCCAACCCCAGTTCCCGCTCCACCGTGCGAGCGAAACTGCGCACGAGGAAGTCGGTCAGCAGATAGGTGCCCGGCTGCTCCTCCATGAGCGACTGGATCTCCCGCGCGCCCGCATAGACGTCGTAACAGTGCAGCCCCGGCAGTCGGTCGAGCCCGAGGTCGTCGCACACCCGGTCCAGCGCGCCGTAGGTTCCGCAGTCGGCGTACCCCACGACCACCTGGGAGTACTTCGGGAGCAGCGTGGCCGCCAGGTCGGCAACCTCGCCGGCGATCTTCTCGGGGCGGTTGTGGAGCAGTGGTGGCAACGGGTGCACGTCGATGGCCCACCCGCGCCGAGCCACCGCGTCGGCGGCTGGTTGCGCGATCGCGCCGCAGGCGATCAGCGCGACCCGCGAGGGCCCCGAGGAGGACCGATCGGAAGGCTCAGAAGGAGAGTTGGTCGACGAAGCGGTCGTTGAAGTCGGCTCGGTCGGAGAGCTCGACATACTCCACCTCCTCCAAGAGCGCGTTGGCCCCGGCCCGCTCGCGCAGGCTCAGCAAAGCCATCTTGGCGCCTTCGCCGGCGACGTTGCCGGCCGAGACGATGCGCAGGGCGGGCAGTTTGGGCACCAGCCCGATCCGGATGGCCGAGGCGGCGGAGAGATAGGAGCCGAACGAGCCGGCCAGCAGGACCTGTTGGATGTCGGTGGGGTCGATACCGATCTGCTCGCACAGCAGCGTCCAGCCGGTGGAGATGGCCGCCTTGGCGAACTGGAGTTCGCGCACGTCTCGCTGGGAGAGGACGACCGCCTCATCGGGCTGGTCGATCGACCCCGACAGCACGAAGACGCGCTCCTGCCCGATCGTGGTCAACCGGTCGGCAAGGGCCGGCGCCACCGACTGTGGGTCGCTGACGAAACGTCCCGAGGCATCCAGGAGACCCACGCGGACCAACTCCGAGACCGCGTCGACCAGGCCCGAACCGCACAACCCGCGAGCCTCCACGTCACCGATCACGCCGAGTTCGACGGTGTCGGTCAAAGCGACCGTCTCGATCGCCCCGTCGGCCGCACGCATCCCGCAGCGGATCGCGCCGCCTTCGAAGGCCGGACCCGCCGGGGCGGCAGTCGCGAGCAGGGTGTCGCCATTGGAGACGACGATCTCGCAGTTGGTGCCGATGTCGACGAAGAGGCGGACTCGCTTGTCACGGTCCATGCCGGTGGCGAGCATGCCGGCGACGATGTCGCCGCCGACGTACGCCCCCAGCGAGGGGAAGATCGCGGCTCGAGCGCGTGGGTGCAGTGCCAGCCCCAGATCGCTGGCCAGCACCTCGGGAGGATGAGCCGCAGACATGACGAAGGGAGCCACTCCGAGCGGTTCGGGGTCGATGCCCAGCGCGAGGGCGACCATGGTCGCGTTGCCGGCGATCGCCACTTCATAGACGTACGCCGGATCGATCCCGGCTTCGGTGCAGACCTCCTCGGCCAGTTGGGCCAAGGTGGAGGCAGCAGCCTCCTGGAGGCGACCCAGAGCGTCCGGGTCGAGCATGGTGGCACTGATCCGGGAGATGACGTCGCCACCGAACGGCTGCTGCTTGTTGAGCATCGAAGCGACCGCCAGGGGAGTGCCGGTGGTGATGTCGAGCAGGGTCGCCACCACGGTGGTCGTGCCCAGGTCGAAGGCGATGGCGAAGGCAGTCGAGGTGGTGTCGCCCGCCTCGACATCGATCAGAGCCTCGTCGACCACGACGGCGGTGACCGCGAAGCCCGACCCGCGCAGCACGGTCGGCAGGCGCCGCAGGGCATGAAGGTCGACGGTGAGTTCGAGGTCGGACAGGGCCGCCTTGAGGCGGTCGACGTCGGTGGTCTGGTCCGAGAGGGTGGGTTCGGTCAGTTCGACGTAGCGCTTCTGCACGGCGGGCCGCAGGATCACCTGTCGTCCCACGCCGACCGTGGCGGCCTTGGGGCGGGTGGTCAACGGGGGAACTCGCACGTCGAGGCTCTCCGCGGCGCCGACGAGGCACCCCAGGCGCCATCCTTCGGCGATCTCGGACTCGGAGAAGGTCCGTCGATCGTGGCTGGTCACTGCGATCTCCGAGCCCGATCGCGACAGCACCTGGACCTTGCACTTTCGGCAGGTCCCGTGACCGCCGCAGGTGGAGTCGATCGCGATCCCGTTCCACGAGGCGGCGTCGAAGACGGTGACTCCTGAGGGGACCCGCACACTCTTGGTGGCGTTCACCTCGCCGTTGCTGCCGAGGACCTCGAAACCTAGATCGACGCGGCCGGTCGGCTCCTGCGGTCGATGGTCGGCGGGAGGATCGAGCAGGCCCTCGCGGCGGATGGCGCCGAGGTCGAACTCGGCCCCGGGCCGATCGCTCATCCCTCGGTCTTCTTGGCCCTGGCCACCGCGATCCAGTGCATGCCCCACTCGTCGTGGTTGAGGAACACGTCGGCGGCCTTGACCGCCTCCACGATGGCCGGGGTGCGGGTGTCCATGATGGCCGAGGTCAGGCCGACGGTCATCGCCATCGGCAGCCACGTGGCGTTGAGGGCGTGTCGCTCCGGCATGCCGAAGGACACGTTGGAGGCGCCACAGGTCATGTTGAGCCCGAACTCGTCGCGGATGCGCCGCATCGTCTCCAGGGTGGTCAGGCCGGTGGAGGTATCGGCGCCGATGGGCATGGCCAGCGGGTCGATCACGATGTTGTGCATTGGGATGCCGTATTCGGTGGTGGCCACGTCGACGATCTTCTGCACCAGGCGCAGTCGTTTGTCGACCTCCATCGGGATCTCGTCGGCGTCGTTGGGGAGGGCGATCACGCTGGCGTCGTACTTCTTGACCAGCGGCAGGATCGCCTCCATGCGCTCGTCCTCGGCGGTGATGGAGTTGACCAGGGCGTTGCCTTTGTAGACAGAGAGCCCCGCTTCGAGGGCGTCCACGACCGAGGAGTCGATGCAGATCGGCTTGTCGGTCAGGCTCTGGATCCTGATGATCGCCTTGGCCAGCAGATCGGCCTCGTCGGTCAGCGGCACCCCCATGTTGACGTCGAGGATGTCGGCGCCGCCCACGACCTGGGCGGCCACGTCCTTCTCGATCGCAGAGAGGTCACCAGCACGCAACTGCTCTTGGAAGATGCGGCGCCCGGTCGGATTGATCCGCTCGCCGATGAGGCAGAAGCGGTGTCCGCGACCGATCACGACCTCCGAGGTGGCCGAACGGACCTTGGTCTCAAAGTGGATGCCTTCGGCGCTCACTGTGTGCCTTTCGTGTCGGGGTGAGAGATCAGGCCGGAACCGGGGTACGTCGGGCGTGGAGGAGTTCCTTGGCCCGCTTGACCGTCGCACTGGCGTCGGCCGCGTAGCCGTCGGCACCGACCGCGTCGGCGTACTCCTGGGTGACCGGGGCACCGCCGACCATCACGATGACCTCGTTGCGGATGCCGGCCTTCTCCAGGGCGTTCATGTTGGCCTTGAACATCGGCATCGTGGTGGTCAGGAACGCGGAGAATCCGACGATGTCGGGGGTGTGCTCCTCGATGGCCTGGACGAACTTCTCCGGCTTCACCTGCACCCCGAGGTCGATGACCTCGAAGCCGGCGCCTTCGAGCATGATGTTGACGAGGTTCTTGCCGATGTCGTGGACATCGCCTTGCACCGTGCCCATCACGAACTTGCCGATCGTCTCCACGCCGGTGTCGGCGAGCAGGGGCCGCAGCACCTCCATGGCGCCGGCCATCGCCCGACCGGCGATGAGCATCTCCGGGACGAAGAAGTCGCCGCGTTCGAAGCGAGCGCCGACCTCCTCCAGGGACGGGATCAGGGCTTCGAAGAGCAGCGTCTGCGGCTCCATGCCCATGCCGAGAGCCTCGTTGGTCATCTCCAGGACCCGCGGTCCGTTGCCGACCAGGGTCTCGTCGTACAAGCCCTTGAGAATTTCATCCGGTGTCATGCCACACCCTCCTTCGGGAAGTGATGACCAAGCAGTGTGGTGAGGTGCGCGGCCTGGTCGATGAGGAGTCGAGCCAACGCCTCGTGGCGTCCGCTCAATCGGGGGGTCGGGCCCGAGATGCCCAGGGCGGCGACAACGTCGCCGGTGTTGCTGAAGACGGGGACCGCGATACCGGTCAGCCCGACTTCGAGTTCGTCGGTGGTCGAGGCCCAGCCCTGCAGGCGTACGCCGGCCAACTCGGCCTCGAGCGCCGCCGGGTCAGTGATGGTGTGATCGGTCAGCGCGGCCAAAGGGCGATCGAAGGGGAGTGATCCGGCGGCGAGGAGCACCTTGCCGAGGGCCGAGACGTGGTTGGGCACTTCGACCTCGGTCCAGTCCCGAGTGCCCAACAAGAACGTGGAGTCGACCTGGGCCACGTGAGAGACGTGCTTGGCGCGGGCCACCCCGAGGTTGACGGTCTCTCCGGTGACGTCGCCGAGGCTCTGCAGCACCGGCATCGCGATCCGGCTCAGGTCGGCACTCTCGTGGCGGGAGGCGAACCGGGAGAACAGCGGCCCGGCGACGTACTCGCCGAGACTGGTGCGCTCGACCAACTCGGTGCGCTCCAAAGCGGTGAGCAGGCGCGAGGTGGTCGACTTCGGTAGTCCGCACTCCTCGGCGATGTCGGCGAAGGCCAACGGCTCTTCGGACTCCACCACCGTGGACAGGAGCAGCGCCGCGCGGTCGACGGCTTGGGTGCCGGTGGCCGATGCGCTCATGTGGGGTCCTCTGCTCTGGGCGGACACATCGTGGGTTCCATGATGTGGAATCGCAGTTCCATATCATGAGGTCATGGCGAGTGATCAGTCAAGCCAGCCGCGCTAGGACGCGCTGTTGGCGTGCGTGGAGGAGACCCTCGGGTCGAGCAATCGCTCCATGTGTCGGACGCGAGGAGAGCGCTCGAAAACTGTTCCATGATGTGGAACCGCGATTCCGCATCATGGGGCTAGACTGCGCCGCACCCGTACGACGCGTTCAGGAGCGCCCATGTTCGAGAACCGCATGCCCCGCTACGACATCTTGTCCGAAGATGCGATGGCCAAGCTTGATGCCGGGTGGCGTCGGCTGATCACCGAGATCGGTGTGGAGTTCATGGACCAGCGCGCGCTGGACCTCTTCGCCAAGGCCGGGCAGAAGGTCGAGGACAACACCGTCTTCCTCGACCCCGACTTCGTGCTGGAGCAGGTGGCCAAGGCCCCGGCTGAGTTCGACATCCAGGCGCGCAACCCGGCCAACAACGTCCACATCGGCGGCAACTCCATGGCCTTCGGTGCCGTCTACGGCCCGCCCTTCGTTCGAGAGGGCGAGGTGCGCCGCGATGGCACCTTCGACGACTTCAAGAACTTCGCTCGTCTGGCACAGAGTTTCGCGGCACTGGACTCGGCCGGCGGCGTGGTCTGCGAACCCAACGACACCCCGCTGGACTCGCGTCACCTCGACATGACCTACGCGCTGCAGACGCTGACCGACAAGATCTACATGGGCAACGTGGTGAGCGGGGTCAACGCTGCGGACACGATTGCGATGTCCAGCATCCTGTTCGGCGGCCGCGACAACATCGAGGCCACCCCGGCCACGATCAGCCTGATCAACTGCAACTCTCCGCTGCGGTGGGACGACCGCATGCTGGAGGCCCAGTTCGAGTACACCTCGGCGGCGCAACCGGTGGTGTTGACGCCGTTCATCTTGATGGGTGCCATGTCGCCGGTGACCATCCCGGCGGCGTTGGTCCAGCAGATCACCGAGGCGCTGTCTGGGATCGCGCTCTCGCAGTTGATCCGGCCCGGGGCGCCGGTGGTCTTCGGATCGTTCCTGTCCAACATCGACATGCAGTCGGGCTCGCCGACCTTCGGGACCCCCGAGTCGGGGATCGGGCTGCTGTGCACCGGTCAGATCGCCCGCCACTTCGGGCTGCCCTTCCGGACCGGTGGCGGCCTCACGTCGTCACAGGTCCCCGACGGGCAGGCCGGCTACGAGGCGCTCATGACGATGATGCCGACCTTCCTGGCCGGTGCGAACTGGGTGATGCACTCGGCCGGATGGCTCGAGGGCGGCCTGGTCGCGGGCTATGAGAAGTTCATCATGGACATCGAGATTCTCCAGATGCTCCAGCACGAGTTCACTCCATTGGAGATCGATGACGCCTCGCTGGGCTTCGACGCCCACCAGGAGGTCGGACATGGTGGCCACTTCCTCGGTGCCATGCACACCATGGAGCGCTTCCGGACCTGCTTCTACCGACCGCTGCTGTCCTCCAGTGAGAACTACGAGCGCTGGAACCGCAACGGCGGCCTCGACACCGCAGCCCGTGCGGGCAAGATCTGGAAGCAGAAGCTCGAGGACTACCAGCAACCGCCGATCGATGAGGCGATCGACGCGGAGTTGCGCGAGTACGTCGTGCGCCGACGTGCCGAGCTGGGGGACTGAGTTTCCCGAGCCCTCCAACTAGGGCTAGGGTGTTGCGCCATGAGCAACGGTCAAGCGGATTCCGCAACAGCGGCGGTCCAGTCGGTGGACCGTGCCGTCACGATCCTGGAGTTGCTGGCCAAGGGCGGCGAACTCGGCGTCACCGAGGTCGCCAAGGATCTCGGCGTGCACAAGTCCACCGCCTTCCGGCTCATCGCCACCCTTGAGCAGCGCGGACTCGTGGAGCAGACCGAGGACCGAGGGAAGTACCGCCTCGGGGTGGGTCTCCTGCGACTGGCCGGCGCCACCACGGCACGCCTCGACGTCGTCCAGGAAGCCCGACCGATCTGTCGACAACTGGCCGTCGACACCGGTGAGACGGTCAACATCGCGGTCCTGAGTGGAACCTCTGCGCTCTATCTCGACCAGGTGGCGGGGTCGAGCGCCCTGCAGCCGCACAACTGGGTCGGCCAACACATCCCGCTCCACGCCACCAGCAACGGCAAGGTGCTGCTCTCCGGACTGAGCCCGGAGGCTCTCGACAAGGTGCTCGGTGGCATGTCGGCGTACACCGAGGCGACGATCACGACAAGGTCTGCGCTTCGCGCCGAACTCGACAAAGTGCGCCTGGCTGGGTACGCCGTTGCCGTCGATGAACTCGAAGTCGGTCTCACCGCCATCGCAGCCCCCATCCGCAACGCTCATGGCGACGTGATCGCGAGCATGTCGGTCAGCGGTCCCACCTTCCGTCTGGACCAGGACAAGTTGGCCAACGTCGTTCCGGCCTGTGTTGCTGCGGCCCACGAGGTCAGCCACCGCCTCGGCTGGGGCAACCGCTAACACGTCGCGCGCGCGTGCGCCGCGCCTTATAGGCGGCGATGTTGGCGATCTCGCAAACGGGCTGTGGCGAGAAGATGAACACTTGGTGAACGGATTCACAATCATTTGTGTCATGGGGCCGTTTGCCACCATCGTGAGCAGTGTGACAGTGGCTCTCGTGATTCTGCTGTGCGTTATCGGCACAGCCCTCTTCTTTGACTTCACCAATGGTTTCCATGACACCGGAAATGCAGTGGCTTCCTCCATTGCCACCGGTGCCCTCAAGCCCAAGACCGCCGTCGCGCTCGCCGCGACGATGAACCTCGTGGGCGCCTTCCTTTCCGTCGCTGTGGCGCTGACCGTGACCAACTCCGTGGTCAAGTTGCAAGCCGATGACGGCACGCCGCTCCCGCAGTTGGTCAACGACCACGGGCACGCGTTGCTGGTGATCGTGCTGGCCGGTCTGATCGGCGCCATCTTGTGGAACATGTTCACCTGGCTGCTCGGCTTGCCGTCCAGCTCGTCGTACGCCCTCCTGGGCGGCATCATCGGCGCCACCCTGGCCGGACTCGGCGCCTCGGGCGTCAAGTGGGTCGGTGACGGCACCAAGATCGACGGTGTGGTCGGCAAGATCCTGGTTCCGGCCGTGCTCTCTCCGGTGATCGCCGGCGTGATCGCCATGGTCGGTACCTGGGTCGTGATGAAGCTGGCCGCTGGTCGCGAGGAGCAACGCTCGGCCCGTGGCTTCAAGTGGGGCCAGATCAGCGCCGCGTCGCTGGTCTCGCTGGCCCACGGCACCAACGACGCCCAGAAGACGATGGGTGTCATCACCCTCGGCCTCATTGCCTACGGGAGTGTCGGCCTGGAGGACGGCGTGCCGTTCTGGGTGAAGCTGATCTGCGCGCTGGCCATTGCCGGTGGCACCTACCTCGGCGGTTGGCGGATCATCCGCACGCTGTCCAAGGGTCTGGTGGAGATCACCGCTCCACAGGGCATGGCCGCCGACGGCGCCTCGTCCGCAGTGATCCTGGCTGCCAGCCACCTCGGTGTGCCGCTGTCGACCACGCAGGTAGCCAGTGGCTCGATCCTCGGTTCGGGTGTGGGACGCCCCGGCGCTCACGTGCGTTGGAGCGTCGCGGGACGCATGGTGGTCGCCTGGGCGACGACCCTGCCTGCTGCCGGCCTCCTGGGTGCGCTCATGTGGTGGATCGCGGACCTGTTCGGCGGTGCTGCCGGACCGCTGGTGATCATGGTGCTGCTGGTAGCCGGTGCCGGCTACATGTTCAATCGCTCTCGCGACCACAAGGTGGACCACCACAACGTGGGCGAGATCTGGGAGGGCGCTCCGCCCGTCCGCAAGGTCAAGTGAGGTAGGAAATGGATACTGTGCGGTTGTCCCTGCAAGGTGCTTGGGACCTGTTGTACAACGGCTTCTTCGTCGGAGCGGGTCTGCCGATCATCTTCGCGCTGGGCGTTCGTTTCCTGGCTGGTCCGGCCGTCGCCGACGGTCCGGCCCCGACCCCCTCGATCGCCAACAAGGTGCTGGCCTGGGTGTGCTTCGCGGCTGTCGCGTTCGCCGTCATGGTCGGCATCATGATCATCGTCGGAGCGGGCTTGGGCAAGGTTGTGAGCTTTGAGCACATCTTCCCGGTCCTGGTCCCCAAGCCGTAGTCGCAAGGAGGAATCATCATGGAACGTTCTGCGACTTTGGATCGCGTGCTCTTGTGGATTCGAGCGGCCTACCCCGACGGCGTACCTGCCGCGGACCGGCTGGCGCTCCTGGCGATCCTGAGGGACTTCCTCTCAGGTGACCAGGTGGCTGGTTTCGCTGCCCTGATGGGTGCCAAGAAGGACGGCCAAGCCACTGGTGAACAGATCGCCAAGGTGTCCAGCAAGCTTGTTGCCGGGGGCTGGCCGCTGGCCAACCCGGCCTCGGGCGAGGATGAAGACGGAGAGGGCAGCGTCGTCGGGCGCGCCCTTGCCGGGGTCGTCAACTGGCTCCGTGCGGGCTACCCGGAAGGTGTGCCCGAGGGCGACTTCATCCCGCTGGTGGCGATCTTGGAGCGCCGCTTGACCAAGCGTGAGGTCAAGGCAGTCACTCGCGAGTTGAAGGCCAATGGTCTTCTTGCGGCCACCTCGACAGACATCGAGGAGGCGATCGCCCGCCAGATCCACGAGAGCCCCACCCAGGCCGACATCGAGCGGGTCACGGCCCACTTGAAGGCCAAGGGCTGGCCGGTGGAGATGGGCTGAGCTGAGATCCACACCGATGGGGGTCCGACCGCGATGGTCGGGCCTCCATTGCGTTTTTGTGCAGGTCACGAATGGTCCACATTGCGCGGTAGAGCCTTGACGGGGGAGCGCCCTCGGAAGATGATCCAGATCACATAGTGTTGCGAGATAAGCAATGCGTTGCGTCATACGCAACTCGTCTAAAGGGGAGTGGTGTGCCGGAGATCCTTGTCGATGGGCAATGGCGCCACGCCCAAGCCGGTGGTCGGCGCGAGATCCGATGCCCTGCCGACGGTCATCTGGTTGCCGAGATCGATGAGGCCTCGGCCGATGACACCCGCGATGCCATCGCAGCCGCACGGCACGCCTTCGACCACGGTCCGTGGCCACACACCCCGGTCGCCGAACGCGGCGCCCTCCTCCTAAGGGTCGCCGACCTCCTCCAGCGCGACAAGGACGCGATAGCTCGGGCCGAGTCGCTTGACACGGGCAAGCGCCTGGTCGAGAGCGAGTACGACGTCGACGACGTCACCAGCGTCTTCGCACACTTCGGTCGGGTGGCCGTCGCGGAGGCCAGTGCGGCGCAGCGAGTCGTCGATGTGGGTCGAGACGACGTCAGCAGCGTGGTGATCCACGAGCCTGTCGGCGTCTGCGGGCTGATCACGCCGTGGAACTACCCGCTCCTCCAGGTCGCCTGGAAGGTCGCCCCGTGTCTGGCCGCCGGCAACACGTTCGTCCTCAAGCCCAGTGAGTTGACTCCCCACACAGCGATCATGTTGATGCGTCTGTTGGCGGAGGCTGGTCTTCCTGATGGAGTCGCCAACCTCGTCGTGGGTGACGGCCCCCATGCGGGGGCACCGCTGAGCACCGATCATCGCGTCGACCTGGTCAGCTTCACTGGAGGCCTCGAGACGGGCAAACGAATCATGAAGGCGGCCGCCGACACGGTGAAGAAGGTCGCCTTGGAGTTGGGTGGCAAGAACCCCAACATCGTCTTCGCCGACGCCGACCGTGACGCCGCGCTCGACATGGCTCTGACCGCGATCTTCTTGCACTCCGGGCAGGTCTGCTCGGCGGGGGCGCGACTGCTGGTCGAAGACACGATCCGTGACGAGTTCGTCGACGAGGTTGTGCGGCGTGCCGGATCGATCCGACTCGGCGGGCCGTTCGATGCCGACGCCGAAACCGGAGCGCTCATCTCCGAAGCCCATCTGCGCAAGGTCGAGGCGTACGTCGACCGCGCGGTCGATGAGGGCGCTGTGCTGCGCGTGGGCGGCGGGCGAGTCACCACCGGCGACCTTGCCGAGGGCTTCTTCTTCCCGCCGACCGTGCTGGACCGCTGCCATTCCAAGATGCATTGCGTGCAGGAGGAGTCGTTCGGCCCGGTGCTCACGGTCGAGTCGTTCCGCACCGAGGCCGAGGCGATCAGGTTGGCCAACGACTCCATCTATGGCCTGGCCGGAGCGGTCTGGACCACAGATGCCGCCAAGGCTGACCGCGTCGCCCGCGCCTTGCGCATGGGCACCGTCTGGATCAACGACTACCACCCCTACGTGGCTCAGGCCGAGTGGGGCGGATACAAGCAGTCGGGCATCGGGCGCGAGTTGGGCCAGGCCGGCCTGGAGGAGTACCGCGAAACCAAGCACATCTGGCGCAACCTCGACCCCGGACCCCAAGGCTGGTTCGGCGACCCGGACGGAGGACAGGACTCGTGAGCAAGCACTGGGACTACGTGATCGTGGGTGGCGGTTCCGCGGGCAGTGCCCTGGCCAACCGCCTCAGCACCGATCCGGGCACGTCGGTCCTGGTGCTCGAGGCCGGGCGCAGCGACTTCCGGATCGACCCTTTCATCCACATGCCGGCGGCCTTGCCGTTCCCGATCGGTAGTCGTTTCTACGACTGGAAGTACGAGACCGAGCCGGAGCCGGCCATGGGCGGGCGGCGGATCTATCACGCCCGCGGCAAAGTGCTCGGCGGGTCCAGCAGCATCAACGGGATGATCTTCCAGCGGGGCAACCCGATGGACTTCGAGCGCTGGGCCGCCGACCCCGGCATGGAGACGTGGGACTACCTCCACTGCCTGCCCTACTTCAAGCGCATGGAGAGTCGTCACCTCGAGAACGGTTCCGACGGCTCTGACCAGTGGCGTGGCGGGAGCGGTCCGCTGTGGCTGGAGCGCGGGAAGGCGGAGAACCCGCTCTTCGGGGCCTTCTTCGAGGCCGCACAGCAGGCCGGGTTCCCGCTGACCGACGACGTCAACGGATACCGTCAAGAAGGGTTCGCCCGCTTCGACCGCAACATCAAGAACGGGCGTCGCTGGAGTGCGGCCCGTGCCTACCTGCACCCGGTGATGAAGCGACCCAACCTCACCGTGGAGACCTTGGCACACGCCACCAGGATCACCTTCGACGGGACCCGCGCCACCGGGGTCGACTACCTCCGGGCCGGCCGTGCCCAGCGGCATGCGTCGGCCGGCGAGGTGATCCTGTGCGGTGGCGCAATCAACACTCCGCAGTTGCTGCAACTGTCCGGGGTCGGCAACAGCGACCATCTCCGCCCGCTGGGGGTGGACATGGTGCACGACCTGAAGGGCGTGGGGGAGAACCTCCAGGACCACCTCGAGGTCTATATCCAGTACGCCAGCAAACTGCCGGTCTCGATCGCCCCCGGCCTGGCCTGGCACAAGCGGCCGATGATCGGGGCCAAATGGCTCTTCGGTCGCGCCGGGCTCGGTGCCACCAACCATTTCGAGGGCGGCGGCTTCTGCCGCAGCAACGACGATGTCGACTGGCCCAACCTGATGTTCCACTTCCTGCCGATCGCGATCCGTTACGACGGCACGTCGCCCACCAAAGGGCACGGATACCAGGTCCATATCGGCCCGATGTACGCCGACACCCGCGGCTGGATCCGCATCGCCAGCACCAACCCCAAGCAGCACCCCAAGATGCTGTTCAACTACCTCTCCACTGCGACCGACCGCCGCGAATGGGTGGAAGCGATCCGCACGGCCAGGTTGATCCTGAACCAGCCCGCCTTCGCGCCGTTCAACGACGGTGAGCTCAGCCCGGGCCCCAGCGTGGAGACCGACGAGGAGATCTTGGAGTGGGTGCGCAAGGACGCCGAGACGGCGCTCCACCCCTCCTGCACGGCCAAGATGGGCATCGACGACATGTCGGTGACCGACCCCACCTCGATGAAGGTGCACGGGCTTGACGGCGTACGTGCCGTGGACGCCAGCGTCTTCCCCTATGTCACCAACGGAAACATCTACGCCCCGGTGATGATGGTGGCCGAGAAGGCCGCCGATCTGATCCTCGGCAACACTCCGCTGGCCCCGACAGCGGTGCCTTACTACCGCCATCGGGACGGTTCGACCCTCTATCCACCGGGCGACCCGCGCAATAACGTCACCCCAACGCCGCACGCTGAGGAGCCGACATGACCGAATCCGCCCTGCACGTCGAGCACTTGTGGAAGATCTTCGGTCCGCGGGCCGACCGGATCATCGGCACTCCCGACGCCGAACTGAGCCGCTCGGCGCTCAAGGAGAAGACCGGCAACGTCGTCGGGGTCAAGGACGTCTCCTTCGACGTGGCCCCCGGTGAGGTCTTCGTCGTGATGGGTCTGTCCGGCTCCGGAAAGTCGACCCTGGTGCGCCTGCTGACCCGACTGATCGAGCCGACCGCCGGATCGGTGGTGATGAACGGCCAGGACATGACGGCGGCGTCGGAGGCCCAACTGCGCGATCTTCGCCGCAACCACGTCTCGATGGTGTTCCAGCACTTCGGTCTCTTGCCGCACCGGTCGGTGATCGACAACGTGGCCTACGGACTGGAGGTCCGCGGAGTCAGCAAGAAGGACCGCCGCGCGACGGCTGCGCAAGTCACCGAGTTGGTGGGCCTCAAGGGCTATGAGAAGTCCTATCCCGATCAACTCTCCGGCGGCATGCAGCAGCGTGTCGGCCTGGCCCGGGCCCTGGCCGGTGACCCGGACCTGCTGCTGTTCGACGAGCCCTTCTCGGCTCTCGACCCGCTGATCCGGCGCGACATGCAGAACGAGGTCATCCGACTGCACCGCGAGTTGGGCAAGACGATGGTCTTCATCACCCACGACCTCGCCGAAGCTCTCAAGTTGGGCGACCGGGTGCTGATCATGCGCGACGGCGAGGTCGTGCAGATCGGCCGCCCCGACGAGGTGGTCGGCGCCCCGGCCGACGACTACGTCCGGGAGTTCGTCAGCGATGTCCCCAAGTCGCACGTGCTCACCCTCAAGTGGGTCATGAGGCCGGTCAGCGACGAGGTCGGCGCCGACAGCCCAGTGCTCCCAGCCCACACCGTGGTTCGTGAGGCGGCCCGCAGCGTGCTGGCCAACCGTGGACCGGTCCGGGTTTCGGAGGACGGGAAGATTGTCGGCATGGTCGATGACGAAGACATCTTGCGCGTGGTTGTGGCGGAGGAAGACTGATGTCGGCCTCGACCCTCGATCGCCCGGTCGAGTTGGGCGCCGCGCCTCCTGAGCCGGAGCCCAAGAAGCGGATTCCCCGGTGGGTCGGGGTGCTGGCCGCGATCGTGGTGTGGATCCTCGTCTGGTCCTTCACGAAGGGTCACAACACCCTGTATCTCGCCGGGCTGGACCTCACCGATCTGCACGTGAAGTTGGCCAAGCTCGGTGCCGGACTGGGCAACAACGCCTTCACCGACTCGGTCAACACCGCGATCAACGCCATCGTCGACTTCTTGAGCAAACTGGTCGCCCTCCCCAGCGCCCCCAGCCCCGCCCCGGTGATCGGGTGGCTCGGGGTGACCGCGATCGCGACCTGGGTGGGCTATGCGTTGGCCAACTGGCGGATTGCGGTGCTGGTGCTGGCCTCCTTCCTGTCCTTCGGCATCTTCGGGTTCTGGCAGGACTCCATGGGCCTGCTGGTCGTCACCTTCGTCTCAGTCGTGCTGGCCGTGCTTCTGGGTTTGCCGTTGGCGATCCTGATCGGGGTGAGCAAGCGTGCGGCCACGGTGATCACGCTGTTGCTGGACCTGCTGCAGACGATGCCGACCTTCGTCTATCTGATCTTCGTGTTCATCCTCTTCGGCATCGGTGCGCCGGCGGCGGTGATCTGCACGTTGGCGTACGCCTTGCCGCCCATCGTGCGCATCTCCGGGTTCGCGATCCGGGACACCAACCCGGGCGTGCTGGAGGCGACCGACTCCTATGGCCAGTCGACCTGGCAGCGCCTGGTCAAGGTGCAGGTCCCGATGGCTCGCAAGACCATCATCTTGGGCCTCAACCAGACCATCTTGGCCGCGCTCTCGATGGCGATCATCGCCTCCTACGTCAACGGCCCCGGCCTAGGAAAGCCCGTGCTGGCCGCACTGACCCAGAACGACTTCGGCCGTGGCTTGGTCCCCGGCATGCTGATCGTGCTGATGGGGATCATGCTCGACCGGCTGACCACCGCTGCCAGTGAGCGGTCCGAACTGATCGCTCGTGGCGGCGGGGAGAACGTCAAGCGCCGGCGGGTGATTCTCGGGGCACTTCTGGTTCCGGTAGCCGCGGCGGTGTGGTACTCCACCTATGCCCTCAATGCGGCGGTCTTCCCGGAGAGCCAACTCGGCACCAATGTGGCCAACGCGGCCAACAAGTGGATGGATGCGACTGTCGCCTCGTTGAGCGGCCCGGCCGGAGCACTCAAGGACGCGATCACCTACGGTCTGCTCAACCCCATGCAGGCGCTCTTGTCGACTTCCCCGTGGTGGCTCAGTTTCGCCGCCATCTTGATCATCGGATTGATCATCGGTGGTCGAAAGGCCCTGGTACCAACGCTGATCTGCTTGCTCGGCCTGCGGCTGCTCGACGTGTGGTTCGACTCGATGGTCGTCTTGAACATGACTCTGGTGGCCACCTTGCTGGTGATGGTGCTGGCGCTGTTCTTCGGTGTCTGGATGGCGCGATCCAAGCGTGCCGACCTGATCATCCGCCCGATCCTGGATGCCGGTCAGACCATCCCGGCGTTCGTCTACCTCATCCCGGTGCTGGCGTTGTTCGATTCCACTCGGTTCACCGCGATCGTGGCCGCCATCGTCTACGCCGCCCCGGCGGCGATCAAACTGGTGGCCGACGGTGTGCGCGGGGTCAACCCGGGCACCGTCGAGGCCGGGCGGTCGGTGGGCCAGACCACATGGCAGGAGATCACGAAGGTGCAACTCCCCATGGCCAAGGGGTCGTTGGTGCTGGCCACCAACCAGGGCCTGCTCTACGTTCTCGCCATGGTTGTCATCGGCGGTCTCGTGGGCGCCGGCGCCTTGGGCTACGACGTGATCTATGGCCTGGCACACCAAGAAGCCTCGGGTAAGGGCATGGCGGCGGGTCTCTCCATCGTCTTGCTCGGAGTCATGATCGACCGCATCACGCGCGCTGCGGCAGCGCGCGCTGGCGCGGACTAGGGCGACATCGCCCGACGAAGTGCCCGCTTGAGGGCGACACAATTAAGGAGAAGGAATGAGACAGTTGAACACCAAGGGTGCTCGTCTCGTCGCTGTCGCTGCGAGCGCGCTCTTCGCGCTGTCGGCATGTGGTGGCGGTTCGGTGTCCGATGCAACCAAGGCCAACGAGTCCAAGGCGGCTGCGGCCGGCGGGGACTGCGGTGACTTCAAGATCATCGTCAACCCCTGGGTCGGCTACACCGCCGACGCGTACGTCGTGGGTGAAGCAGCCAAGGAGAAGCTGGGCTGCAACGTCACCTACGTCGAACTGAAGGAAGGTGGCCCCTCCTACAAGGCGCTCGCCTCCGGAGACGGTGACGTGATCCTCGAAGAGTGGTCACACGCCGAAGAGCTCAAGGCTGCTGTTGCCGATGGCTCCGCAGTCGACCTCGGCTCGCCGGGCAACGTCGGCATCATCGGCTGGTACGTCCCTGGCTGGCTGGCTGACGAGCACCCCGACGTCTTGGACTACAACAACCTCAACAAGTACGCCAAGGACTTCGCGACCTCGGAGTCGGGCGGCAAGGGCCAGTTCCTGGGCTCCGACCCGACCTACACCCAGTACGACGAGGCCATCGTGAAGAACCTCAACCTGGACTTCAAGGTGGTCTTCTCCGGTGGTGAGACTGCCACGGTCGAGGCGTTCAAGAAGGCTCAGGAGAACAAGGAATGGCTGATCGGCTACTTCTGGGAGCCGCAGTACATCCACGCCGAGGTCCCGATGAAGCGGGTTGCGCTGCCGCCGTACTCCGACGGCTGTGACGCCGACAAGGCCAAGGTCGCTTGCGACTACGCCGACACCCCGTTGAAGAAGGTCGCGGCCACGAAGTTCATGGATTCCGGTTCGACTGCTGCGAACCTGGTGAAGGCCTTCACCTGGACCAACGACGACCAGAACCTCGTGGCGAAGTACATCACCGCCGACAAGATGTCGCCGGAGGATGCAGCCAAGAAGTGGATCGCCGACAACCAGGACAAGGTCGACGCCTGGATCAAGTAGTACCGGTGTGGTGCCCCCATCGCGACCGTGGTGGGGGCACCACCTGTTTTGCCCTCGGCGGCCCTTGTGGTCAGCGCCCGGCTGCTGCGGAATTTGATCGCTTCGCCCCTGCGAGCGCCATTGCATGCGCCCGGGGGGAGGTGCGACACTGAGGGCGAATCGTTCCGCAATACGCACTGCGTTGCTTATAGCGCAACAATCAGGGTCCGCAGGAATGCGGCTCGACAGCATCCAAACCCCACATCTCGAACACTGCTTTAGGGAGAACTCATGGCCGACGTACCTGCCTCTGCCAAGGTCGTTGTCATCGGTGCCGGCATCGTCGGCAACTCGTTGGTGCACCACATCACCGACCTCGGCTGGACCGACGTGGTTCAACTGGACATGGGTCCGCTGCCTAACCCCGGCGGTTCCACGGGGCACGCGTCCAACTTCATCTTCCCTGTCGACCACTCCCGCGAGATGACCGACCTCACCCAGGACTCGGTGCGTCAGTACCAGGAGATGGGTGTGTTCACCCAGTCGGGTGGGTTCGAGATCGCCCGCACCGAAGAGCGCATGGAAGAACTGCGTCGGCGCATGTCCAGCGCCAAGGCGTGGGGGATCGAGGCCGAGCTGGTCGATCCTGAGTTCGTCAAGGAGAAGGTTCCGTTCATCGAGACCGATCAATTCATCGGTGCGTTCTGGTGTCCCACGGTCGGCGTGGTCGACTCGCTGCGCGCCGGCACGATCATGCGAGAGAAGGCACTGGCCGCCGGCGCCACGGTCGTTCCCAACGTCGAAGTGACTGCGCTGGACACCGAGGACGTGCCTGGCGGCGGGCGCCGGATCACCCGCGTGCACACCAACAAGGGCACCATCGAGGCCGAGTACGTCGTCATCGCGGCCGGCGTGTGGAGCCCGAAGTTGGGCGACATGGCCGGGATCAAGATCGCCCTGACCCCGGCAGTCCACCAGATGATCTCGGTCGGCCCCTGCCCGCAGTTGGCCGAGCGCGAAGGTGAGATCAGCTTCCCGATCGTGCGCGACATGGACACCTTCTGCTACGAGCGTCAGCACGGCGCCGACATGGAGGTGGGTTCCTACGCACACCGCCCGATCCTTCACGAGCCCGAAGAGATTCCGACCCTGGAGCAGGCCAAACTCAGCCCCACCGAGATGCCCTTCACCGAGGAGGACTTCGACCCGCAGCTGGAGCAGGCCCTCGAACTGATGCCCGAACTCCTGGGTGCCGACGGGGCTGAGATCCGCTACGCGATCAACGGCCTGCTCTCGCTGACCGCCGACGGCATGCCCATCCTGGGCGAGTCCGAGGTCAAGGGCCTGTGGGTGGCCGCGGCCATCTGGATCAAGGAGGGGCCCGGCACCGGACGCGCGGTCGCCGAATGGCTGGTTCGTGGCTACAGCGACATCGACGTGTCCCACTCCGACATCGCTCGCTTCTACCCCCACGAGACCGAGCGGGCACACGTGCGTGCTCGAGCCAGCGAGTCCTTCAACAAGACCTACGGGATCATCCACCCTGCCGAGCAGTACGAGTCCGACCGCGACGTACGCCGTTCGCCGATGCACGACTCGCAGCGCGAGTTGGGTGCGGTCTTCTACGAGACCGTCGGCTGGGAGCGGCCATGGTGGTATGGCTCGAACGCAGCCCTGGTGGAGAAGTACGGCGACGCGGTGATGCCGCGCACCGCTGAGTGGGAGTCGCGGTGGTGGAGCCCCATCATCAATGCCGAGCACCTGGCGATGCGAGAGAACGCCGGCGTGATCGACCTGACCGCCTTCTGCATCTTCGATATCGAAGGGCCCGGCGCGCTGGCCAGTGTGCAGCAGACCTGCGTCGCACAGTGTGACGTCGCGGTCGGCAAGGTCATCTACACCCCGGTGCTCGACGCCAAGGGTGGCTTCAAGTCGGACCTCACGGTCATGCGACTGGGCGATGACCACTTCCGCGTGGTGACCGGTGGCGCTCACGGCATGGCCGACAAGAAATGGTTCGCCGACCACCTCGCTGATGGCGCCACCTTGACCGACCACACCTCCGACCTGTCCACGATCGGCCTGTGGGGCCCCAAGGCCCGCGACATCCTGGCCTCGCTGACCAGCGACGACGTCTCCGACGCGGGATTCGGGTTCCTCACCTGCCGCGAGATCGCTGTCTCCGGGGTCTCCGCCCCAGTGTTGGCCTCCCGGATCTCCTACGTCGGAGAACTCGGGTGGGAGCTCTACGTGCCGATGGGTGCCGCCGCGCAGTTGTGGGAGGCCCTGCTGGCCGCAGGTCGTGACCACGGTGCCGTCCCGGTCGGGATCGGTGTGTACGCCACGACGGGTCGCATCGAGAAGGGATACCGCGCCTTCGGCGCCGAGCTCGACGCCGAGCGGTCCATCGTCGAGGCCGGCATGCAGCGCCCGAAGGTCAAGGTTGCCGACTTCGTCGGGCGCGACGCCTACCTCGCCCAGCGTGAGGCCGCGCCGCAGACGATCCTGTGCACGATGACCGTCGACGACCACACGTCCTCGACCGGCGTCAAGCGCTACATGTTGGGTGGGGAACCGATCATGACCCGCGATGGCGGACAGCTCACCGACGGTCACGGCCACCACCCCTACGTCACCACGGCAGGGTCGGCCCCCTCCTTGGGCAAGCACATCCTGCTGGCCTACCTTCCAGTCGACGAGGCGGTCGTGGGCAACCAGTTGGCGGTGTCCTACATGGAGGAGCTCTACCCGGTCACGGTCGGCTCCATCGACGCCACCCCGCTGCTCGACCCGGCCAACGAGCGACTCAAGTGAGAGCACTGGTCTGCGTCAAGCGCGTGCCCGACTCCTCGGGCCAGGTGGTGCTGACCGAGGACGCTCAGGCCGTCGACGGACGGTTCGCGGGCTTCACCATCAGCGACCACGAGAACTGTGCGGTGGAGACGGCTGTCCAAGTCAGTGACGACGTCACCGTGATCACCGTGGGCCCTGCCGAGGCGGCCGAGCAGTTGCGTTCGGCGCTCGGGGTGGGCGCGAGCGCCGCCGTGCACGTGGAGGCCGAGCCCAAGGACCTCGGTCCGGCGGACGTTGCCCGCGAGATCGCCGCCGTGGCCACCGAGCACGAGGGTGAAGGCCGCGGCTACGACCTGATCCTGCTGGGCAACGACGCCGCGGACTCCGGCGACTTCCAGGTGCCGATCCGGTTGGCGCATGCGCTCGGTCGCCCTGTCGTCACCGGGATCAAGACCGTGACGGTCGAGGACGACCACGCGGTGTGCGTGGGTGACGGCCCCGACGGCGGTAGCGAGACCTATCGGCTGCCGCTGCCTGCCGTGGTCGCGATCATGGAAGGGGGCGTCGAACCGCGCTACCCCACGATCAAGGGAAGGATGGCGGCCAAGAAGGTCGTCATCGAGACCCGCGCGTTGTCCGGCACTGCGATGGGTGCCTCACGCGTGCAGTTGACGCTGCCCCCGCCGGTCCCCTCGAACGTGCAGGTCCTCGGGGAGGGTCCCGAGGCAGCCGGTGCCGTTGTTGATCTGTTCGCTCGGTTGGGGGTGCTTCCAGGATGATCCTGGTTTTCGTCGAACACGGCCCGGACGGGCTCGTCGACACATCACTGGAGACGCTGCGTTTCGCCCGCGACCTCGGTGCTGCCGGGGGCGGGATCGCCGTCGACGCGGTGGGGGTCGGCATCGCCGGTTTCGCTGCTGAACTCGGCGCACATGGCGTGCGCACGGCGTACGACGTAGGCGGGGACGATGTCGCGGCCTACTCCGGCTCTGGTTGGGCGGCAGGCATCCTGACCGCGCGGGAGATGGCCGGCGCGGTCGTGATCACCGGTGCCGGGACCCAACGCGGCAATGAGGTGCTGGCCCACGCGGCCGCCCGTGTCGACGCCCCGATGGCGGCCAACGTGGTCTCCTTCTCGGGCTTGGCGCCCTTCGTCGTCACCCGCCAGGTGATGGGAGGGGCCGCACTCGAAGACATGCGTCTGGGTCACCGCCCCGCGATATTCTCGGTGGCCGGCCACGCGGTGGAGGCCAGCGAGATCGGAGGCTCCGCCGCCCATGTGGTCGCCGTCGACCCACTGCTGCGCCCCGAGGACCTCGTGGCTCGCGTCGTGTCGACCGCTGCCGGTGAGGCTGACCAGTCGGGCAACCTCAAGACCGCCCGGGTGGTCGTCGGAGGTGGCCGTGGCGCTGGCGGACCCGACGGCTTCGGCGCGGTCGATGAGTTGGCCGGACTGCTGGGCGCGACCGTCGGCGTGTCCCGTGTGGTGACCTCCCTGGGGTGGCGACCTCACCACGAGCAGGTGGGCCAGACGGGTTCGCGGATCAGTCCGGAGCTCTACATCCCGTGCGGCATCTCCGGTGCGATCCAGCACTGGGCGGGTTGTTCCTCCTCCAAGGCGATCCTGGCGATCAACACCGACGCCGAAGCGCCCATGGTGACCAAGGCGACCTACGCGGTCGTGGGGGACATGCACGAGGTGTTGCCCGCGATCATCGAGGCGATCAAGAACCGCTGACGGCACTGCGACGCCGTCGTCGACGGGTCTCGCCCTGCTTGGAGCGGCAGCCTGTGGATTCCCGACTGCAGGCACGTCGAGTCCGGGGCACCCTGGAGGGGTGACCTCGACACTGACCCGCCCCATCGTGATCGCGACGACCCTGAGCGCGCTGGCGGTCGCGGGTGGTGTGGCGGTTCGGCTCGTCGCCGCGCCGACTTCGCCGGCAGCCCCCTTGCCTGCACCGATGGTCGTCCTACACGACTGGGATGAGGCGCGTGCCTCGGCCTGGGCACGAGGAGATGTCGCGGCCCTGGAGCGTCTCTATGCCAGGGGCAGCAGTGCCGGTGCCGCCGATGTGCGGTCGCTGCGCCAGTGGACAGCGCGGGGTTTCGTCGTCGAGGGCATGGAGCGGCAGGTTCAACGTGTCCGCATCCTCAGGTCGACGCCCCGAGTCCTGGTGTTGAGCGTCGACGACCGCCTGCGGGCGGCGGTGGCCACCTCTGCGCAGGGGAGCGTGCGACTGCCCGCGAGCCGATTGCGGCACTGGGTGCTGACCTTCTTGCGACGCAACCATGGCCCCGACACGCGCACCTGGGTGATGGCTGCGGTGCGCGAGCGCTGACCCGTCAAAATCGGTTGCCGGGCGGCTCTCGGCCGGCCTAGCGTGGCCTCGGCGAAGCACTCCAACCGATTGGCCTCGCCCAAGGACCAGCAACCAAGGAGGAAGCCATGGGTGTCAAGACCAGCGTCAGCATGCCCATCGCAACATCTTGGAGCTACCTTGCATCAAGCCTCGAACCCTGAAGCGTTCACCTTCGAATACCGCACGTACGACGACATCGATGAGTCGCGTCAGCGCTGGTCGACCTGGCAATCGGTCGAGCCGTTGTGTCGCGGCCCCGAGCCCCGACCGGCATGGGTCCAGACCTCCGCCGGAGCCATCGACACCGAACTCGGCATCCTCAAGACGGGCAAAGAAGCCGACGTCTTCTTGATCGAACGGGCCGACCCGCACGCCCCACACGACGTAGCCGTCATGGCAGCCAAGCGTTACCGCTCACCGGAGCACTCCCACTTCCATCGCTCTGCCGACTACACCGAGGGTCGCAAGGTCCGCGACTCTCGCGAGATGCGGGCGATGGCCCGCAAGACCGATTTCGGCCGTGCTGTTGCTGCCGGGCAGTGGGCGGTTGCCGAATGGAACGCGCTGGTCAGGCTGTGGAAGGCAGGGCTGGCGGTTCCCTATCCAGTGCAGATCGACGGCACCGAGATCCTGATGGAGTGGATCTCCCATGACGGCGAGACTGCTCCACGGCTGGCCCAGACGCGACCCGATCCGGCGACAGCTGCGCGCTGGTTCGAGCAGGTGCGGGACGCGCTGCTGATGCTGGCCGGGCACGGGCTGGTGCACGGTGACTTGTCGGCGTACAACATCCTCGTTGCCGACGATCGCCTGGTCTTCATCGACCTACCTCAAGTCGTGGACTTGGTTGCCAATCCACGCGGCGCCGACCTGCTCCTGCGCGACTGCACCAACGTGGTCGCCTGGTTTCGCCGCCGAGGGTTGGAAGTCGACGAGCAGGAGGTGTACGCCGAGGTCCTAGCGGCGGCCTGGTGACCGAGCCCCGACCCCAGACAGCTAGGAGGTCGCAGCCCGAAGCGTCGACTCGATGCTCGGGTGTGCGAACTCGAACGTCGCATTGAGGAGCGCCTCCGGGCGGGCGCGCACCGAGCCGAGGAGTTCGGGTGCCATCGCCCCGGCCGCGCGTGCCAGCACGAAGGCCGGGACGTGGAACCAGGCGGGCCGATGAACCAGGGCGGCCAGCGCCTGGGTGTACTCGGCATTGGTGGGCACGTCCGGCAGGCACAGGTTGACCGGCCCCTCGAGGTCGTGCTCGGCGCAGAAGGTCACGGCTTGGATCCAGTCGGTGAGCCCGATGCATGGGAAGTACTGCTGCCCGCTGCCGAGTCGACCGCCGAGGCCTGCTTTGAACTGGAGCAGTTGCTGCTTCAGTGGTGCGCTGCGCCGGTCCAGGACAGGGGAGGTGCGCAGGATGACCACCCTGGCCCCGGCCGTCTGGGCGGGCTCGGTTGCCTGCTGCCAGACCCGGGTGACCCGGGTGAGCAGGGCGTTGCCTCGAGAGTCCGCCGACTCGGGCAACGCGAGCTCGCCACGGTCGCCGTAGAAGGAGATGCCGTTGCCGGCGAGGAAGGCGGGCTTGCGGTTGGATTCGGCAATGCCTCGGGCCAGGACCGCCGTAGTCGTCACGCGGGAGTGCTCAAGATCGTGGGCCCACTGCTTGCTGTGCGGATTGCCTGCCGTGGGGGATCCGGCCAGGTTGACCACCACGTCGGCCTGCTCGATCTCCTCAGGGTCCACATACCCCTGGTAGGGGTCCCAGCGGCTGCTGTCAGCACTGCCCGAAGACCGGCTCAGGCGGCGTACCTCGTGGCCGTGGGAACGCAGATGCTCGGTGAGGTGAGAGCCGAGGAAGCCGGACGAACCAGCGATCAAGAAGCGCATGTCAGAGACGATAGTCTCGACGTTGTGACTCACTTCGATCTCGTCGTCCTCGGTGCGGGCCCCGGTGGCTACGTCGCCGCCATCCGTGCCAGCCAACTCGGTCTCAAGGTGGCCGTGGTCGAGAAGCAGTATTGGGGCGGGGTCTGCCTCAACGTTGGCTGCATCCCGTCCAAGGCCTTGCTCAAGAACGCCGAACTCGCTCATGTGCTCACCCACGAGAAAGCGAAGTTCGGCATCGAGGGCGATGCCACGATGTCCTTCGGTCCGACGCACGCGCGTAGTCGCGCGGTGTCGGCGGGCATCGTCAAGGGTGTGCACTTCTTGATGAAGAAGAACAAGATCACCGAGGTGCACGGGTGGGGCACCTTCAAGGACGCCAAGACCCTGTCGGTGGATCTCAACGACGGTGGCACCGACGAACTCACCGCCGACAACTTCCTGATCGCGGCCGGGGCCAAGGTTCGGCTCGTGCCTGGGGTCACCTTGTCCGAGCGGGTGGTCACCTACGAGGAGCAGATCCTCTCCGACCAGCTTCCCGCATCGATCATCATCGGCGGTTCGGGTGCTATCGGCGTCGAGTTCGCCTACGTGATGAAGAACTTCGGGGTCGACGTGACCATCGTGGAGTTCCTCGACCGGATCGTGCCGACCGAGGACGCCGAAGTGTCCAAGGAACTCCTGCGCCACTACAAGTTGCTGGGCGTCACCATCTTGACCTCCACGGCAGTGAAGTCGGTCGAGGATAACGGCTCCGGTGTGCGCGTCACCGTGGCACCGGCGGCAGGGGGTGACGAAACGGTGCTGGAGGCCGAGAAGTTCCTGGCCGCGTTCGGGTTCGCGCCGCGCCTGGACGGCTATGGGTTGGAGAACACCGGCGTCGCCACCACCGACCGCGGTGCGATCGCCGTGGACGAGCGCGGCCGCACCAACGTGCCCGGCATCTGGGCGATCGGCGACGTCACCGGCAAGCTGATGCTGGCCCACACTGCCGAGGCCATGGGGGTCGTTGCGGTCGAGACCATCGCTGGCGCCGAGACGATGGAAGTCAACTTCGACATGATCCCGCGGGCGACCTACTGCCAGCCGCAGATCGCCTCCTTCGGCTACACCGAGGCCCAAGCCGCCGATCGCGGGTATGACGTCAAGGTTGCCAAGTTCCCCTTCTCCGCCAACGGCAAGGCCCAGGGCCTCGGCGACGC
>CALMLL010000154.1 GCA_937868075.1 uncultured Marmoricola sp. | reverse complement strand
GCGCGTCGATCAACGCAGGCGCGAGCAGGTCGAGGGTTTTGCCGGAGCCTTGTGGTCCGATCACTCCGGCGGTCCGGTCCCAGGGCACCCACAACTCACCGCCGCGCGGTTCCCGTGCGTCACCCAGGCGCCAGCCGACCTCGCTGGCCCGCAGTCGCCTCACTTTGCGCCGTAGAGGTCGGGGCGGATCACCTTGGCGTGCTTACGCAGCCGGGTCCGGCCCAACAACGCCTCCGCCTCGGCGCGAGTGGCCATGCCGTGAAGGCGTCCGGGCCCCCACCGATCCAAGCCCATCTTGAGCGCGATCACGCTACCGATGACGACCACGAACTCCACGACAGCGATGCTGGCCCACATCAGGCCGCTGCTGGCCGGGCGGGTCAAGGGTGGGAGACCGGCCCCGGGGTGGCCCGCGAAGATTCCGCCAAGGCTGGTGAACAGTTGCGGGCGGTCGACGAACACCCAGCCGCTGCCGGCAAGAAGGTTGGCAATCGAGCGGCCAGCCTGGACGCCGGTCAAGAGCAGGAAGAGCACCCCGACAGCTAGCGCCAGTGGGATCTCCCACGTAAACGGGTAAGGGTTGTTGCGTCGCGATCGCTGCTGCATGGTCTCTCCCTGTCGTGGTCCTGCCCCCTAATGCGGCTCGGACGGGTGGGAGGGTCACCGCTACGTGCTGAGTTGTCGGAATTGGGGCCGTGCTGGAGCCCGGACGACCCGCGGTCTTCGGGTTAGAAACTGCAGATGCCGTGGTCACGTTGACCACGGCAACCATCAGCGACGGCTGGACCTATGTGTCTGCCCCAATGGCCCAGTGGTGCCGCGTCATGGCTGCGGTTCTTCGGTCGCTGGTAGGGCCCGGGGGCTTGGCGGTGGGGTCACGGGTGTCCCCGGGGACGGCTTGGCGTCGACGTTCGCGCTCATCTGCTCGAGGGTGAGCAGTGCGGTGGCCCGGCCCTGTTGGTCCTGGCTGTAGCGGGCGAGGATGAAGTCGGCGAACAGGGGGACGGTCAGAGCGATGTATCCGCGTCGGGGGCTGTAGAGGTCCCCTTCTTTGATCAGGTCGTCGCGGATCCACGAGATCTCACCTTGCTTCTTGCCCAGGGCGGTCGCGACGGTGGCGATGGGCACGTCCCCGCCCAGGAGTGCCACGGCGGCGGCGAACTCCATCTGCCGGTCGGTGATCCTGTCCCACCTCGGTCCGAGGGTGCGGCGGGTCAGCATGGCTGTGACATCGGGTAGGGAGGCGTCGACGTCGTGCAGGGTGATCCGGTCTGGTCCGGTGGCTGCGGACCAGGCCGCGTCGGCGAAGAGCTGCACGTGGGCGGGATAGCCGTTGGTCAACCTGGCCAGCTGGTCCAGCGCGCCAGGGTCCCAGGTGACTCCGTGTTCGCGGGCCGGCTCGGTGATCGCGTAGCGGGTGTCTTCGGGACTGAGCGCCAAGGGGATGTCTTCGAGTTGGAAGAGCCTGTCGGGGTGGGTGACGCCGGCCTGGCGCAGCCGGTCGGGGGTCATCGGCAGCCCGGTGCCGGCGAAGACGACGACGGCGCTGGGGTGGTCGACGTTCAGTCGGTGCAGCGCGGCCGCGATGATCGCCAGATCGGCGGGGGCGGCGACCTGCATCTCGTCGACGGTGATGAGCAGACCCCCGGTCGGTGCGTCCTTGCGGACTTCCTCGGCGACCGTCGCCAACGCGGCCGCGAGGGTGCCGGCGTCGAGACGTGGTGTCGCGCCGGTCTCTCGCGTGGAGATCCCTGCTCCGAAGCCGGCGACGCTCATGTTGACTGCGGCGATGCGTTCGAGCGCGTGTCGTGCGCGCCGCCACGGCCCCTCTCCCGCCTCCGCGAGGGCGCGGGCACGGTCCAGCAGGGACTCGACCAGACCGGCTTGTCCGACGACGGCCTGGAGACCGACGACCTCGATACCCTGCCTGGCCGAGCGGGTGGCAATCGCGCTCAGGGCAGCGGTCTTTCCCACTCCTCGCGGGCCCACGAGGATGATGTCACGGGCGCGGACCCGGCCACGCGCGGTGGCGTCGTTCAGCATCAGGTCCCAGTTGCGCAGGAGCTCGCTGCGGCCGGCCAGCACGGGCGGCTGGTGCCCTGCACCCGGTGTGTAGACACTGTCCCTCATGGCCCCTCCATCGTCACCTAGAAACTACCTATTTTCTAGGTGACTCTAGGTCTTGGGGGTGACACCCACGGCACCGACGCGCCATGCCTCGTAGATGTTGTTGTGGATCCAGTGGCGGTAGTCGTAGTTGCCGACCTTGCTGCCTCCGGCCTCGATTGTCAGGTGCTTGGCGGGGTCGAAGATGATCATCACGTGCCCGATCTGATTGGGGCCGAGGTAGGAGTCGACGAAGAGGAGGTCGCCTGGCTGTTCTTGGCCCGGGGGGACGCGGAAGCCGTTGCCGGCGGCGAGCCAGTTGCGCTGGGCTGAGGCGGTTCGGGGGATGTCGATGCCGATGCGGGCGTAGGCGGCCTGGGTGAAGCTGGAGCAGTCCCAGGCGTCGGGGCCGTTGGCGCCGAAGACGTAGGGGTCGCCCAGGTGACTTTGAGCCCAGGCGAGCATTGCGACGATCTTCGCGTCGTCGATCGGTGGAAGGTTGGGGTTGCCTTGGCCGCCCGGGCCGCAGTCGCTGGGGTCGCCGGGAACCAGGCCACCGCCATAGGCGGCCGCGTAGTAGAGGACGTCGTTGACGTACCAGTCGGCATGGTTGTAGGCGAAGATCGCCCGCCGTACCCCTTCGGTTCCGGCGGTGACGCCGGAGGCAGTGAGGTAGTTCGCTGCGCTCATCGCTGAGTCGGCATCGTTGCGGATGTCGGCTCGTCCGTCCCCGTCGCCGTCGACGCCGTAGAGGGCCCACGTGGCCGGCATGAACTGCATGAGGCCTTGGGCGCCCGCTGAGCTGGTGGTGTTGTTGCGGCCATGGGCTGTCTCCTCCATGCCGATCCCGGCAAGGAGTGCCCACGGCAGGTGGTAGCGGTCGGCCGCTGCCAGGTAGAGGGCCTTGATGTCGGCTGGGATCGGCAGCGGCGGACTGTTCAGCGAGTTCAGGCGTGGCGTTCCCGGTGGAGGAAGTTCGAAGCCGATGCCGCCTTGTTGCCCGCCCGGATCGATGGGGCCGGTGCCAGGTGGGGTTGAGGGGGCGACGGCCTTGCCGTTGAGAGGTGTCCCGCGCTCGAGCATGTACGGAATCGGGTCGATGGGGGCACCGTCTTGGCGAACC
>CALMLL010000153.1 GCA_937868075.1 uncultured Marmoricola sp. | reverse complement strand
CCGGGTCTAACCCGTTTCCGGGTCTAGGGTGGACGGTATGGCTGAGAATCAGATGCTGGTCTTGAATCGCGCCGACCTGGAGAGCCTCGGGCTCACCTGGAAAGAGGTCGTCGACGTCCTCGAAGAGGCGTTCGGTCAGAAGGCTCAGGGGCTGGTCCAGAACCCGCCCAAGCCCAAGGTGGCCTCACGAGAAGACTCCTTCATCCACGCCATGCCGGCCTACCTCGGTGGCTCGGACAAGATCGGGATCAAGTGGGTCGCCGGATACGAGCAGAACCACGCCAAGGGCCTGCCCTACATCTACGGCGCGGTCATCCTCAACGACGCCGAGACCGGTCGCCCGATCGCGTTGATGGACGGCGGGTGGATCACCGAGATGCGCACCCCCGGCGTCTCCGGAGTGACCATGCGTCACGTGGCCGGTGACAAGCACCGTCTGGCCATCGTGGGTTGCGGGGTTCAGGGTCGTCGCCACCTCGAAGTGGCGTTGGAGGAGCACCCGGAGATCACGCACGTGTCGGCGTACGACCGCAGCGAGGCGGCGGTGGCCGCGTTGCTGGCCAAGGCCGACGGCCGCGAGACCAGGCAGGCCACCTCTCCCGAGGACTGCGTGGCCGGTGCCGACCTCGTGATCACCACGATCACCGTCGCCCTGGATCCCAAACTCGACTGTCGCAACACCGACCCCGACGCGCTGTTGCTCCCGGTGGACTACGACGACGCGATGGCTACCTCGGCCTTCCACGAGGCGGTGATGTACTCGGTGGACGACCTGGGCCAATACGGCTCGGTGGCCGGGCGCAAGTACTTCTTCGACTTCCCCGAGCCGGTGACACATCTGGCTGAGGTGGTCTCAGGGGCCTACGACGTGCCCAGCAGTGGGCGGCGGATGTTCCTCAACATGGGCATCGCAATGGACGACATCGCGCTCGGATCATTGGTCTATGACCGGGCGACCGCGGCTGGGGTGGGCACGCACATCACCTTCCCCTAGCCCTACTCCTCCTGGCCGGTGAACGCTGGCGCCAGCGGAATCATCAGCAGGATCAACACCATCGGAAGCGCGAATCCGTACCGCAGGGAGTCCTTGCCGACCAGCCCGGTGGCGACCGATCCCAGCAGCGCGCCCAGGTAGTTGAATTGGTTGAAGCGGGCGATCACCGCATCGACGCGCGCGGCCCGGTCGGGACCACTGCCGCCGGCAATGCGGGCGGCAGCGGAGAAACTCAACGGTGCGATCACCGCGGCCCCGGCGCCCAGGAGGGTGAACCCGGCCACCGCGACCGGCCACGTCGGGGCGAACACGATGAGCGCCAGCGCAGCAGCCGCCACCAGGGCACCGATACGCAACACCCGGGGAGCACCGAACCGACTGACCATCCGATCTCCGGCAAGGCGCATGAGACCTGCGGCGATCAGGTAGGGGAAGGTCGCCAGGGCGACCAACCGGGCGGGTGAGCCGAGGGTGTGACCCAGGTAGGTCGGTCCCCAGGTCTGGGCGGCAGTGTCGACCATGTAGAAGAGCACCAGCCCGGCACCGACCAGCAGCAGTGGCTTGCGCGGAACCGCGACCGCGTCCGGGTCGACCACCGGGGCGCGCGCCATGAACCTGGCGGCTAGCGCTGAAGCGAGCGCCACCAGAGCCAGCCAGCCCGCCGTCGACACGGTGGGATCGACCAGCGCCAGCGCCGCCCCGATGACACCGCCCAGCGTCCAGGCGCCGTGGAAGGAGGGCAGGATCGGGCGGCCATAGGCGTGTTCGACCGCCACCGCCTGGGCGTTGCTGGTCGCATCGACCGCCCCCAGCGCCACGCCGTACGCCGCCAGGCCGGCCAGGAAGGTGCCGAGTGTGGAAGCCAGGGCGAGCACCGGAAGCGCGAGGCCGATGAGCAACAACCCGGCCCGGAGAACGACTCCGCTGGGGACCCGCGACGAGGCACGCTCGGCGACGAGTGAGCCGACTCCGGCCAGCACGACCATCATCAGCATCATCAGCGACAACTGGACCGAGTCCAGATGCCACCGCGACTGCACGTTCGGCAGCCGTGTGGTCAGCGAGATGAAGATGAGGCCTTGGACGAAGAAGGCGGCGGCTACCGAAAGCCGCGCAGTGCGCGAGGGCATGGTGGCCACCGTAGGCTCCGCACATGAGTGGCGGAAGTGCTGGTGAGGTCTGGATCGTGCGTCACGGCGAGACCGAGTGGAGCGCCGCCGGGCGGCACACCTCCTACACCGACCTCGAACTGACCGCGGCCGGAGAGCTGGCGGCCCTCGATCTCGGTGCCCGATTGCCTCACGATTTCGACCTGGTACTGACCAGCCCGAGGCGGCGGGCACGGCGTACGGCCGAACTCGCCGGATTCCCCGACGCCGTGATCGACCAGGACCTGGTCGAGTGGGACTACGGCGACTACGAGGGCATCACGACCCCCCAGATCCGCGAACGCGATCCCGGATGGACGGTGTGGACCCACGCCTGCCCGGGCGGGGAGGGACCGCAGGAGGTGACTGCCCGATGCGATCGGGTGATCGGTCGCCTCGCCGAGGTGGGTGGGAAGGTGCTTGTGTTCGGCCACGGGCACTCGTTGCGCTCGCTGACCGCACGCTGGCTGGGTCAGGATGTCGACGAGGGCAGGTTCTTCCGGTTGGACACGGCCACATTGTCGGTGTTGGGTCACGAACGCGAGACGCCGGTGATCCTGCGATGGAATGCTTAGACCTGTGAGCATGGAACGCTGCTGCCCGCGCTGCGACACCCCCACCGCCGACGGAATCTGTTCCCACCACCCCGGGGCGCCGGTGCTGATCTGCTCCCGACAGGCCGACTATGACGACTTCGCTGCCGTCGTCGTGGCTGCTGCGGGCCTCCCGCTCTACCTGCCCTGGCCGCTGGAGCCAGACGTGAGCCTCAGTGGTCTCGGCTACGCCGAGGACGACCGAGGGCGACCCGTGGCCACGGTGTGTACGACGACCGGCCCCAGCGCCCTCGACGGCGATATCGACCTCACCGTGGTCACCGAGGAGCCACTGGTCGGGCTGGGTGCACGGATCGCTGGCCTTGCCCATGCCGACCCCGGGCCAACCGTGGGAGACGGGCCTGCGGCATTGCATGTGCGTCTCGACGACCACCACGTTCCGCTGTGGCCGGTGCCGGTCGAGGGCGACGAGGTGCTCCAGGCGGCCGCATTCGTCGGTGAATGGGAGGGGCGCTGGCTGTGGGTGATCGCGCACCCGGCCACGTCGATCCTGGACTGGGGTGGGGAGATCGAGATCCGCGATGCCGCCCAGTTCGGCCCTGAAGCCCTCGATCTGCCCTTCGGAGGGGCTACCGACCGCTGGTGAGCCGCGTCAGCGGCGCCCGAGCCCCTGGAGCTTGTGCACTGCCCCGAACGGCACGAAGCGCGACCCGGCAACGATCGTCTTGTAGAGCGCCGAGGGCACCGACACTGCCTTGTTGGCATCGAGGTCGGCCAACGCGTCGTCCACGAGGCGATCGGAATCGAGCCACATGAAGTCCGGCGCCGACGTGCGCGACACCTTCATCCGCTCGTGGAACTCGGTCTTGACGAAACCGGGGCACAGGGCCATCACGCGGACTCCCTTGTCGGCGTACTCGGTGTGGGCCCAGCGGGAGAACGAGGTGACGTAGGCCTTCGCGGCCGAGTAGGTCCCCCGAGGCAGGTAGCCGGCCACGCTGGAGACGTTGATGATCGCGCCGTTGCCGCGAGCAACCATCGGGCCGAGCGCGGCGTGGGAGAGCCGCATGACGGCCACGACCAGTACGTCCAGCATGTTCTGCTCGGTGTCGACGTCGTTGGCGAGGAAGGGTTTCTTGAGGCCGAACCCGGCGTTGTTGACCAGCAGGTCGATAGGGCGTTCGGCGTCGGCCAACCGGGCCTCGACGCGTTTCACGTCCTCGCGCACGCTGAGATCGGCGGCCAGCACCTCCACGGTCACCGAGTACGCCGTGCGCAGGTGGTCGGCGGTGGCCTCGAGGCGCTCCTGATCGCGGGCGACGAGAACGAGGTCGTCACCGCGGTCGGCGAGTCGCTGGGCGAAGGACAGACCGATTCCGGCGGTGCCACCGGTGATCAAGGCAGTTGACATGCCTCAACCATGCCAGGTGGGTCACAGTGTGGGCGGCCGCGCCCCTGCCGAGGCCGGAATCGGGCACCGGATCAGGCAAGATAGCCCTGATGAGCGCCTCCAAGACCCGGGTCCTAGCCGTCGCCAACCAAAAGGGGGGCGTGGCCAAGACGACGACCGTTGCCTCCATCGGAGCGGCTCTTGTCGAACTCGGGCAGAGCGTGCTGCTCATCGACCTCGACCCGCAGGCTTGTCTGACCTTCAGCCTCGGCATCGACCCGGAGGATCTCGACACCTCGATCCACCACGTGCTCACCCGCGGTCTGGACCCGACCGAGGTGATCGTGACCACCGAGGAAGGCCTCGACCTGCTGCCCGCCACGATCGAGTTGGCGCGGGCCGAGGCCGACCTGTTGACCCGTACCGGTCGCGAGTTCGTGGTGCGCACCGCCGTGGAGGACGCCGGGCGCTACGACTGGGTGCTCTTGGACTGTCCGCCCTCGCTGGGCGTGCTCACCGTGGCCGCATTGACGGCTGCCGACGGAGTCCTGATCCCGCTGCAGTGCGAAACCCTGAGCCATCGCGGTGTCGGCCAGTTGCTGGACACCGTGCACGACGTACGCCGCTTCACCAACAGGGGCCTCGAGGTGTGGGGCGTGCTCCCCACTTTGTACGACGGGCGTACCAACCACGCCCGGACCGTGCTCGACACCATTGCCGAGACCTACGACCTCGAGGTCATCGAGCCGCCGATCCCCAAGACCATCCGGTTCGCCGAAGCTCCGGCAGCTGGCCGTTCGATCCTGGGCACGACCCCCCGGAGCAACAAGGGTGCCCAGGCCTATCGCGCAGTCGCCAAGGCGCTGCTGGAGCGACCGCGCCGCTGATGGGCCATCACGTGAGGACGCGGCGGGGGCGTGAGCCTCGGCCCCGCTATGACCGGGTGGCCGCGCTGATCGTGGCCACCACGGTGCTGGCGGTTTCTCTGGTTGGTGGGCTCGGGATGATCCCGATCAGTGCGGCCGATGGTGGCGCCGACCTTGCCCGGGCTGCGACGAAGCCGACCGAGAGTGCGACCGCATCCCCCTCTGCGACTCCCAGCGCGACTCAGACCGCCAACGTGACCACGTCTCGGGCGCGCCTGCCCAAACTCTCATCTCCGCCCGAACCCACCGCGATCCCGGCCGATAGTGGCGCGGGTCGTCGGATTGTGTTCTCGATCCAGCAACAGCGGGTGTGGCTGGTTGACGCCGACGGCGCGAGCCAGCGCACGTACCTCGTCTCGGGCAGCCTGACCAACAACCTGCAGCCGGGCTCCTACGCGGTCTACTCGCGCTCGCGATACGCCGTGGGCGTCGACGACTCCGGCACGATGGAGTACTTCGTCCGCTTCACCCGTGGCGCCAACGCGGCCATCGGATTCCACACCATCCCGGTGCTTGACGGGCAACCGGTGCAGACCACCGCGCAACTGGGCACCCCGCAGTCGCATGGCTGCATCCGTCAAGAGACCGACGATGCGATCGTGCTGTGGGACTTCGCCCCCATCGGCACCAGGGTGGTCGTCGTCGCCTGAGCGCAGCTCACCGCGAGCCGGTGAGCCTCGATGTGCTGTCGATCAGGAGGTCTGCTCGGCGGCGCCGGACTGGCCGGAGGATCCGCTACGACGCCGACGACGAGCGCGACTGCGGGCCGGTTTGGCCGCATCCGAAGTTGAGGCCGCCTCGGTCGCAGCGGCCTGCGAGCCGTCGGTGCGCCCGCCGCGGGTGCGGGTGCGGTTGCGACGCGGCCTGGTGCGACTCGGGGCCGACCCGTCGCGCTCGGTGCGTTGCGGTGATTCCGCTCTGGCTCCGCCCGACTTGGGTGCGGCCGTGGCCGCGGGCTGGGCCGGTGCGATCCGGCCCTTGGTCCCAGGAGCGATGCCTTGGTCGTGGAGAAGGTGGTCGCTGGAGGAGTAGGTCTCGACCGGGTTGTCGAAAGGCAGGTCGAGGGCCTTGTTGATCATCTTCCACCGGTGGAGGTCGGCCCAGTCAACCAACGTGATCGCGATACCCGACGCGCCGGCCCGGCCGGTCCGACCGATGCGGTGGATGTAGGTCTTCTCGTCCTCAGGGCAGGTGTAGTTGATGACGTGGGTGACCCCGCTGACGTCGATTCCGCGAGCGGCCACGTCGGTGGCGACCAGGACCTTGAGTTTGCCGTCGCGGAACTTGGTCAGCGCCCGCTCGCGAGCCGCCTGGGCCATGTCGCCATGCAGCGGACTGGCCGGGAACCCGCGTTCGGCCAGGTCGTCGGCCACTCGCTGGGCCTGCCGCTTCGTGCGGGTGAACACGATGCAGAGGTCGGCACCTTCGGCCTGCAGGATCTTGCCGATCATCTCGGGCTTGTCGAGGTCGTGCGCCTGGTAGATGAACTGAGCCGTCGCCGGGACGGTCTGGTTCTCATAGGAGGACTCGGCCCGGATGTTCATCGGGTGCCGCATGTGCATGCGCGCCAGCGAGACGATGGCACCGGGCATCGTGGCCGAGAACAGCATGGTCTGCCGGGTCTCGGGGGTGTTGCGGATGATCCGCTCCACATCGGGCAGGAAGCCGAGGTCGAGCATCTCGTCGGCCTCGTCGAGCACCAGCGACTTCACATGCGAGACGTCGAGGGAGCGTCGGTTCATCAAGTCGATCAGTCGACCCGGGGTGCCCACCACCACGTCCACGCCGGCCTTCAGCGCGTCCAACTGGGGCTCGTAGGGGACCCCGCCGTAGACGGTGAGGACGCGGATGCCGCGGTCGGTGCCGGCGGTGACCAGGTCACTGGCGACCTGCAGGGTGAGTTCGCGGGTAGGAGTGACGATGAGGGCCTGGGGTTTTCCAGGAGCGGCGAGGTCGGCGTAGTCCGGGTCGTGGGTGGCGACAGTCCGCTGCAGGACCGGGATCCCGAAGGCGAGGGTCTTGCCGGTGCCCGTGCGGGCCTGGCCGATCAGGTCGGTGCCCATCAGAGCGACCGACAAGGTCATCTCCTGGATGGGGAACGGGGTGACAATGCCGGCTCGTTCGAGAGCATCGGCGATCTCGGGGAGGACCCCGAGTTCTTTGAAGGTGGTCAGGATGTTGCCTGTTCTGTGAGTACGTCGTGCGCCCCTGCGCTCGACCTGCTGATTGCCGCTCACGCACTGCCGAGGCGGTGTGGGCGAGGCGATCGGCGATGTGGCCGGCGGGCGGATGCCTGCGGCGACGGGGCGTCGTACGCCATGGTATCGGTACCCTCCCGATATGACCGAAACGTCGCCCGCAGACCCAGCAAACCAAGCCTTGGTGAGCCAGTTCAGTGACGACTTCGGCGACCGCGCCTACCGTGACGCCGTGGTCGACCTCCTCGGGGTGATCGCCTACGGGGAGTTGTCCGCCTTCGAGCGCATGGTCGACGACGCCGAGATGGCGCCCACCCTCGGCGACAAGATGGCGATGGCGGCGATGGCGGTCAAGGAGTTCGGGCATGTGCAACCGCTCATGGACCGCCTGATCGCGCTCGGCGCCGACCCGGTGGCGGCGATGCAGCCCTTCGAGAAGCCGTTCGACGAGTTCCACGCCCACACCGCCCCTCGGGACTGGTGGGAGGGCCTGATCAAGGCGTACGTCGGCGATGGACTGGCCGCGGACTTCTATCTGGAGGTGGCTGCCTTCTTGGACAAGGACACCCGCGACCTCATCGTGTCGTCGCTGGAGGACTCCGGTCACGGGGACTTCGTGGTCACCAGGGTCCGAGCAGGCATCGAAGCCGATCCGCGCCTGGGGGGTCGGTTGGCGCTATGGGGTCGTCGACTCATGGGTGAGGCGTTGTCCCAAGCCCAGCGCACCGCCGCCGACCGCGACGCCCTGACCGCGCTCCTGGCCGGGGGTATCGACAGGCCAGGCATGGATCTGGCCTCATTGAGCCGGATGTTCACCCGCTTGACCGAGCGGCACACCCAACGCATGAGCGCCCTCGGGCTGGCCTCCTGAAAAAAGCAACTGGCTCCGACCCTGGGGTCGAAGCCAGTTGAGTGGTTCGTCAGCGATCAGGCGCTGCGACGTCCCGTCGCCATGGCGGCAACCATGACCAGCACGGCAGCGACCACGACCTGGGTGATGTGGCGCCACCAGTCGATGCCCTTGGTGTTGGCCGATCCGCCCAGCGTGGTGTAGAGCCACGTGCCGATCAGCATGCCGGCGATACCGCAGATGATCGTGAGCCACAGCGGGATGTTGTCGCGCCCACCGGGAGCGACGAACTTGCCGAGCACGCCGACGATGGTGCCCCCGATCAAGGTCCACAGGATGGTCGAAATCATGGAGTCAGCTCCTTATTGGTTGGGCGATTGTTCGGCCCGATTGTCAGGCCCAATGTAGTCACATTCGTGAATATTCCGCGATGACGCGCGGACA
>CALMLL010000152.1 GCA_937868075.1 uncultured Marmoricola sp. | reverse complement strand
CGCTCCTGAGGCAGAGACCGAAGCCGTTGCTGAGCCCGAGGTGGAGCCCAGCCCGCTGGACGAGCCGCACGGCGACCCGCTGACCGATGAGTCCTATGGGACGCAGGCCGCGCTGGAGACTGCCCCGCTTGACCCCGTCGAAGACGTGGCGCCGGTCGAGAAATCCGGCGAGGCAGAGCCCGAGGCGGACGAGAAGACCGAGTAGCCCACCTGGCGCGGCTCAGGCTGAGCGCGGCGGACGGGGTAGTTCCCTCGGCCGATGGGTGTCGATCCAGGCGTCGATGCGCGCCCACCAGTCGAAGAGCCACTCGATCTGGTCCTCACGCTCGGTGGGGATCTCCTCGCGCGGCACCCGCCACCACGCCATCTGGATCTCCTTGTCCATCGGCAGCGAATGCCAGACATCGGCGAGGGTGCGCACGTGGTCCATGCCGGTGTGCGCGACCATGAGTACGTCGACGTCCGGGGCCGCCTCGAGGGCGGCCAGCACCCCGCCGGGACGCGGCGCCAGGACATGCATCATGGCTTCAGCTCGCTGAGCCATCGCCTCGAATCCGAGTGAGCGCAGCCGGGCGATGGCGCGCTCGCGGCGTTCGGGGGTGAAGTTGCCGCCTTCGGGGAAGATCACGAAGGCGTCGTTCTCGTCCAGCCCCACCGCCAACTCCCCGATCCGCTCCTCGGAGTCGGGTTGTCCGGGGGTGACGAACCGGCTGGGCAGCCGGTGCATCAGGACCCCGAGGGCCGGATCCCAGGCCAGCGACTCCTTGAGCACGACCCGCGGCTCGCGGGCGTACCAATGCATCAAGGCATACATCAGCGTGAAGGAGTCACCCGGCCCGGCGTGGCGGCACAGCACCAGCAGCGGTGAGCCCGGGTAGGCGTCCGGCGGGCGGCCGACGGTGCGGACCTTGAGGCGCAGCACCCGCCGCGCTTCGCCGAAGAAGATCACCAGGTAGGTCTGGACGATGTCGTAGTGGACGCGTTCGAACCACGGTTTGCGGATCCACAGACCGAACCCGCTGATGATCCAGAGCCCGAGGAGTTCGATCAAGATGATCGACTCCAGGGTCATGTGCAGCACCAGGAGCCACAGCAGTCGCACCGGGCGCAGCCAGCCGGGCACGAACATCGAGGCGATCCCGGTGCCGAGCAGCCACAGCGGGATCGTGGTCCACATGAGCAGGGTCGCGACCAGGATCAGTGGCGCGAGCACCAGTCGCCGCAGCAGGGCGACCGCGATGGTCACGGGTTCTCCGGGAGGTGCTCGGCAAGCCAGGCCACCGAGGCGTCGTACGCCGCGTCGATGCGCCCGCTGATCGCGGAAAAGTCGCGGTAGCCCAGGGGGTTGTCGTCGCGCGAGGTGCCACCGGTGGGCAGGACCAGCGCCTCGACGCCGTCGGGGAGCGCGGCCATCTCACGGGCGAAACGGTGGCGGCGGGCGATCTCGAAGGAGACCCGAGCCACCTGCCAGGGCTTGGTGGGTGCGGTCAGCGGGCGCTCGATCCGGCCGACTTGCAGCACGAAGATCCGGGTGGCGCCCAACTCCGCGGCCCGCCCGACCGGGATCGAGTTGACGATGCCGCCGTCGAGGAAGTGCTCCCCGTCCACCTTGGCCGCAGGGAGCAGGCCGGGCACCGCGGCGCTGGCCATGACCGCGGGGACCAGCGGGCCGTCGCTGAACCAGTGTTCGGCGGCGCGTTCGATGCTGGCGGCCACGCATTGGAAGGGGACGGCAAGGTCGGCGAAGGTCTGGTCGCCGAACTGGTCGACGAGGAGTTCGCGCAGCGGTTCGTCGGAGTGGAGGTGGGTGCCGGTGCGCACCACGCGGGTAACCTGCTTGATCGGGCCGTCGGAATAGACCATCCCGCTGTCGGCAACGTCGATCCACATGCGGGTGAGCCGCTCGACGACCTGCAGGGTGGGGTCGCTGGCCAGCAGCAACCCGTTGAGCGCGCCCACGGACGTGCCCACGATCAGGTCGGGTCGGATGTCGCGCTCCAGGAGCGCTCGGATCATGCCGACCTCGACGGCCCCGAGCAGGCCGCCGCCGCCGAGGACGAAGGCGGTCCTCACGTGACCTCGGGGAACTCTTCTCGGACCCGGCCGGCCACGTGGGACTCCACCCAGAAGATCAGGATCGGGATCAGCCCGGCGGCGAGCACGAGGATCTTGAAGCCGGTGCTCCACGTCGTACGCCGGATCAGGAGGAACGCCGCGACGAGGTAACCCATGTAGAACCAGCCGTGGGTGATCCCGATGATGGAGACCAACTGCTCCCCGATGGTTTGGAGTTGGCTGCCGTCGGCGGGGAAGTACTTCAGCGGCATCGCCACGAAGACGAGGACGGTCAGCAGCACACCGACGATGAGGGCGAGGTAGCGGTAGGCGTTGAAGATCTGGCGCACCCGGCCAACCTACCCAGTGGGGGTCGGCGGCGTCGGCACTGGGCGCAGTTGGTCGCGGCACCAGCGCACCCAGACGAACACCGCGAAGCCGCCGAAGATCCACCACTGGATGCCGTAGAGCAGGTTGCGCAGCCCGGTGGTCTGCGAGACCGGCGGAACGTCGTGTTCGGTGACCGCGCTCAGTCCGGCGGTTGGGGTTTGGGCCACGACGAAACCTCCATAGAGGTCGGCGTCGATGCGCGGGACGAGGGAGGCGATGCGGAGTTCGGGGAAGGTGTCGTCCGTGGGATCGGTGTCGACCTGGTTGGACCCCTCACCGGGTTGGGCCCAGCCGGTCAGGTCCGCGGCGCCCTGCAGGTCGGGCGCACTCGGGGTGGGGCTCCAGCCTCGGACGACCGGGATGGCTGACCCGCTGCTGGCCACCGTGACCGGGCTGACCACCCAATAGCCGTCGGTGCCCTTGCTCTGCCGGTCGCTGATGAAGAAGGTCTGCGGCAGCCACTCGCCTTGCACGATCACCTGGCGGCCGAGCATCTCGCCGGTGAAGGGGGCGTCCGCAGAGAGCACCTGGTCCAGGGGTACGGCGGCCAGCGTGCCGCGGTTCTCTGCCGCGGTCGCCCTCTCGGCGCGCCAGGCGCCCAACTGCCAGTGGGACAGCCAGGCGACCGCGAGGATCGCGGCCACCAGCGCCAGATGCCCGCCCCAGTAGCGCGGAGCCAGCAGTCGGAGCATGGTGATCAGCCTAGGTGTGGGGTGTCCGCTACGGGACGACGTCTCCGGGGATGATCGTCACGGCGCCGGTGCTCACGACCGGAGGTCCGCCCGGTGTCGACGCGGCGGGCTGCGGCGGCGGCGCGGGCATGTCGCGGAGGGCGTCGGCGACCTCCTCGAAGAACTCGCTGATCTCATCCACACCCAGCACCGGTCCGCCGGCGAGGTAGCCGTCGGCGCCCAACAGCACCGCGGCCGGTGAGCCGCCGGTGTGCAGGCTCAGCCAGGTCAGGCCCTGGTGGTCGTAGAGGGCTCCTTCGGTGGGGTACTCCGTCGACGCCTCGGGGATGGGCACCACGGCGAAGACCATGTGAAGGTCGATCGCGGGGAGTTGGGGGGCCCACTGTTTGAGGAGGTCCCAGGCGGCGTACGTCGGGCCGCAGTAGCAGTTGGCGAAGATCAGCAGTTGGGCGCGCTGTGCGCTGAGTTCGAGCAACGTGACCGGTTTGCCGGCCGCGTCGACGAGCAGGCCATGCGGGGTCGGCACCCGAACGTAGTCCTCGTCCTCGAACTCCTCGTTGGCCGAGGGGGCGTTGGTCATCGGCCGCGGCGCGGGGGTGCCGGTCGCTTTGGGGCCACCGCCGACGACCAGCACGGTCACCACCGCCACCAAGGCCGCCCCCAGCAGCCAGAGCCACCCGGTGGTGCTCAAGCCCGCCAGCAGGCCCGGGACGCTGGCGCCCCGTGTGGTCGCCCAGAGCCACACCGCCGCGGAGGCGACGAAGAGGGTGTTGCGGACGACGGTGCGGCCACGAATGGTCTGGTCGCCGATGCTGCCGAAGCAGCCGCACGTGGGGCGCGGCTTGAAGGTCATCGCTCGGGCGACCAGCACCCAGTAGATGAGGAACAGGATCAGCGCAGCCGCCGCGGCCATGATCGCGATCGGCCGGCCCGGCAGCAGCAGCGCCAGCGCCAGCGCGCCTTCGGAGACCGGCAGCGCCTTGGCCACGAACGCGGTCTGCAGCACCGGCGGCAGCCCCAACAGCCGGATCGCACTCCGGGTGGCGTCGCGGTTGCGCCACTTGGCGACCCCGCTGACCGCCAACACCACGGCCAACATCACAGGGGCGAGTACGACGGCTGCGATCACCGGGCGATTCTAGACGCCTGTGACCGAGGTGAACGCCCTCCGATCGGGATCTGCCAGCATGCGACCCTCGACCGGGACAAGCGGATGGCGGATCGGATGGTTGAGACCTATGAGGCTTGGGTGAAGGATCGAGATTGACGCCTTGACGTCGGCGGCGTGAGTCCTGCGGGCCTCGACCACACAGTGTCGACTCGCATTACGACTCGTCGATCTGATCCACGAGTGCCGGCGGCAGAGTACGCAAATGATCCTTCAACCGCTTGGAGCCCGCCTTGAGGCTGGCGTATGTGAGTCCCCCGGATACCACCCCACCCACCAAGGGCACGACCTTCGTGACCGTCTTCGCGAAGATCTCCTTGTTGATCTGGACGCCCAACCTCTTGAGCACCTGCTTGATGGATCCGTAGTAGGCAGTCTTGGTAAGCGCCTTGGCGGCGATCTGCTTCTGCATGGACGGTCGAACGACGTTGTTCGCGAAACTGGAAACAGCTGTGCTCGCACCCGCAACGCCGAGCATCATTCCGAGGAGTGCGCCGAGCTTCCCCAGCGTCTCGTCGTCGATGCGATCGCAGTCGTCGAGGAAAGACTCCCAGCCATACAGGTAAGCGAGCTTCTGCATGACCCGGAAAGCATGGACGTAGTACTGGGTGATGTCCGCAGGAACGGCTCCAATCATCGCAAGGCCGCCAGGGAGGCCGGCAGCGAAGGCAAGCACCGTTGACTTCTTGGTCTCGAAGGCGATGGACCGTTCGGCGATCTCGTCAAGGATTTCCCGTGAGATCCCGGCTTGCGCCGGGCGTTCCGAAACGGCGCACGCAATGACGTTGCTTGCGACGCCTGCGCGCCCCAACTCGGCTGTCAGGAAGCGGTTCCTGTCGATGCGGACGCCACGCAGACGCACGAGTTTTCCGATGAACTCGAGCGCGAACGCAGCGGCCTCGTAATCTTGGACCTGGCGAAACCGCTCAGCTTCGACAGCCATGGGATCGGCACCGGCCGGCACACGGCCGTTCGATCCCACGACCTTGCTGTTGCTCGTCATTCTCGCGGCGCTTCTTTCTGTGCTGTCCCAGATACCCACCTCCGTGGTGCGCTCCTCTGTCATGGCGCTGTTCAGCTCTCCTCGAAGCCCGACTGGTCGAACTTCAGAGTCCGCGCGTTCTCCGAGACGGTGCGGACACGGCTCTCGTCGAAACCGCCTGAGTCCGTGGCCTCGATCTCGATCCTGACTGTCACTCTGGTGTTCTCACCGGAGCGAAGATGTGAGAGCACCTCTTCGGCGACGTTCTTGAAATCCAGGGCGATCTTGTCGGAACTGAGGGTCTTTACCCCGTAGAACCGGGTCGGCCAAACGATGTCGACCTTCGGCGACGACCCGGTGCCGGGTTGGGTGGGCGACGGGCCTCGGCCCGGCACCGCGGCGGAGCCAGGAATCGGCGCGGGACCGGGCTCGTCCGAGCGCTGCTTCTGCGCAACGTCCGGGCGGACCAGCAGGAGCGAGTCGGTCGCGACCGGCGCACTCTGCTTGTCGTCCGGGGTCCAGAGTCCGATGTAGCGGCCGGCCGCCTCGTCGTAGCCAGCCGCCAGCGCAAAGGCGTCCGTCTGCCAGATCATCGGAAGGTCGAAGATGCCTGCATCAAGGACGGACCGGTCACGCAGGCGCGGCATATAGGGGTACTGCGAGTACAGCCCCCACAGCGAGCCGAGCGAAACGTGTCCGTCCTTCCAAATCTGCGGCACCTTGGCGATGGCGAGCCGGATGGTCGCCGCCGCCTGACGCGTGGATAGATCGCCATCGGTCCCAAGTCGACGAGACACCCGGTCCGCAAGCGAGTCGGACTGGCCTTCAACCTTGGTCTCCCGCATGACGAATGGCGCACCGGGGTCAGGTTGAGCCGGGACAAGGGCCCAGGTGAACGTCTGGAGCAGACGTGACGTCACCGTCTGGTCAGCCTGGGTCGCCCGCTGCGAGGCCTGATTCTTCTGGTTCTGGGTGAGATCGAGGTCGGCCTCGTTCGACAATACGTGCTTCCAACCGAGGTAGTCGCGAGTTGCGTTGTCGAGCTCTTCGAGCCGGGCCTCATCAGCCGCGAGATACACCAAGGCGTTGCGGTGCGTGCGGTTCGAGCTGCCGCGGTGTTCGGTCGCCTTATGGGCGAACTCCTTGGCCTCGGACTCCGCGCCGCGTTTGTGCGCGACCTTGGGATGCAGGATGACGAGGCGAGCTTCGTCGGTGTCGGGGATGTCGGCGTTGGACTCGGGGCACACGTGGACGCCGGCCAAGTCGCCGCGCTTGCGGCCCTGGTCCTGGAGCCGTCGGACGATCTCGGCCCAGACGTCCTCCTTGTGAAGGCGTTCGGCCTGGTCTCGAGCAGTGCGGGTGATGTTGGGCTGAACGTCGTACCAATACTTGCCCGAGCCGGAGTAGAAGTAGGTTGCGCGGTCGCCAAGCTGGGTGAGCGCGGAGTGGAAGTTGCCGGGGACGTCGCCAGGAACTGCGGTTCCCAGGAAGACCCGCTGCGTACCAATCCCCTTGTGCACCGACCCGGGCGCGATCGTGGGAGCCGCGCCAAAGAAGACTGTGCGTGCGAGACGTTTGGTCAGCGCCCGCTGCCCGAAGAGAGGCTTCTCCTTGTCGATCCGTACCGGTTCGGAGTTCGAGCCATCAACGTCGGCATCGATGATCGCCTTCCAGGAGTCCTGGAGGTACTGCGTGAGCTCGG
>CALMLL010000151.1 GCA_937868075.1 uncultured Marmoricola sp. | reverse complement strand
CGATCGAGTGCTGGATGCACGGGTCAAGGTTCGACTTGCGTACCGGAGCCGCGCTAAACCTGCCGGCAACCAAACCAGTCAGGACGTACCCGGCTCGCTTGCTCAACGGGCGCGTCCAGATCTCGCCGCCATGACGGCTACTCCCTGCCCAGAGGCCGAGCCCACAAGCTGCACCCCACCAGCAGGCCGTCCCCGACGCGGGGCGCCGTCGGGAGCGAATCTGCGTCCAAGCGCGGGCCTTGCGCTGCGTCTTGTTGATCCCGGTCCGCGGCAGTGGTGTCGGGCAGCGTGTGACGGTGCCGCCCAGGTGGCTGATCTTGCCTAAGAGTCTCTGCGATTGACGAGCCCGGCGAGTCGCAAGATGTCCCTGGCGCTCGCCAAGATGCTGCAGGCCGTGGCGATCGTCCTGGACGGAGTTGCTCGTTTGGCCGCCCTTGAAACGCAACCGCTCGGAACGGCGGGATTCCTGGCTCGGTGACAGCGCTCGGCCATCGACTGTGCCCGAGGACGGACTGGAGCAGATGCCAGAATCGGGTCGCAAACGTTGCCCCAGCAACCGTGAGCAACCCTGTATGTTCGGCAACCTGACGCTTCAGGCGCCCATCCGTGCCGCCGAGTGGTCAGTCGCCTATAGGTCGATCGGTGCGTCGATCTGACCGTCCTCGATGGCTGCGGCCAGAGCAGCGTGGTCGAGTTCGTTCTGGTCGGCGTAGGCCTCGGCGAAGTCGGCGATGGCGTTGTCGAAGCGGTCCCGCGCTCTGAGGTAGGCGACGATGGCGACGCGGTCACCCGAGCGCGCGTGGGCGCGGGCCAGGGATTGGCCGCAGATCCGGCCGTAGAAGACCATGGCGTCGGGCGCCACCTCCTCGATGACGGCGGAGCCCTTGCCGTCGCGCAGCGCGACCCAGAACCCAGACCTTGTGGCGCTGGTCTGGGGTGGTCTGTGGTCGGTGGTTGAAGGGGCTCGATCAGTCTTCATCGTCGCCCGCTGCCTCGCCGGTGCCGGTGGGCTGTGCTTCGAGTTCGCGCTTGAGGCGGCGCCAGATCGTGTTCTCCTGCCGGCGCCCGACCAGGTCGATGAGCGGGCCTAGGAATCGTGGGACTCCGTTGGGCCGCACGTCCCAGGACCAGTGCATCCGGGTGCCGTCTGCGTCTGGAGTGAACGTCAGTACCCCGGTGGTGTCAGTGGAGGCCATCGTGGTGTGGGACGCCAGAGTGAAGGGTCGGTCGTATCCCGTGAACTCGATCGTCATGTCCAGTCCGCGACCCATGCTCTTGGTCGTGGCACGGAATTGGGTCTCGGCACCGATGGGGCCATCGGTGAGCTTCTCGACGTTCGTCATCTTCGGGTTGAATCTGGGTTCGTTGCGTTCGTCGGCGACGCAGTCGAACACGTCGTCGATGGGGCGGTGGATGAGGATTCCGCCCTCGATGGTCATGGCGTGCCTCCGGAGGCGACGCTATGCCGACGGACCGAGGGAAGGGCGCCCGAGCTGGCGGCGCAAGACGACTGACCCGTGTAGGGACCTTCCAGGTGGAGCAGAGCGCCGGCCGATCTCGCGTCCCTCAATGCCGCGATTCGAGGAACAGCGCCTTCGCGTGCGCCGTTCTGGCGGACAAGCACTGCTTAGGGCTTGGGCTTGGTACCTCCAGGAAGGGGAGGGGTTCCGTCGCGAACGTTCGTCGCTTTGCGACCGATGGCGGCTGGTTGGCGCGGTACTTGCACTTGCTCGCTGCGACCGGAAGGTCGTCGGACAGGCAGGCCGGGCGCGTCTTCGCGGGAGCGGGGTCACCGAGTGCAGTGATTCCGCGGCGGGCTTGGACCGTCTTATAGGGAACGATGATGACGAAGTAGATCACCGCCAGGACGCGATGAAGGTGATGATCGGGGTGATCAGCCCTCCGAGGTGAGTGAAGGTGTTCGGGTTACCGGACTTGAGCTCAAACCGATGCTGTCGCTCGGACCGAATGCGGCAAGCAGCGGACTAATGATGGTCTTCGTGAACGCTCGGACGGGCGCTTTCCGACGCGTTCTGTCATCCCTCGACGGCACTAGCAGGGCCGCGTCCACCGGCGAGTCCTGTCTCCCGAGTGTCGAGCCTGACGTGCCCGAGTCTGGCTCGCCGACGACGGTTACGACGCCCTGCCCTAACCCGCCCACCGACGAACCCGCGAGCACTCGTCTTGCACTAGGTGCCGGTGGTGGCCGTGGGCTGGTCCCTTGACGTTCCGACGGGTTCGGTGGGGTTCTGTCCGCCGTCCCGCTGGGTTCGGGATCGTCCGCGCGGGAACCGATTTCGGGCTGACCCGCGTGTTACGCGCTGGTTCTGCACACCTCCTTAGTGAGGGCAGCCGTCGTCGACGGCCCCGGGCTGAGGGTGGTGGGGCGGGTCGTGATGTCGGCGCATCGGATGTCGGCGGCGGGCGGGTTCCGCTACCTGCTCGCGCACACGGCGTCGGCCGATGTGCCGCGCGGGCAGCTGCCGCTGGTGGACTACTACGTCGAGTCCGGCAACCCTGCTGGCCGCTGGCTCGGGTCCGGGCTGGACGGCCTGAACGACGGTCGAGGCCTCCAGCGCGGCACACGGGTCACCGAGGCCGCGATGACCGCCGTGTTCGGCCAGGCCCGCGATCCCCTCACCGGGCACGCGTTGGGGAGGGCGTTCCCGACCCGGACCGGCGCAGACGGGGTCACACGTCCCGCCGGGGTGGCCGGGTATGACCTGACGTTCACGGCGGTGAAGTCGGTCAGCCTGCTCTGGGCGCTCGGTGACGAGCAGATGCGAGCAGCCGTTCAGGCCGCGCACCACGCAGCCATCGACCAGGTCATCGAGATCCTCGAGGCCCGCGTGGCCGCCACGCGGGTCGGACGTGCGGGAGCGACCCGGGTCGGTGTGAAGGGGATCGTGGCGGCGGCGTTCGACCACCCCGACACCCGCACCGGGGACCCGAACCTGCACACCCATGTGGTGGTCGCGAACAGGGTCCAGGCGGCGGACGGCACCTGGCGCACCCTAGACGGGCAACTCCTGTTCGCGGCTGGGGTGGCGCTGTCGGAGACGTTCGACGCGCTGCTCGCAGACGAGTTGTCGCGGCGGTTGCCGGTGCAGTTCCGGTGGCGGGATCGGGGGGAGTGGGCGGCGCCGGCGTTCGAGCTCGACGGGTTCCCGGACGCGCTGCTCAAGGAGTTCTCGACCCGGTCGCGCAACATCTACGCCCGCTCCTACTGGGCGGTGGTCGCGTTCACCGCGCAGCACGGCCGGCACCCCACACGGGTGGAACAGATCAAGATCCGGCAGGCCATGACGATCGCGACCCGGCCCACGAAGGTCGCGCGGGCGTGGGCGGACCTGCTGACCACCTGGGCGCAGCGAGCACGTCAACTGACCGGCCGCGAACCCCGCGACCTCATCGCGGACGCCCTGTCCGGGCAGTACGCCCGTCCTCTGCGACTGCGCGACATCGGCACCGAGTCCCGACGCATCCTCGCGGGCTACGCAGTCACGCAGGTCGAGGGACGGCGATCGACGTGGAACGCGTGGAATCTCGAGGCCGAGGTCGCCCGCGCGACCAAACACCTGCCGATGGCCTCACCCGAGGACCGCGCCAAGCTCCACGCAAGCCTGGTCGCGTTGGCCCGGGAGCAGTGCGTCGCCATCGACGGGCACCCCGACTCCCTCGCGCTGGCACCCGACGGACCGTCCGCCGCCCCCGAGCTCGAGGACGGACCGTCTCTCACCGTGTCCGTCGCCGACGGACCGGACCTTGGGTCGTCCGTCATGGCGTCCGTCGCCGGCACGGCCGCGGACCCACACGTCCTGGCTGAGACGGCGCAGGGTCTGTCGGCTGCCGATGCCGCGACAGGTCCGCTGCATGGTGCCGACGGGGCACCTCTCACGTCGTCCGTCGCCAGCACGACCCCGGACGGGACCGGCTCGCCGCGATCTGTCGTCGCCGGCGGGGCGCCGTGGGCGGGGATGTCGCGCCGCTACACCTCGGCGCGGATCCTCGAGGCGGAGCGGTTGCTGTTCAACGCGGCGACCACAGCGGTGGGTCCCGCGGTCGCGCCCGACAGCGATCGGTGGATGGAGGGCCACATCCTGGGCGCGGACCAGAGGGCCGCGCTGGAGCAGGTGATGCGCTCCGGGCACGCCGTGCAGGTCCTGGTCGGTCCGGCCGGGTCGGGAAAGACCGCGACGCTCAAGGCGCTCGCGGAGCTGTGGCACGGGCAGTGGCGTGGGCCGAACTCGGTGGTCGGGTTGTCTCCGTCGGCGACGGGCGCGATCGAGTTGCAGAAGTCGTTGGGGATCCGCTGCGAGACCGTCGCCCGCTGGCTGTGGCAGTCGGAAGGTCCCGGCGTCGACGGGTACACCGACATCGCCGACCGCGCCTCGTTCCTGCCCGGTGGCGCCGGCCGGACCCGGGAGCGTCAGCAGCACGCCGTGAACCTGCAGGCGGCCGCGAAGCCGTTGGCGCGGCACTGGGGGATCCACGACCCGGCCGACCGGTACCGGATGCACCCCGGGCAGCTCGTCATCGTCGACGAGGCCACCCTCGCCGGCACCCTCGACCTCGCAGCCCTGGCCGACCAGGCCCAGCACGCGGGCGCGCTGCTGCTCCTGGTCGGGGATCCGGCGCAGCTGTCCGCGGTGCAGGCCAGCGGCGCGTTCGGGCTCCTCGCCCGCCACACCCAGGCCGCAGAGCTGACCGGGCTGTGGCGGTTCACCCACCGATGGGAGGCCGACGCCACCCGCGGCCTGCGCCGCGGCGACCCAACCGTCCTGGACACCTACGCCGCCCACGACCGGATCCTCGACGGGGACCGCGACGCGATGCTCACCGCCGCCTACGACGCCTGGCGGGCGGACGTCGAGGCAGGTCGGGAGTCGCTGCTGATCGCGGCGGACAACGACACCGTCCTCGAGCTCAACACCCGCGCCCGCGCCGACAACGCCCTCGCCGGACGTTCCAGCCTCGCCGGCGTCCCGCTGCGGGATGGCAGCACCGCCGGGGTCGGGGACCGCGTCACCAGCCGGCTCAACGCCCGCCGGCTGTCCAGACCGGATGGGGACTTCGTCCGCAACGGCGCGGTCTGGACCGTGGTCGAGACCCGCCCCGACGGCGCCCTGATCGTCACCCCCGTCAACGCGGAGCCCGGGCTCGAGAGCCAGCCATGGAGGCTGCCGGCGGACTACGTCGCCGAGCACGTCCAGCTCGGCTACGCGATCACCGCCCACCGCGCCCAAGCCAGAAACGTGGACACCGCGCACGTCATCACCGGCCCGGGGATGACCCGTGAACACCTCTACGTCGGGATGACCCGCGGCCGCGACGCCAACCACGCCTACGTCCCCCTCACCGACAGCAACGGCGAGGACAGAGACGAGCCGCACCGCGCCCTCGACGACTACGACACCGCGGCCACCGGGGCCGAGGTGCTGGCGGGGATCCTCGCGACCAGCGGCGCCGAGCAGTCCGCGACCGAGGCCCTGCACGGCGCGAGGCCGTGGAATCCACAACCGATCCTGCCCGCGCGTCGTCCCCAGGAATCCCGCCGGCGCATCCACTACCCGACCGCACCGGGCGTAGATGGACCCGGGCTGTCCCTGTAATTCCGCAGATCGCCCGATCCGCGGGTCAACACAACAAGCAAGGGAGAACCCGCATGACCCCCATCACAACCCACCCGTCCGTCCGCATCACCCCCGCCATCCCCGCCCGGTCGAGCGATCCGGCAGCGGGGGAGACCCGGGTGCTGCTCACCGTGGAGGAGGCCGCCCGCCGGCTGCGGATCGGACGCACCACCTGCTACAGACTCGTCGCGAGCGGGCAGCTCGCCACGATCACGATCGGGCACCTGCGCCGCGTCCCCGTCGACGCCCTGGCCGCGTTCGTCCGCGACCGCCGCGCCGCCACCGACACCCACTAACCACCTCGATGGAAGGAGCGCGTGATGGGATCACGTGCCGCCAACAACGAGTCCTCGATCCACCAGGACGACACCGGCCGGTGGCACGGGTACGTCTCTATGGGCGTCAAGGAAGGCGGACGCCGCGACCGCCGTCACGTCACCGCAGCGAGCCGACGGCAGGTCGTCGCCAAGGTCCGGGCGTTGGAGAAGAAGCGCGACGCCGGCACCGCGCTGGCGGCGGGGACACCGCCGACGGTCGGAGTGTGGATGGGGGAGTACCTGGACAACGTCGCCGCGCGCCGGGTCCGCCCGTCCACTCTCGAGCGTTACCGCTCGTTGTCGCGGGTCCACATCGTGCCCCGGATTGGGCACCACCGCCTCGACCGGCTCCAGCCCGAGCACGTCGAACGCCTCTACACCGACATGGCCGCCGCAGGCCTCGCCCCCGCCTCCGTACTCCAAGCCCACCGACTGCTCTCACGGGCGTTGAAGATCGCGATGCAACGCGGACGGATCGCCCGCAACGTCTGCGCCCTGGTCGACGCGCCAAGCGTCATCCAGCACGAGATCGAACCGCTGTCGGTCGCGGAGGCGCGGGCGATCCTGGAGACCGCGAGGAGCCGCCGCAACGGCACGCGGTGGGCCATCGCCCTCGCCCTCGGCCTGCGGCAGGGCGAGGCGCTCGGGCTGCAATGGCGAGACCTTGACCTGGACGCACCCACCCTCACGGTGCGTCGCGCTCTGCAACGCCAACGCGGCCACGGGTTGGTCCTCGTCGAGCCCAAGTCACGAGCCGGGCGGCGGACGATCACCCTGCCCGAACCCGTCGTCGATCTGCTCCGCGCGCACCGGGTCGCGCAGAACGCCGAACGCCTCCACGCCGGCGGCGAATGGCACCCGCTCGACTACGTCTTCGCCCAACGCACCGGGCTCCCGCTCGACTCCCGCGCCGACCGCCGCGATTGGGACCAGCTCCTCAAAGACGCCGGCGTTAGACCCGCCCGGTTGCACGACGCCAGACACACCGCCGCCACCACCCTGCTCCTGATGGGCGTCCCCGCCCGCGTGGTCATGCAGATCCTCGGCCACTCCCAGATCGGCCTCACCCTCGGCACCTACAGCCACGTCGTCCCCGAACTCGCCACCGACGCCGCCAACAAGCTCGCCACCGCCTACTGGGCGTAGGTGCTCGGGGCTCATGGCGAGAATTGCAACCAAAATGGCACCACGCGAGGTGAGAGGGCCGTTTCGACGGCGCTGACCGAGCGATCCAGAAGCAGCGCAGCCAGAGCGTTTCCGCAGGTCAAAGGCGAAGGCCCGGTCCGAGGACCGGGCCTTCGTACACGTACGCCGCGTAGGACTTGAACCTACAACCCGCGGATTAAGAGTCCGCTGC
>CALMLL010000150.1 GCA_937868075.1 uncultured Marmoricola sp. | reverse complement strand
CGGCGGAGAGGAAGGACTCACCGGGCACGAACAGGACGACGAACTCGGGAGTCTCCGGCAGGCCGCGCCAGTAGGCCTTGCCGGCCAGGGTGTCGGTGTGTGCGCGCAATTGGCGCGCGTGGCGCAGCAGGTGGTGCTCGTGCTCGTCGGGGTCGTCGGTCCCGGTGGCGTCGAGGAAGGCGTCGAGTGGCACCTTGGCATCGACGATGATGCTGCGCCCGCCGGCCAGTCGCACGACGAGGTCGGGGCGCATCGTGCCCTCGGCCAGGGTGGTCTGCTCGTCGAAGTCGCAGCGGGCCACCAGGCCGGCCAACTCCACGGCCCGCCGCAGGTGCAACTCACCCCAGCGGCCGCGCACCTGGGGTCGGCGCAACGCCGTCGAAAGGGTGCTCGTCTCGCGGCGCAACAGATCGGTGGAGTGGCGCATGTCGTCGACCTGGGCCCGCAACTGCCCCTGCCAGGAGACCCGTTGGTGCTCCAGGTCGCGCAGTTGGTCGTGGAGTCGCTCCAGACCGTCTCGGATCACGCCCTGGTCGGAGGCGCGTGCCTCCCACAGGTCGCGGTCGTCGTAGGCCGAAGCTCGGGCCCGCGCGGCGAGGTATCCGACCAGGACCCCCACCGCCAGGGCGAGCAGAGCCAGGAGCGGGGCGGGAAGTGTCATGGGGCCGAGCATGCCGAACCCCACCGACAGTTTCGGGGGAACCGGCGGTGGGGTTCGGGGAGTGGGGGTTACTTGAAGATGTGTGGGGTCAACGGCGGGTCGTACCACTCGCCACGGTGGGCCCGGCGGGCCGCGATCAGGTGGAGCACGAAGGCCCACACGATCACGATCGGGTAGGTGACGAAGCCGACCAGCACATACATCAGCACGCCGGAGATGGCGAGATAGACCGCGGTGATGATCTGGATGTTGACCGCGTTGGCGGCGTGCTGACGGACGAAGGGGCCCTTGTCCTTGGCGATGAACCACAGCACGACCGAGGCGGCGAACCCACCGAGGCCGAGGCTGAAGACCATGGTGGCCAGGGCGACCCAGTGGGCGATGGAGCCCCAGCGGCGCTCATCGGCGGGAGTCATCGACGGCGAGCGGTCGCCGGTGTAGTTCATGGGGGTGGTGCTCATGTGAGCCCTCCTTTGAGGGGGTTGACGTCTCCCTAACGAACGACGGGGCCCGATTCATCCCCCGGATTCGTCGAACCGGTCAGGTGATGTCGACCACGACCGGGGCGTGGTCGGAGGCGCCCTGTCCGGCGCGTTCCTCACGGTCGATGAAGGCGCCGGTCACGCGTTCGGCGTACGACGGGGAGACGAGGACGAAGTCGATCTTGAGACCGCGGTCGCGCTCGAAGCGCTGCCGGTAGTAGTCCCAGTAGGTGTAGCCCGGGGCGTGCTCGCGGGTGACCTCGACCCAGCCGTCCTCGAGGAACGCGGCGAAGGCGGCGCGCTCGCGTGGGGTGACGTGGGTGGAGTTCTTGAACTGGGCCGGGTCGAAGACGTCGTCGTCGGTGGGGCAGATGTTCCAGTCGCCCACCAAGGCGGTCGGCTCGGCGAGCCACTGGGTGGCCTCGGCGCGCAGTTTGGCCAGCCAGTCGAGTTTGTAGAGGTAGTGCGGGTCGTCGGGCTTGCGGCCGTTGGGGATGTAGAGGCTCCACACCCGCACCCCGCCGCACACGGCCCCGATGGCGCGGGACTCGGCGGTCTCGGGCTCGCCGTAGCCGGGCATGCCGTCGAAGCCGATCTGCACATCCTCGATGCCGACCCGGCTGATGATCGCGACGCCGTTCCACTGGTTGGTGCCGGCCATCACGGTGTCGTAGCCCAGGGTTTCCAGGCCCATCAGCGGGAACTGGTCCTCGCGGGCCTTGGTCTCCTGCAGGGCCAGGACGTCGACCTCGTGGCGCTGCAAGAAGGCCTCCACGCGGTCGATGCGGGAGCGGACGGAGTTGACGTTCCAGGTCGCGAGGCGCACAGCCTCACCCTATTCGCCTGAGTGCGAGGCGAAGTGCCGCGTGGTCGGTGAGGCCGTGGAGTCGGGGGTGCTGATCCAGGCGGCAGTCCAGCACCTCCACCGCGTCGCCGACCCAGGCCTGGTCGTAGCGCACACCGGCGCCGGTGTGGTCGACCCAGCTGGGCTCTTCGGGCCGATGACCCCAGGCGTCCCGCAATGGCTGGCGTTGGTAGAGGGCGACCTCCTCCTCCAGCACATAGGGCAACGATCTATCGGGGGCGATGTTGAGGTCGCCGACCACGACGTCGTACGCCGAGAGCAGCTGCTCGAACTCGACCAGCCACTCCCGTTTGCGCTGTCGCTGACTGCTGCTGGAGTAGCGCACCGGGTCGCTGGCGGCGCCGTACACCGCCAGCAGGCGCAGCCCCTCCACGACGACGCCGCAGGTGCGCGGAGAGGTCGACTCGACCGGGGTCAGGCCCACGTCGCGGGCCACGACCAGGACCTGCTCGGTGGCCGCACGGTCGAACCCCGCAGCCGCCACGACCTCGGCGATCAAGCGGGCGCCGGGGCCGCGGCCCAGATCGGTGAGCACCCAGAGGTCCTCGGGTTGGAGCCAGAGCCATTCCAGGAGGGCGTGGGCGCGCTCCTTGGTGGGGGAGGCGAGGTTGAGGGCCAGGATCGAGACCACAGTGCTCACCCTGTGTTTGGATGCGGACATGCGCAAGGTGATCGAAGTGACCCTGGTGGCGGCGATCCTGCTTGATCTGGCTTATTGGGGGATCTGGTTCACCCAGCGCGACTGGATCGCCAGCGAGCACACCGAGGCCTACTACGCCTTCGAGAACGCGTTTCCGTTGGCCGATCTGTGGCTCGGTGTGGTCTGCCTCCTGGCGCTGGTCTCGATGCGGCAGCGGCGGCCGATCGCGCTGTTGTGGCTGATCTGTGCGGGCAGTGCGGGCGCCTATCTGTTCGGCATGGACCTGCTCTATGACATCCAGCACGGGATCTTTGCCAAGGGTGCCGGTGGCGCCTTCGAGGCGGTGATCGTGGCCCTGACGGCCTACTTCGCCGTGATCGTGCTCACCTACGCCTGGGGTCACCGCGGCGAACTGCTCGCCGGGGATTCGGCGCTGATCTTGCACCGCACCTAGACTCCGCCCACGTGGCCCTCACCATCGGAATCGTCGGACTCCCCAACGCGGGCAAGTCCACGCTCTTCAACGCGCTGACCAAGAACAACGTCCTCGCGGCGAACTATCCCTTCGCCACCATCGAGCCCAACGTCGGCGTCGTCGGGGTGCCCGACCCGCGGCTGGGCAAACTGGCCGAGATCTTCGGCTCCGCGCGCCAACTGCCGGCCACGGTGGAGTTCGTCGACATCGCCGGCATCGTCGCCGGGGCCTCGCAGGGCGAGGGTCTGGGCAACAAGTTCCTCTCCCACATCCGGGAGTCGTCGGCGATCTGTCAGGTGACCCGGGTCTTCCGTGACGAGGACGTCACCCACGTGGACGGACGGGTCGACCCCGCCTCGGACATCGAGACGATCAAGACCGAGATGATCCTGGCCGACCTGCAGACCGTGGAGAAGGCGATCCCGCGTCTGGAGAAGGAGGCCAAGGGTCGCAAGGAGTTGGCGCCGGTGGTCGCGGCCGCCCGGTCGGCGTACGACGCCTTGGCCGAAGGCACACCGATCATCGCGACCGACATCGACCGGACGCTGATCCGGGAGTTGTCGCTGCTGACCGCCAAGCCCTATCTCTATGTCTTCAACTGCGACTCCGACGAACTCGCCGACGAGGACCTCAAGGCCCGCATGCGCGAGATCGTGGCCCCGGCCGAGGCGATCTTCCTGGACGCCAAGTTCGAGTCCGAACTGGTCGAACTCGGCGACGACGCGGAGGCCCTGGAGATGTTGCACGAGATGGGCATCGCCGAGCCCGGCCTTCACGAACTGGCGCGGGTCGCCTTCGACACCCTCGGTCTCCAGACCTACCTCACCGCCGGCCCCAAAGAAGCCCGCGCCTGGACCATCCGCAAAGGTGCCACCGCCCCCGAGGCCGCCGGGGTGATCCACACCGACTTCCAGAAGGGCTTCATCAAGGCCGAAGTCGTCAGCTTCGACGACCTCGTCGCCTCCGGCTCCATGGCCGCGGCCAAGTCCGCCGGCAAGGTTCGCATGGAGGGCAAGGACTACGTCATGGCCGATGGGGA
>CALMLL010000149.1 GCA_937868075.1 uncultured Marmoricola sp. | reverse complement strand
CGCTGCCTACCCCCGACGAACCGCCCCGGACCGAGTCGATCTCAGAGCCAATCTCTGAGCCAATCTCGGGGCCCCTGCCTGGACCGGCAGCCGCGCCTCGCTCGAGTCTGGACCTGTGATGGGAGCAGCCAACCTTGCCGCGGCGATCGCCGGACTTCTCGAGGTTGCCGCAGCAGCCGGCATCGACGAGGACACTGCGCGCACCGAGGCAGAGGCGCTGGCAGCGGCGGTGGCCGAGCCCGCCACTGGCGCCTACATCGACTGGGTCGCCCAGACCGGCGGCGGACGGACCGCCCAGGACTTCGCCGACGCCGCCTCACGTGGCCGGCGCTACCGCAGCGCGCCCACACCGGCATTGGCGGCGTTGTCACTGTCCAAGAGCCCCCACGCCCCGGCGTACGCCGAAGCGCTGGCCGAGGTCGCTATGTCCGCCTGCTCGTTGGGCGAGGAAACCGCCCGCGTGGTCGGCAATGCATCGTTGGCAGCCGCCGCCCAATTGGGAGAGGCGCCTCGCGCCACACCCGTCACTCCCCCCGACCCCGGGCCGGTCACGGGCGCGCCGAGCGCGCCACAGACCGAGTCGGGCAGGGTCAGCGACACCCTGGAAGCCAGAGCCACTCATGTGCTCAGCCAGGTGCTGGGTCAGCTCAACCAGGTGCGCGACCGCATCGGGTCGCTCAGCCGGGATCCGATGCTGCCACGGCCAGGCTCGAGTCTCGACCTGGGCGATGTCGACCCCCATGGCCCCGGCGCGTTCCCAGACCTCTCCGCCCCTACCAAGGCCCCACCCCCCACAGAATCCACGCCACCACCAGGACCGGCCGACACTGCCCCCACGGGACCTGTGGCGACGGTGGGCGAGGCGCAGCTCCCCTCGGCCGAACCCGCGAAGGCAGAACCGCCGGTCCCGCCCAAGTCGGTGGATGAACTGCTCGGCGAACTCGACGCTCTCGTGGGCCTGACCGAGGTCAAAGCCGAGATCCACCGCCAAGCCGCGGTCCTACGGATCGAGGGGATGCGCACCAAAGCTGGGCTGAAGTCCCCCACCATCACCCGTCACCTGGTCTTCACCGGCAACCCTGGCACGGGCAAGACGACGGTGGCTCGACTGGTGGCGGGGATCTATTGCGCGCTGGGGCTGCTCACCCAGGGACACCTCGTCGAGGTCGACCGCTCCGAACTCGTAGCCGGCTACCTCGGTCAGACCGCGATCAAGACCGCCGAGATGGTGGCCAAAGCCGCCGGTGGGGTGCTGTTCATCGACGAGGCCTACTCCCTGGCTGGTGACCAATACGGCGCCGAGGCGGTCGACACGCTGGTCAAGGAGATGGAAGACCGGCGAGCCGACCTCGTCGTGATCGTGGCCGGCTACCCGGTGCCGATGGAGTTCTTCATCGCGCAGAACCCCGGCCTGGCCAGCCGCTTCCGCACCACCATCGACTTCCCCGACTACACCGACGACGAACTCCTCGAGATCTTCACCGGCATGGCCACGGGCGCCGACTACGACTGCGGTCCGGGGGTCTCCGATGCCGTCCGCACGATCGTGGCCGGGGCTGCCCGGGGTCCGCAGTTCGGCAACGCCCGAACCGTGCGCAACCTGCTGGAGGCGGCGATCGGACGGCACGCCTGGCGACTGCGCGATGTCGCCGAGCCCACCGTGGAGCAGTTGCGTACGCTGCTACCCGAGGACTTCGACGCCAGTGACATCGAGACGATCGACACCGAGGGCACTGGCACGGGGATCGAGGACCCGGTCACACCACCGGCTGATGAGCAGCCGCCCGGTGCGGCCGTGGAGGAGGCGACATGAGCAACACCGGCTCGTCGGCTGCCCAGGCCAAGCCCAGCGGGAAGGGTCGGGGCAAGACAACAGCCAAGGCCTCGAAGGCCGCGGCATCGAAGGGGTCTGCGAAGACCACGCCGGTTCCTGCGCCCCAACCGGCCCGCCCGCCGAGCACCCAAGGGCAGCCAACCACCGGCCAGACCGATCAGTCCCTCGTGAACCGCGACACCCCGGCATTGCTGCGACGCTGGCAGATTCTGGCCACCGCCATCTGCCTGGCCTTCGCCCTGCTCACCGGGGGACAGTTGGCCCTGGCCTGGCAGGCCAACCGAGCCGCAGCAGCAGACACCGAGCAGTTGGCCCTGGTCTCCGATATCCAGTCCACCCTGTTCCGAGCAGACGCCCTGGCCACCAACGCCTTCCTGGTCGGCGGGCTCGAACCTGCCTCCCAGCGCGCGGCGTACGACGCGGCCATGAGCCGGGTCAGCGCCCAGATCGCCCAGGCCTCAGCGGCCCAGCCGGCTGACAGGGCCGCCCTGGCCGCCCTGAGCCAGAAGGTCCTCGTGTACGCCGAGGGCATCCAGCAGGCCCGAGCCAACAACCGCCAGGGGCTGCCGGTCGGAGCCCAATACCTCAAGGAGTCCAGCGCCCAACTGCGCAGTGAAGCGCTGCCGATCGCCAACGCCTTGGTCGGGGCCAACCGTGCCCGCGCGGAGAGCGAGATGTCGGCCAACAGCCCCGGTCTGGTCGCAGTGTTCGGAGCACTGGCTCTCGGCGGGCTGTTCCTGATCAACCGCCAGATGGCGGCAGCGTTCCGCCGTCAGGTCAACCTGGGTGTGGCCGCCGCAGCGCTGGCGGTGCTGGTGACAACCGTGGCTGCCGTCTGGCTCTCGGCGGTCAAGGACAACAACGTCACCACGCTTCGCCAGGGTGATTTCAAGGTCGCCGTGGCCGCGGCGGCAGCCCGCACAGCCGGCAACGATGCTCGTTCCAACGAGGCGCTCCGACTGATCGCCCGCGGCTCGGGGGCGGCCTTCGAAGCCGCCTGGGTGGAAGCCGCAGCCACCACCACCGATCGGTTGGCTCAGGTCGGCCAGACCGATGCGCAGGATCCCTGGGATCGCTATCGCCGCGCCCACGACACCATCGTCCAGCTCGACACGAACGGTTCATGGGACAAGGCCGTAGCCCAAGCGACGACCAACACCACGAACAGCGCCACGGAGGCTTTCAACGCCTTCGACGCCAAGACCCAGATCCTGGCCGGATCCGCCTCGACCACGGTGGCCAAGGGCGTCGTTGCGAACAACTGGCTGGTCTTGACCCTGGCAGTGCTCTCGGGTCTGGTCGGACTAGCCGCCTCGGGGCTGGTCGCCTGGGGTATCGGTCAACGGCGGAGGGAGTTCGGATGAGGCGGCGCGTCTCCACCATCATCGCCGGGATCGCCGCGCTGACGGCTCTGGCCAGTTGTGGCTACTCCCCCACTCCCGTCCCGGGACCGGCCACCGCAAGCGCGGCTCCCAGCGCCGCAGCTGCCCCTACCTATTCGTGCGACAACCCCTTGCAGTCCTACGCCCCGCTTGCCCAGCAACCGCGGCCCGGGGAGATGCCAGGCGGCTCCACCATGGCCACCATCGCCAAACGTGGTCGCCTGATCGCGGGGGTCTCTGCCGACACCTACCTTCTGGCCTCCCGCAACCCCCTGACCGGCAAGATCGAGGGATTCGACATCTCGATCGTCAAGGCGATCGCCAAAGCTCTGCTCGGCGACGAGAACGCCTACCAGTTGCGGGTCATCACCGCCAGCGACCGCATCCCGCTGCTGCAAAAGCATGAGGTCGATGTGGTCGTGCGCAACATGACCATCAACTGCACGCGGTGGCACGACATCGCCTTCTCGGCCGAGTACTACCGCTCCGGCCAGAAGTTGCTGGTCCGCAAGGGCTCACCCATCCAGGGAATCAACACGCTGGCCGGTGAGAAGGTCTGTGCCCCAACCGGAACCTCCAGCCTCGACAACCTCAAGAAGCTGGCCCCACGGGCGATTCCGGTCACAGCGGCCAACCACACCGGGTGTCTGGTCCTCTTCCAACAGGGCAAGGTCGACGCGATCACCGGCGATGACACGGTGCTGGCCGGGCTTGCGTCTCAGGATCCCTATGCAGTGGTCCTGGAGGGCAAACCCTTCACCGACGAGCCGTACGGCGTCGGCGTACCCAAGGAGGACGTGGACCTCGTCCGGTTCGTCAACGGGGTGTTGGAGCAGATGCGACGAGACGGTTCGTGGCAGCGCAACTACGACCGCTGGCTGGCACCCACACTGGGTGCCGGTCGTGGCCAGCCCACGCCGCAGTACGGACGCCAGCGGTGACCCTCGCCCAGGCTCCGACCGCTCCCGGGCGCCTCGGTGAGGCGATCGACCCCGCAGTGACCTCCACCTACCTCGGTGAATTAGAGACCTGGATCCGCAACCGACGCACCGAACTCGACGACCTCGACGAGGCAGCACTGGCCGCCAACCGTCAGGCCGAACTCACCACGGACATCATGTTGGCGATGGCCTTGTGGAAGGCCGTCTCGGATCGTCACCAACTCCTGCTGGCGACCTGGGACGGCGGTCGGGTCGGGGTCAAGGAGCGCGAACGCCTCTCCACCCTGATCTGGGGTCGCCTCGACGCCACCCTCGACACCGCTGTGCTCAGCAGAGCCTCCTCAGGGGCCCGCGATGCCGCCGGGTTGGCGGTGTCCCTGCCCGAGGCCTGCCGCCTGTTGGATGCCATGACCGGTCAACTGCGCGGCCGGTTGGCCCTGGATCCGAGCACCGATGCCCACACCGCCAGAATCCGCCAACTGAGGGCATCGCTGGAACGACTTCGCGATCAGGTCGAGTTGGAACCCGTTGCCACGCGGCCCCAGGCGCAGCAGCGCTGGGCCCGCCTGGCCGGGCGCGTCGACGACCTGGTCGAGCGGGTCTCCCGCGGCGGCGACGTCGGTGGCCTGATCGGGCCCCTGGAGGCCGACCTGGCCGTGACCGAGCGTGATCTGATCGTCGGAAACGCTCAAAGGCGGGCTGCCCGGGACACGGTGGTGACTGCCCGAGAGTTGCGCGAAGACCTCGTGGCCCGCGAGCACGCTCTGGCCAAGCTGAGCCAGACGTGCGTCGACACGGTCGACCCCTCCCCCCGATACGCCATCCCCGATGTTGACGCCCTTGGGCCAGTGCCCAACACCCTCAGCGCCGTCAACGCCTACCTCGGCAAGTTGCGCCGCGTCTCCCAAGCGTTGGCACTGGCCCAGAAGGAGTACGCCGACGCGCTGGCCGGCCACGAGGAACTCACCTCCCGCATCGAGGCCCTCTCGGCCAAGGCAAGCGCATTGGGCGTCGCCGCAGACCCGGGCGTCGCGGCCTGTGCCGAGCTGGCCGCATCCGTGATGGCTCAACGGCCTACGCCGATCAAGGTCGCCGAGCAACTCGCGATGACCTATCAGACCTGGATCGACTGGGCCGCCGGCAGCATCCGCGCCCGCGGGATTCATGCAGGCGGCGGCCAGGCTTCAGGACGCCGAGCGCCTGAACGCCAGGGCCCGCGGACCTCGACGACGAAGGAGACCGCATGAAGTGCACCCAGCCCGGATGCTCGGGCACGATCGTCGACGGCTACTGCGATGTGTGCGGAACGCCCGGCGCGACCGGTGCCACCACGACGCCGGCCACCTCTACCCCGGCCCCGGCCACTGCCGGCGAAGCGTGCACCCAACCCGGATGCTCAGGAAGGGTCGTCGACGGCTACTGCGACGTGTGTGGCACCCCCTCGGCCAAGCCAGCAGCTTCCGGACCTGCCCCGGTGGTGAGCGGGGACCGTTCGGTGGCAACGGCGGCGGTCGTCGGCTCTGCGGCTATCGGGTCTCGCCGCGCCGGATCGAGCACGGCCACCCGGCGTACCCGCCTCGGCTCGGCACGACTGAGAAGTGCCCGACTCGGGGCCGGTCTGACCACCGTGCCGCCGGCCGCGCAGGTCGACGCCGCCTCTGTTGTGATGAAGAAGGCCGAGGTCGCCGAGGACAAGAGGTTCTGCTCGGCCTGTGGGGCCGAGGTCGGCCGCGGGACCGACGGCAAACCGGGCCGGACCGAGGGGTTCTGCGCCAAGTGTCGAGCTCCGTTCAGCTTCGCTGCCAAACTCAAGCCCGGAGAACTCGTCGCCGGGCAGTACGAAGTGGTCGGCGCTCTCGCCCACGGTGGCATGGGCTGGATCTACCTCGCTCGCGACCGCAACGTCTCCGACCGCTGGGTGGTCCTCAAGGGCCTGTTGAACTCCGGTGATCAGGACGCGTTGGCTGCCGCGATCGCCGAGCGTCAGTTCCTGGCCCAGGTCGAGCACCCGCTGATCGTGGAGATCTACAACTTCGTCAGTCACGAGGGCGCCGGCTACATCGTGATGGAGTACGTCGGCGGCAAGTCGCTCAAGCAGATCCTCAAGGACCGCATGGCCGCCAACGGCGGTGCCTACGATCCGCTGCCGGTCGACCAGGCGCTCGCCTACATCTACGAGATCCTGCCGGCTTTCTCCTACCTCCACGATCTCGGCCTGGTCTACTGCGACTTCAAGCCCGACAACCTGATCCAGATCGGTGACGCGGTCAAACTGATCGACCTCGGCGGTGTGCGCCGCATCGACGATGATCAGTCGGCCATCTACGGCACGGTGGGCTACCAAGCCCCCGAGGTGGCCCAGCAGGGGGTCTCGGTGGCTGCCGACATCTACACCATCGGGCGCACCCTGCTGGTGCTGTGCATGGAGTTTCGTGGCTACCAAGGCACCTACCTCTCCACTTTGCCTCCGGTCGAATCCACCCCGCTGTTCCAGGAGTACGACTCCCTGCACTGGCTGATCCAGAAGTGCTGCGCCACCGACCCGGCCGACCGGTTCGCCTCGGTCGATGAGTTGCGCACCCAGTTGCTGGGCGTGCTGCGCGAGGTCGTGGCCCGCCGTACCAAGGGCACGGCGTTGACTTCGGCCAGTTCGGTCCTCTTCCACTCCCCGGCGGTCTCCGGCGCCGACCTCGACTGGTCGACGTTGCCGAGCCTGCGCGAGGACCCGACCGACCCCCAGCACGCCTGGCTCTCGGCACTGGCCGATGACGACGACAATGCCTTGCTCGCCGATCTCGAGAAGGCTCCGAGCACCTCACCCGAGGTGCTGATCAGCAAGGCCATGACGTTGCTGCGGCTCAACCGAGGTGTGAAGGCCAAGGCCGTCTCCGGGCTCATGCTCACCAACGACCCCTGGGAGTGGCGGGCGCTGTGGATCGAAGGGCTGGCCGATCTGGCCAGCGGTGATTTCCAGGCCGCCCAGGCGGCCTTCAACGCCGTGTATCAACAGATCCCCGGGGAACTCGCCCCCAAACTGGCCCTTGCTTTCGCCTGCGAGAAGGGTGGTCTGGGAGACGTGGCGGAGTCCCTCTATGCCACCTGCGCCTCCACCGATGCCACCTATGTCGCGCCGGCGGCTTTCGGAATCGCTCGGGTCCGATCCGAGCGGGGCGACACGACCGGATCGGTGGCTGCTCTGGACCTGGTTCCCTCGACCTCACGCGGCTACCCCGAGAGCCGCAAACTGAGGGCCCAGGTGCTGCTCCACGGCCATGGCGGGGATCTGGCCGTCCTCGATCAGGCTCTCCACAGCGTCGACTCGGTCTCGATGCCACCGGCCGAACACGCCGAACTCCAGCGCAAGATCCTCACTAGGGCACTCGACGTCGTGTTGGCCAAGGGCGACACGAAAGGCACGGTCGGCCCCTACCCAGCCACGGCCCGGGGGCTTCGCCAAGGTCTGGAGGAGACATTTCGAGTGATGGCCCGCGAAGTCGAGGACCCGACCGAACGGGTGCACCTGATCAACCGCGCCAACGCCGTGCGCAACTGGAGCCTCACGTGACCACCGCGCCCGAGACAACCGCCTCCACGACTCCCTGCCCGAAATGTGGCGAGCCGGTGGCGGTCGGCGCCAACTTCTGTGAAGCATGCGGCACCCAGCTAGGCACGATCGACGAGGCAGCAGCGGCAAGCCTTCCTCGGGAGGGGGCCGACGAGGTGGCCCCGGTCAGTCGGCCGACCAGCGCAGCTGGGGCCCACGTCGGCGTACCCGAGGCGCCGCCGCGAACCTGCTTGGAATGCGGCGGCACCATCGACGCCGACGGGTACTGCGAGACCTGCGGCGCCAAGGCGCCCAGCGAGCGCGACCACTTCGCCGAGCAGCCGGCACCCTGGGTGGCCGGAGTCTGTGATCGAGGGATGCTCCATCCGCGCAACGAGGACGCCATGGCGCTGTGGGCAGACCAGTCTCGCGCGGTGATGGTGGTCTGCGATGGCGTGTCGAGTTCCTCCGACTCCGATGTCGCCAGCCTCGCCGGCGCCCAGGCCGCACTGGCGGTGCTCAGCACGCCATTGCCCTCGGGAATCGGCACCGACGCATCGCGGCTGGCCGCTGTCACCCACGCCTTCACCGACGCCGTTACGGCCGCCAACAACGCGATCGTGCGCACCACCGAGCCGACCAATCCCAATCCGGCCAGCGCCACCTTCACCGCGACGGTCACCGAACTCGCCGAGGGTGGCCGCGCCACGATCTGGCATGCCAACGTCGGCGACAGCCGTAGTTATTGGATCCCTGACGACGGTGAGCCGGCCCAGATCACCGTCGACGATTCCGGCGCGCAACTGCAGATCGCGGCGGGGGTGGCGCGAGAAGTCGCAGAGAACTCTGCCGAGGCACACGGGATCACCAAGTGGCTAGGCCGAGACGGTCAGGATCACTCACCCACGGTGGGCCGCCTCGACGTCACCGGACCTGGATGGGTGCTCACCTGCTCCGACGGGCTGTGGAACTACGCCTCCGCGGCCCCGGCGATGGCTGCCCGCCTGCACGAGTACGCCGATATGGGACCTGCCGACATGGCGCAGGCCCTGGTGACCTGGGCCAACCAGCAGGGTGGCCGAGACAACATCACCGCGGCGGTGGCCCGCCTCGGCCCGATTCCAGGGGCTTCGGGTAACAATGTCACCGCACACGACCTCCCCAGCGACGTACCCGACGCCGCCGCGGACGAGGCAAGAAAGGCACCGATCGATGGCTGAGTTCAGCGCTGCGGTCTACCAGAACGAATTCCTGCCCGATGGCGGGACCGACGTCAACGCGATCGTCACGATCACGTGCGCCGGAGCCGGCACCGCCGGACAGACCGGATCGGGCGGGGCCGGGGAGATCATCATCATCGACAACAGCGGCTCGATGGGCAACGCGTCGATGGAGGCCGCGAAGGAGGCCGCACAGGCCGCCCTACGTGAGATCTACGACGGCACGTCGTTCGCGGTGATTGCCGGCAACGGCGCCGCGTTCCTTGCCTACCCGCACGTGTCCAGCGGTCCGGGTCTGGTCACGATGTCGGCGCGCACCCGCGCGGAGGCCTCCCAGGCGGTGGACAACCTCACCTCGGGCGGCGGCACCGCGATCGGGACCTGGCTCGATCTTGCCTGTCAGTTGTACGCCTCCGTCCCGTCGGTGACTCAACGCCATGCCATCTTGCTGACCGACGGGGAGAACAACGAGCCCAGGTATGTCCTCGACGAGGCGATCCGCCGCGCCACCGGTGTGTTCCAGTGCGACTGCCGCGGTGTCGGTGTGGATTGGAAGGTCAGCGAGATCCGACGCATCTCCGAGGCGCTCTTGGGCACGGTCGACATCATCGCCGAGCCGACCCAACTGGCCGAATCCTTCAAGCAGATGATCCGGGCTTCGATGGCCCGCGGTGTCGCCGACGCACAACTGAGGGTGTGGGCTCCGCAGGGCTCTCAGGTCATGTTCGTGCGGCAGGTGTCCCCGACGGTCGAGGATCTCACCGATCGCCGGGCCGCGATCAACGAACTCACCGGGGGATTCCCCACCGGAGCCTGGGGCAATGAGTCGCGCGATTACCACGTCGCCGTACGCCTCCCGGCCCGGGCGGTCGGTCAGGAACAGTTGGCCGCTCGGGTTCAACTCGTGGTCAACGACATGGTGGTGGCTCAGGGTCTGGTCAAGGCGAAGTGGTCCAACGATTCCCAGTTGACTGCGCGCATCGACCAGTATGTGGCTCACTACACGGGCCAGACCGAGTTGGCCGCAACGATCCAGGAAGGCCTGGCCGCCAAAGCCGCCGGTGACGAGGTCACTGCAACCACCAAGTTGGGGCGTGCGGTGCAGTTGGCCGCGGAGACCGGCAACGAAGAGGCCACCGCCAAACTCAAGAAGGTGGTCGAGATCGACAACGAGGCAGACGGCACGGTGCGGCTGCGCGCCAGTGTCGACAAGGCCGACGAGATGGCTCTCGACACCGCTTCGACCAAGACCACGAGAGTCAAGAGATGACGACCTGTCCGGCCGGGCACCGCAGCGAGGCCACCGACTACTGCGACGTCTGTGGCGCCGCCATGGCGCCTGCCCCCGCTGCGGACGCGCCCGCAAGCACACCCCCCTCGGCGGCAGATCTGGCCTGCCCGCACTGTGGCACGTCCAACCTTGCGGACGCGCTGTTTTGTGAGGCGTGTGGCTACGACTTCACCACCGGAACGCTGCCCAGAGGTGTCGCTGACACCGAGCAGATGGCCGCGATCAACCCCGACGAGGAAACCCCTCGCCCGGCTGATCCGCCTCCTCCCTCGGACGTTGCTGCCGCCGCCGCGCAGAGCCCGGCACCCTCCCTTCCGGATCTCTATGTCGTGGAGGTGTGGATCGACCCGGACTGGTACGCCGACCAAGGTGCCACCGACCCGTTGCCCTCCCCCGGGCTTCCGCAGATCGTGGCGATCAGGCACTCCTCGGTGCTGATCGGTCGGTCGTCACGTTCGCGCAACATCAGCCCTGACATCGACTTGAGCAACGACGCCGGGGTCAGTCGCCGCCACGCGCAGTTGACCACTGACGGAACTCGGTGGTTCGTGGAGGACCTCAACTCCTCCAACGGCACCTACGTCGGCAGCGCTGTCGGAGGCTTGCCCAAGTCGGCCATCGAGGTGGGGATCAAGCGAGAACTCGCCGATGACGACCGTATCTACCTGGGTGGGTGGACGCGCCTGGTGGTGCGTGAGGGAGTGCCGGGCGAGGTCTGAGCCTCAGGCTGCTGCCACCACGACCGGAGCCGGCTCGGTGAGCGCGATCCGCTCCGAGGTCAACCGGAGCACGTCGGACAGGTGCACGCCCATGGCGTCGCACAGGGCGGCGAGGAGTTCGGAAGAAGCTTCCTTCTGACCACGCTCGATCTCGGAGATGTAGCCAAGACTCACGCGCGCCGACGAGGACACCTCGCGCAGGGTCAAGCCGCGCTCGATGCGCTCGGCTCGAAGCACTTCGCCCAACGTGTCACGCAGCAACGCGGTCATCTGCCCTCCTTGTCTGCCCACAACCTACCCGGCGAACCCTAGAGGATGGGGTCGGACTCGTCGTCGAGCCCACGCTCAATCGCGTATCTGACCAGTTGGACCTTGTTGTGCAGTTGCAGTTTGCGCAGCGTGTTCTGGACGTGGTTCTGCACGGTCCGGTGGGAGAGGACGAGGCGGTCTGCGATCTGTCGATAGGACAGTCCCTTGGCGACCAGCCGCAGCACCTCGGTCTCGCGTTCGGTGAGCACCGGGGCGTCGGTCGCCGGAGTCAACGACATCCGCCGGAACTCCCCCAGCACCAGTCCCGCCAGTCCGGGGGTGAAGACGGTGTCGCCGGCTGCGACTCGGCGTACGGCGTCGAGCAACTCCGCACTGGAGGCCGACTTCACGAGGTAGCCGGTGGCCCCCGCCTTGACCGCATCGAGCACGTCGGCCTGCTCTCCCGAGGCGGACAGGATCAACACCCGAGCGGTGGGGTCCTGCTCGATGACCTGCCGGGTGACCTCCACGCCGGTGGGCGCAGGGATCTGCAGATCGAGGATCAACACCTGGGGTCTGGTCGCGGCGAAACGGGTCAATGCCTCGGTCCCGGTGGAGGCAGTGGCAACCACGTCGAGCCCGGCGTTCTCGAGGTCACGGGCGACCGCGTCGCGCCACATCGGGTGGTCGTCGACCACCATCACGCGCAGGCTCACGCGGGGGCCTCCTTTGGAATGGAGAGTTCCCATTCGGTGCCACGACCTGGCTCGGAGAAGAGTCGCGACTCCCCTCCTAGCGCCGCGATCCGGCCGCGGACCGACTCGGCTACCCCGATGCGGCCCTCGCGGACCGCACTGTCGAGGCGGCCCTCGGGAATGCCCGGACCGTCGTCTCGAACCGTGACCTGCACCTGGTCCCCCAGGTCCTCCAGCAGCACCCAGGCGTCGGCTTCGGGCGAGACGTGTCGGGCGACGTTGGCCACGCACTCGCCGACGGCGGCCACGACCTCGTCGGCCCGGTCGCGGTCGAGGAACAGCGCCTCCACGGACGCGGTGTAGTGCACCCGAGGTGGGCTCACGGTCGCCACCCGAGTCAACTCTCTGACCAGATCCACCGTTCCGCTGGGGCCGGCAGACGCCGGGGCCTGCTGCACCAGCGCCCGCAGCGCTCGTTCCTGCTCAGCGGCCAGTCGGGCCAACTCCGCGAACTCGCCGCCGGCCTCGGCGCCCTTGCGCTGCACCAAGGTCAGCACCTGCAACACCCCGTCGTGGACAACGCGGGCCAGGCGAGCCCGCTCGGTTGCGGCCGCAGCGGCATGTTCGGCCCGGGCCCGGTCTCGGGCCAGGTCGATGAGCAGGCCCGCGAGGAACCCGACGATGGGACCGCCAATCACCAGCAAGAACACGTTGGCGTAATTGGTCTGAGTGATCTCGGCGCGCACCAGAAGGTCGCAGATCGACACCACCGCTCCGGCCACGAATCCGCCCTGCCACCGCCAGTGCAGGGCCCAGGCGAACACGACCCCCGCCACCCAGAACCCCGGCAGGGTCGCGCGCATCTGCGGTCCTTTGACCTCCAACGAGACCAGGATGGCCGCTGCTGTGATCAGCAGGTCCAGCACCAACAACGCAGGCGTGCGCCACGCTGGTCGGGCGTAGGTGACCACCGCGATCGCGGTCCACACGATGAGCACACCGATGACCGCCGCTGCGGCGGCAGGGTGATCGGGGTTGGCGCGGCGGTACCAAGCCAACCCGACCGCGTTGAGCAGCAGGACCACGCGCAACACCGCAAGGGCCCGGAACATCGTGGACTCGACCGCGGTCGCGGCCGGATCGGTCAGCTGGGAACCCTCGGCACGAGCCACTAGCCGGCCTGGTCCTCAGTTGCCGTCTCGGCCGCGGCAGCCCGTTTGGCGGCCTCCTTGGCCGCAGCTGCCTCGGCCTTGGCCGCGTCGGCTCGAGCCCGCTCGGCCTTCTTGGCTTCGTCTCGTGCGCGAGAGGCGTACTTGTCGACGTACTCCTGGCCGGAGAGTTCCATGATTTCGTACATGA
>CALMLL010000148.1 GCA_937868075.1 uncultured Marmoricola sp. | reverse complement strand
CCGGCGCCCCGGATCTCGAGGTCCTTCATCGCGATCGCCATGCCGCCGCCCAGGTCGGAGTGCTGGGCCAGCGTGGCCAGCCGCTCGTGGGCGGTCTCGGTGAGGGGCTTGTCGGGCGGGTAGAGGAAGTAGGCGTAGGCGCGCTCGCGACTTCGGCCCACCCGACCCCGCAACTGGTGGAGTTGGGACAGCCCGAGGGCATCGGCGCGCTCGATGATCATCGTGTTGGCGTTGGAGACATCGAGTCCCGACTCCACAATCGTCGTACAAACCAGGACGTCGAACCGCTTCTCCCAGAAGTCGAGCATCACCTGCTCGAGTTGGTGCTCCCCCATCTGTCCGTGCGCCGTGGCCACCCTGGCCTCGGGTACCAGTTCGCGTAGTTTGGCCGCGGCCCGGTCGATGGAGTTGACCCGGTTGTGGATGAAGAAGACCTGGCCATCGCGCAACAACTCGCGACGAATCGCGGCGGTGACCTGGCGGTTGTCGAAGGCGCCAACGTAGGTCAGCACCGGATGGCGTTCCTCCGGAGGGGTCGTGATGGTCGACATCTCGCGAATACCGGTGATCGCCATCTCCAGCGTGCGCGGGATCGGGGTGGCACTCATCGACAACACGTCCACGCTGGTGCGCAGCCGCTTCATCTGCTCCTTGTGCTCCACCCCGAAGCGCTGCTCCTCATCGACCACGATGAGACCGAGATTCTTCACCTTGATATCGGGGTTGAGCAGTCGATGGGTGCCGATGACGATGTCGACCGTGCCGTCGGCGAGCCCGGCAATGACCTCCTTGGCCTCCTTGTCGGTCTGGAACCGCGACAGCGGCTTGATCACGACGGGGAAGGCGCTCATGCGCTCCACGAACGTGGAGTAGTGCTGTTGGACCAGCAGCGTGGTGGGCACCAGCACCGCGACCTGTTTGCCGTCCTGCACGGCTTTGAACACCGCCCTGACCGCGATCTCGGTCTTGCCGTAGCCCACGTCGCCACAGATCAGCCGGTCCATCGGCACGGTGCGTTCCATGTCGCGCTTGACCTCGTCGACGGTCGTCAACTGGTCGGGAGTCTCGTGGAAGGCGAAGGCATCCTCGAGTTCGCGCTGCCAGGGGGTGTCGGCGGCGAAGGCATGGCCCTTGGTGGCCTGCCGGGCGGCGTAGAGCTTGATCAGTTCGGCCGCGATCTGCTTGACCGCCTTGCGAGCTCGACCCTTGCGCTTCGCCCAGTCCGAGCCGCCAAGCCGGTCCAGGGTCGGTTGCTCGCCACCGACGTAGCGGGTCACCTGGTCCAAGGAGTCGGCGGGCACATAGAGCCTGTCGGGTGGATAGCCGCGCTTGCTGGCGCCGTACTCGATGACGAGGTACTCGCGGACTGCACCCTGCACTTCGCGCTGGGTCATCTCCACGAACCGGCCGACCCCGTGCTGTTCGTGTACGACGAAGTCGCCGGCCTTCAGTTCGAGCGGATCGATCTGCTGTTTGCGCCGCGTCGGCATCGTGCGCATGTCTTTGGTGGAGGTGCGCTGCCCGAAGATGTCCTGAGCGGTCAGCACCACCAGTCGAGTAGCGGGATCGATGAAGCCGTGCTGCAGCCCGGCCTGGCCGACCACCACCACTCCTTCGGACGGCTCGATCTGTGAGACCAGCCGGGCAGGGAGGTCGTTCTCCCCTAGGAGTTCCACGAAACGCTGGGCCGGCCCGTGGCCCTCGCTGACCACCACAACGCGCTGACCATCGGTCAGATGCGCCCGAATGTCGATCATGGCCGCAGCAGCGCCGCCGCGATACTCCGGGGCCGGGCGCACCGAGGTGTCGGAGGCCGCATCCAGACCGAAGGGGCTCATCGACCACCACGAGAGGCCGGCCTCGAGCGCGGCGGTGCGCACCGTCCCGAGGTCACGCAGAGAGGCGGCACCGAGATCGATCGGCGCTTGCCCCCCGCCCGCGGCAGCCGCCCAGGAGGCTCCCAGGAACTCCGCACTGGTCGCCACCAGATCGTGGGCCCGTGTGCGCACCCGCTCGGGGTCGAGCACGAGCACGGTGGCATGGGACGGCAGGAGATCTGTGAGCATCTCCATGTCGTCGACCAGGGCCGGTGCCAGCGACTCCATGCCCTCCACGGCGATGCCTTCGGCCAACTGGTCGGTGAGGTCACGCAACGTCGGGTGTTGTTGGCTGAGCGCCCGCGCCCGCTCCCGGACCTGATCGGTCAGGAGCAGTTCGCGACACGGCGGCGCCCACATGCGTTCGCGAGCCTCGATGGTGCGCTGGTCGGCCACCGCGAAGGAGCGGATCTCATCGACCTCGTCGCCGAAGAACTCCAACCGCAGCGGATGTTCCTCGGTCGGTGGGAACACATCGACGATGCCTCCGCGCACGGCGAACTCGCCACGCTTCTCCACCAGATCGACCCTGGAGTAGGCGGCACCGGCCAGCCGGCGTACGAGGTCGTCAAGGCTCAGCTCGTCCCCCTTGACCACCTCCACCGGAGCGATGTCGGCCAACCCCTTGACCTGGGGTTGCAACACACTGCGGATCGGCGCCACCACCACATCCAGCGGGCCGGAGCCGACAGCGCTCCCGGGGTGAACCAACCGTCGCAGCACCGCCAGTCGCGCTCCGACAGTGTCGCTGCGCGGACTCAGCCGCTCATGCGGGAGCGTCTCCCAGGCGGGGTAGAGAGCGATGCGTTCCCGGTCGAGGACATCTCTCAGAACGCCGATCAGATCCTCGGCCTCACGCAGGGTCGCGGTGACCACGAGCACGCTGCGGCGCGCGCGCACCAGCCCGGCCACGACGAAGGGGTGCAGGGCTCCAGGCTCGGTGAGATCGAGCACCGACGCCGAACCGGCGACCTGCATGGCCTCGGCGAGTGCCGGGTTGTCGAGGACGTCGGTGGCAAGGCGAGACAGCGCGGAGGCGGTCAATCGAACTCCTTCGAGCACGCACGAGATCCCCCAGCCGGACGTGACAGGGGGTGTGGTCAGTCTAGGGTCGAGCCCATGAACGCGAGCGTGCAGTCAGTCAACGTCGGCACTGCGCGCCCACTGGCGGGGCTTCGCCGGCCGACCGGCATCGACAAACAGCCGGTGAGTGTGATCGACGTGCGCGACCCCGGCCCCAAGCAGGGCGGGCTCGGCAGCGGTGTCGTGGGCGACGCCATCGGGTCGCGCAAGCACCACGGCGGGCTGCTGCAGGCCGTCTACGCCGTGGCCCGAGAGGAACTCGACCACTGGGGTGTCGAACTCGGTCGGCAGTTGCCCGACGGCGGCTTCGGAGAGAACCTCACGACCATCGGGATCGACGTCGATGCCGCCCTGATCGGCGAGCGCTGGCTCGTGGGGGAAGCACTCCTCGAGGTCACCGGCCCCCGAGTGCCGTGCGCCACCTTCGCCGCCCACATGGGCGAGCCTTCCTGGGTGAAGCGGTTCGCCGAGCGCGGACGCACCGGCGCCTATCTGGCAGTGGTGACGTCCGGCTCCATTCGAAGCGGCGACCCGATCATCCTCGACCACCGACCCGACCACACGTTCACGGTGCCGATGATGTTCGCAGCGTGGATGGGCGATCGAGGCCTCGCCGAACAGATCCTGAGCGCCGGAATCCTGCGACCGGAGGCTCAGTCGGAGTTGGCGCGACGCGTCTGATCAGACGTTCCACGGTCCTTCGGGCGCACTGACGCGGGCCTCGTCGGCCGCCTCGTCGGTCAGCTTCTCCTGGCTTTGACGCTCGGCCTCGACCCGCCGCAGATAGTGGTCGACCTCCTCGTGCACCCGGTCCTCGTCCCAGCCGAAGACACCGGCCATCAGCCGGGCCGCCGGTAGGGCGGAACTGATGCCGCGGTCGGGGGTCTCGATGGAGATCCGGGTACGCCGAGCCAGCGCGTCGTCGAGGTGGCGTGCACCCTCATGGGAGGCGGCATAGACGATCTCGACAGCCAGATAACCCGGTGCCCCCTCCAACGGTTGCGCAAGTTCGGGACGGTCGGCCACGAGTGCCAACACCTCATCGATCAGGCCGCCGAACCGACTCAACAGGTGGTCGATCATGGCCACGTCAATGCCACTGGATTTGGCGATGGCCACCCGCTGCTGAGATCGCGCGGCGAAGCCGTTGGCCCCCATCAACGGCACCCGCTCGGTCACCGACGGGCCCACGTCGCCGAACGATGCGGTCGCCAGATCCACGGCGTCCTTGGCCATCACGCGGTAGGTGGTCAGCTTGCCACCGGCGATCAGGACGAGTCCGGGGATCGGGCTGATCACCGTGTGCTCGCGGCTGATCTTGGTCGTCGCCGCTGCGGTGTCGCCTCGATCGCCGTCCTTGGGAACCGTGCCCTTGAGCAGCGGTCGCAGGCCGGCGTACACGCCGATGACGTCGGAGTGATCGAGCGGATCGTTGAGGAGCTTGTTGACATGCTCGAGCAGGTAGTCGATGTCGGCCCTGGATGCCGCAGGGTGGGCCAGGTCGTGCTCCCACGGGGTGTCGGTGGTGCCGATGATCCAGTAGTTGGCCCACGGGATCACGAACATGACCGACTTCTCGGTCTTGGTGATGAAGCCGGCCTCGGAGCGGATGCGGTCGCGCGAAACCACCAGGTGGATGCCCTTGCTGGCCTCCACGTTGAGCGCCCCGCGCCCACCCATCATCTGCTGGATCTCATCGGTCCAGACCCCGGCGGCGTTGATCACGGTGCGGGCCCGGACCTCGAAGTCGACATCGTTCTCCAGATCGCGCACGGTCACTCCGACCACCTTTTCGCCTTCGCGAAGGAAGCCGGTGACCTTGGTGCGGGTGGTGACGTGGGCGCCATAGGACGCTGCGGTCCGGGCCACCGACATCACCAGCCGAGCGTCGTCGACCTGGCAGTCGTAGTAGCGGATCGCCCCATGAAGGTCGGAGGTGCGGATGTCCGGGGCCATGCGTGCCAAGGCCGAGCGGAAGAGGTGGCGGTGCTTGGGGACGCCCATGGAGTACTTGCCGGCCATGGCCATGGTGTCGTAGAGCGCCACTCCGGCGCCGACGTAGGGCCGCTCCCAGGCGTGCTTGAGGGGATAGAGGAAGGGCACCGGGCGCACCAGGTGCGGGGCCAACCGAGTCAGCAGCAGGCCG
>CALMLL010000147.1 GCA_937868075.1 uncultured Marmoricola sp. | reverse complement strand
CAGGAGGCCGTCGACTCGCTGTTCGACAACGGCCGCCGTGGTCGTCCGGTGACCGGCCCGGGCAACCGCCCGCTCAAGTCGCTCTCCGACATGCTCAAGGGCAAGCAGGGTCGCTTCCGTCAGAACCTTCTGGGCAAGCGCGTGGACTACTCGGGCCGTTCGGTCATCGTGTCCGGTCCTCAGCTCAAGCTGCACCAGTGCGGTCTGCCGAAGTACATGGCTATCGAACTGTTCAAGCCGTTCGTGATGAAGCGTCTGGTGGACCTCAGCCACGCGCAGAACATCAAGTCCGCCAAGCGCATGGTCGAGCGTGCGGTGCGCCCCGAGGTCTGGGACGTCCTCGAAGAGGTCATCGCCGAGCACCCGGTGCTGCTCAACCGTGCACCGACGCTGCACCGTCTCGGCATCCAGGCCTTCGAGCCGCAACTGATCGAAGGCAAGGCCATCCAGATCCACCCGTTGGTGTGTACGGCGTTCAACGCCGACTTCGACGGTGACCAGATGGCGGTGCACCTGCCGTTGTCGGCGGAGGCTCAGGCCGAGGCACGCATCTTGATGCTCTCGACCAACAACATCCTCAAGCCGTCCGACGGTCGCCCCGTGACCATGCCCACCCAGGACATGATCATCGGCCTGTTCTTCCTGACCGCCGAGCGGGCGGGAGGCAAGGGTGAGGGACGTGCGTTCACCAGCACCGGCGAGGCGATCATGGCCTTCGACCGTGGCGAGATCGAGTTGCAGAGCAAGGTCGCGATCCGCTTCTCCGACTTCGTCCCGGCCGCCGACTACGACCTGCCCGAGGGCTGGGTCCCCGGTGACGCGTTGACGGTGCAGACCACGTTGGGTCGGGCCCTGTTCAACGAGGCGCTGCCCAGCAACTACCCCTTCGTCGACTTCGAAGTGGGCAAGAAGCAACTCGGTGTGATCGTCAACGATCTGGCCGAGCGCTACACCAAGGTCGAGGTGGCCAACTCACTCGACGCGTTGAAGGACACCGGTTTCGCCTGGGCCACCCGCTCGGGAGTCACCGTCTCCATCGACGACGTTGTGACGCCGGACTCCAAGGACGAGATCCTGGCCAAGTTCGACGCGCTGGCGGCCAAGGTGCAAAAGCAGTACGACACCGGTCTGATCACCGATGACGAGCGTCGCCAGGAGCTCATCGAGATCTGGACGCAGGCCTCCAACGAGGTCGCGCGGGCGATGGAGGAGAACTTCGATCGCTCCAACCCGATCTTCATGATGGTCGACTCGGGTGCGTCCGGAAACATGATGCAGATGCGTCAGGTCGCGGCGATGCGTGGTCTGGTGGCCAACCCCAAGGGCGACATCATCCCGCGTCCGATCAAGTCCAACTTCCGTGAGGGCTTGTCGGTTCTGGAGTACTTCATCTCCACCCACGGTGCCCGCAAGGGTCTGGCCGACACCGCGCTGCGCACGGCGGACTCGGGCTACCTGACTCGTCGTCTCGTCGACGTGTCCCAGGACGTCATCATCCGTGAGGACGACTGCGGCACCGAGCGTGGCCTGCCCAAGAAGATCGGCGTCAAGCTCGACAACGGCAGTGTCATCAAGGACGAGAACGCCGAGACCGCGGCGTACGCCCGCACCGCCGCCGGCGACGTGGCCCACCCCGAGACCGGTGAGCTGCTGGTCCGGGCCGGCGACGACCTCGGAGATGTCAAGATCTCCGAACTGGTCGCGGCCGGGATCACCGAGGTCAAGGTCCGCTCCGTGCTCACCTGTGACGCCAAGACGGGCACCTGCGCCAAGTGCTACGGACGCTCGCTGGCCACCGGCAAGCTGGTCGACATCGGTGAGGCGGTCGGCATCATCGCCGCCCAGTCCATCGGTGAGCCCGGCACCCAGCTGACGATGCGTACCTTCCACACCGGTGGTGTGGCATCGGCAGACGACATCACCCAGGGTCTGCCCCGCGTGGTGGAGTTGTTCGAGGCGCGCACCCCCAAGGGTCGTGCCCCGATCGCCGAGGCTGCCGGTCGGGTGACCATCGAGGACACCGACAAGGCCCGCAAGGTGATCTTGACCCCCGACGACGGTTCGGAGGTCGAGGAGTACCCCGTCTCGAAGCGTTCGCGCCTCCTGGTTGCCGACGGTGACCACATCGAGGTCGGGCAGCAGCTGACCGTGGGCACTCCGGACCCGCAGGACGTTCTGCGGATCCTCGGTGTGCGCAAGGCTCAGGAGCACCTCGTGGACGAGGTCCAGGCGGTGTACCGCAGCCAGGGTGTGTCGATCCACGACAAGCACATCGAGATCATCGTGCGGCAGATGCTGCGCCGGATCACGGTGATCGAGTCCGGTGACACCACGCTGCTGCCCTCCGACCTGGTCGACCGTGGTCGCTTCGAGAAGGAGAACCGACGGGTCGTGTCCGAAGGAGCCAAGCCGGCTTCGGGTCGTCCGGTCCTGATGGGCATCACCAAGGCGTCGCTGGCCACCGAGTCCTGGTTGTCGGCTGCCTCCTTCCAGGAGACCACGCGCGTGCTCACCGACGCGGCGATCAACGCCAAGTCCGACTCGTTGCTGGGCCTGAAGGAGAACGTCATCATCGGTAAGTTGATCCCGGCCGGCACCGGCCTGGAGCGCTACCGAAACATCCGGGTCGAGCCGACCGAGGAGGCCCGCGCGGCCGCCTACCAGGTCACCGGCTACGACTCCTACGGCGATGACTACTTCGGCACGAGTGCTGCCGAGCCGGTCGCGCTGGATGACTTCGACTTCGGCTCCTACCAGAACTAGGTCGACACCACAGAACGGCCCCGGGCTCAGCGATGAGCGCGGGGCCGTTCTGGGTTTTCTGTTTGAATCACTCGTCGTGGACGTTGACGACGTGCCGGACTACCGCAGCCTGAGTGACCAGGAGCAGGTCGAGCACCTGCGGGCGGTGGCGTTGCCGGCCGCGGAACGCTTCGGGGTGAAGGTCGGCGGTCTCGAGCTCGTCCTTCACTCCTACAACACCACGTTCGCGCTGACGTCGACCTCCGGGGAGCGGTTCGCGCTGCGGGTCAACACCAATTCGCAGAGTCGACCCGAGAATCTCATCGCGCAGATCGCGTGGGTGCGTGCGCTGGCGGCCCAGACACAGATCGTGGTGGCCGAACCTGTCGCCACGCCCACGGGGGAGTATGTGGTCGAGATCTCCAGTCCGGTGACCGGACCCGTCACCGTGGTGCTGAACACCTGGCTCGAGGGCCCTGACCTCGACGCCCTCACCGAGGCCCAGGGTGCCGAGTTGGGCCGGGTCATGCGCGCCTTGCACGCCCACGGGTCAGGCTGGCACCTACCCCCGGATGGTGCGCTGGCCGTCTTCGACGACCCCTTCATGGGCACGGTGGACCTGCTCAGCGACTCGGCCTTCCTCGACCGCAGCCAGCGCGACGTGGTTGCCCACGCACTCGCGCAGATCAACCACGCCTTCGACCAACTGCGATCAACGCCGCCGATCGTGGCACACGCCGACCTGCATGGCGGCAATCTCAAACTGGCAGGCGACAGCCTGGCCGTCTTCGACTTCGATGACGCATGTCTGGCCCGCCCCGTGCAGGATCTGGCCATCTCCGCCTTCTACCTCCGGCGCGACGATCCCGAGGTCGAGCAGGCAATGCTGTCGGCGTACGGCGAACCCCTGGAGGGGGCGGCCTTCCTTGAGGACCTGGTGGCCGCTCGCCAACTCCACCTGGCCAATGCACTGCTCTCCTCGACCACAGGGAGTTGGCGCGATCAGGCCCAGGCCTACGTCGCGCTGGTGATCCCGCGGCTGGAGGCATATCTGCGTACCGGACGCCTGGAGTTTGTCTAGGCAGGGTGCTTGGCTGAGCCCATGACCGCCCCAGTGACCGCAGCCGTAGCGGTCGTCACCGGGGCAGGGAGCCCGACGGGCATCGGGTTCGCCACCGCGAGACGACTCGTGGAGCAGGGCCATCGCGTGGCGGTGTGCGCCACCACCGATCGAGCGATGGCTCGCGCTGCGGAGTTGGCCGGTGGTGGGGCAGAGGCCGTCGGCCTCGTCGGTGACCTCACCGACCCCACTGCGGCCGCCGCCATCGTGCAAGCGGTGGTGGACCGCTGGGGACGCCTGGACGTCCTGGTCAACAATGCCGGGATGGTCGCGACCACATCGCCGGTCACCGAGTCGGAGTCGCTGTCCGGCTCGGTGGGTGACACCACGGCGGATCAGTGGCGCGCTGGGCTGGCCCGCAACCTCGACACCGCCTTCCACATGACCAGGGCAGCCCTGCCGTGGCTGCGGGTGAGCCCGGCCGGCCGTGTGGTCATGGTGTCGTCGATCACCGGTGCCGTGATGGCCATGCGCGGTGAGGCCGCCTACGCCGCGGCCAAGGCCGGTCTGATTGGTCTGACCCGCTCGTTGGCCCTGGACGAAGCCGAACACGGGGTGCTCGTCAACGCGGTCGCACCGGGGTGGATCGCGACCGGCTCCCAGACCGAGGCCGAGGCCGGTGAGGGCCGGGCGGTGCCACTACGGCGCTCCGGCACTCCCGAGGAGGTGGCCGAGGTGATCGCCTTCCTGGCATCGCCGGTCTGCTCCTACGTCACCGGCCAGGTCATCGTGGTCGACGGGGGCAACAGCATCGCTGAGGAGCGCAGCTGACCTCGATGTGCATGCCGGCACCGGCACTGGGAGAATGCGCCGGTGACTTCGAGGCCGCTGACCACTGACGTCTTGGTCGTGGGGGCCGGACCGGCCGGCTCGTCGGCGGCGACCTGGGCGGCGCGCGCGGGCCGTGAGGTGACGTTGGCCGACGCGGCCGTCTTCCCGCGTGACAAGACCTGCGGCGATGGGCTCACCCCGCGTGCGATCCACGAACTCAATCGTCTCGGACTCGATGACTGGATCCGCGGGCACACCGTCAACCATGGGTTGCGCGCCCACGGCTTCGGGCAGACCTTGCTGCTGCCGTGGCCGGGGGGCACCCTGCCGGCGTACGGCTCGGCGGTGGCGCGCATGGAACTCGACAACCGACTTCGCGACACCGCGTTGGCTGCAGGTGCGGTCGGGGTCGAGGGCGCCAAGGCCGTCGATGCTCGCGTCGAGGCCGGCCGCGTCGTCTCTGTGACGTTCCGGCAGGGTCAGGAGACCTTCGAGATCGGGTGTCGCCAACTCATCGTGGCCGACGGGGTGCGCTCGGGCCTGGGAAAGGTGCTGGGTCGTGAGTGGCACCGCGACACCGCCTACGGCGTGGCCGCCCGTGCCTACGTCACCTCCTCGATGTCCCACGACCCCTGGATCAGCAGCCACCTGGAGTTGCGCGGCAAGGATGCCGAGATCCTCAGCGGCTATGGCTGGATCTTCCCTCTTGGCACGGGCGAGGTGAACATCGGAGTCGGCACGTTGGCGACCGCCAAACGCCCTGCCGATGTGGCCCTGAGGCCGCTGATGCAGCATTACGCCGACCAACGCCGCGACGACTTCGGGCTGTCAGGTCCGCTGCGGTTGCCCACGTCTGCGATGTTGCCGATGGGCGGGGCCGTCTCACAAGTCGCCGGGCGCAACTGGGCGCTCATCGGAGACGCCGCGGGGTGTGTGAACCCCCTCAACGGCGAAGGCATCGACTACGGGCTCGAGACCGGGCGCACGGTGGTGGACTTCCTCGACACCGACTTGTCGATGGCCTGGCCGGCGTACTTGCAGGAGAACTACGGGGAAGCCTTCTCCATCGCACGCCGCCTTGCCGGCCTGGTCACCGTTCCCGGGCTGTTGCCCAGCCTCGGTCCCGCCGGCATGCGCTCGCGCTGGTTGATGACGCTGGCGCTGCGCTGGATGGGCAACCTGGTCACCGACGAGGACCGCGACTCCGCGGCCAGACTCTGGCGGTGGGCCGGTCGCCGGTCGATCGCCCTCGACCACCGACCACCCTTCAGCTGAGCCGACGGAGCAAGGCAGGCTAGGGGCCGAGTGGCCTCCACCAACGAGCCGTGGCCCATGATGGACCGGTCACCGAGATGACAAGGAGGGCCGATGGATGCATTCGGTCGGGGCTTGCCCCGTCGCCAGCGCATCGGCGCGTACGCCGTCATCCGCCGTTTCGGTGACCACGGTGAAGAGATCCTGCTGACCCAGATGTCGCCGCACACCGGCCGACTGGCCGGCTACTGGACGCTGCCCGGTGGCGGGGTCGACCACGGGGAGGACCCCTGGGAGACGGCGGTTCGTGAAGTCCACGAGGAGACCGGTCTCGACGTGGTCGTGGGCCGGATCATCGAGGTCACCACGACCCACTGGGCCGGAACCCGCGAGGACGGGATCTCCGAGGACTACCACGGAGTCCACCTTGTCTTCGAGGCCGAGTTGACCGAGGCGAGCCAACACATCGAACCCCACGTGACCGAGGAGGACTCCTCGACCGCAGTGGCGCGGTGGGTGCCGATCGAGGAGGCTCGCGGCCTGAGACTGCTCACCGCTGCCTCCCACATCCTCGGTGTGGAGCGGGTGCGGTGAAGGAGACGGTCTTCACCTACGCCGCTCCCGGACTGAAGTTCGGGGCCGACGCCAGCGCGGAGATCGGGCCGGATCTTGCCCGCCTGGGAGTTGGCCGGGTCCTGATCATCACCGATGCCGGAGTCCGCTCGACCGGCCATCCCGACCGCATCGCGGCGCAGGTGGAGGCCGCCGGGATGGCATGCGCGGTCTTCGACGGCAGCAGAGTGGAGCCGACCGACGAGTCGATCGGCGAAGCGGTGGACTGGGCGCGCACGCACGGTCCCTGGGATGCCTTCGTCGCGGTCGGCGGTGGGAGCAGCATCGACACCGCCAAGGCGGTCAACCTGCTGACCACCAACGAGGGTGACCTCTTCGACTACCTCAACCCCCCGATCGGGGCTGGGCGCGCGCCAACTCATCCGTTGCGGCCGCTGGTGGCGGTGCCGACGACCACCGGAACCGGGTCGGAGTCGACCACGATCTGTGTGCTCGACGTGCTCTCGCTGCACGTCAAGACCGGAATCTCCCACCCGGCACTTCGTCCCACCCTGGCCGTCGTCGACCCGCTGCTCAGCATCAGTCAGCCCGCTCAGGTCACCGCTGCCTCCGGGCTCGACGTGCTGTGTCATGCGCTGGAGAGCTACACCGCCCGGACCTACACCGATTTCGAGAAGAAGGCCCCGGAACAGCGGGTGCCCTACTGCGGCGCCAACCCGATCGCCGACCTGTGGTGTGAACGCTCGATGCAACTGCTCTCCGGGGCACTGCGCGCCGCCGTACGCCGAGGTGATGATGGGTTGGCCCGCGAGCAGATGGCCATGGCGGCCACCTTCGCCGGGCTGGGCTTCGGCAACGCCGGAGTGCACATCCCTCATGCCAACGCCTATCCGATCGCCGGTCGGGCCCGCGACTTCCATGCACCGGGATATCCGGGGGAGGGGCCGCTGGTGCCTCATGGAATGGCCGTCAGCCTGACCGCGCCGGAGGCTTTCCGGTTCACCTATGCCGCCAGCCCGGAGCGTCATCTGCGTGCGGCCGCACTGCTGGACCCCGGGCACCTCCACCATCATCGTGACCACGGTGCCGAAGCGTTGCCGGCCGTGGTGACCGCACTGATCCACGACGTGGGCATGCCCAACGGCTTGAGCGCGGTGGGCTTCGTGGAGAGTGATGTCCCCGATCTGGTCGTTGGGGCCAGCCAGCAACAGCGACTGCTGGCCACCGCCCCCCGCACCCCCGGGGCCGAGGACCTGGAATCGATCTTCGTGGGCTCGTTCCGGTTGTGGTGAGCGTGCTTCCCTCCTCCTCGGACCTGCGCGCCTCCCTTGTCGCCTCGGGTGTTCGCGAGGTGGACGATTCCGCGTTGGCTCGATCTCTGTATGCCAGCGATGCGTCGCTGTACCGGGTGCCGCCACGTCTCGTGGTTCGCCCACGGGAGGTCGATGAGATCGGCGCGATCTTGAGCGTGGCCCGGGAGTACGCCGTGCCGGTCACCATGCGCGGCGCAGGTACCTCGATCGCTGGCAACGCCGTGGGGCCGGGCATCGTCGTCGACACCTCCCGCTGGTTGTCGAAAGTGAGCATCGACGCCGAAGCGAGGACCGCCACGGTGCTGCCCGGGACCGTCCATGCCACGGTGCAGCGGGCCGCGGCCGCCCACGGGCTGAGGTTCGGTCCGGACCCCTCCACCCACTCCCGCTGCACCGTCGGCGGAATGATCGGCAACAACGCCTGCGGCTCTCGGGCCCTGGGCTACGGCCGGACCAGCGACAACGTGGTGTCCCTGGAGGCGCTGCTCGTCGACGGTACTGACGTTCACTCCCGTCGAGGCGATCTCGACCGCCTCGTCGAACCTCACCGTGACCTCGTCCGCCGCGAGTTCGGGCGATTCCCGCGACAGATCTCGGGCTACGCCATGGATCAACTCCTCACCGGAGGAGGACTGGATCGGTTCCTCGTCGGCTCTGAGGGGACCCTTGCCGTCATCACCGGGGCCACGGTGCGTCTGATCGAGGAACCTGCGGCTCGGGCGCTGGCGGTGTTGGGCTATCCAGACATGGCCGAGGCCGCCGACGGCGTACCCGAGTTGTTGGGGGCTGCGCCGGTGGCGTGCGAGGGCCTGGACCGCCGGATGACCGACGTCGTCGCCCGCAGGGGTGCCCTGCCCGAACTTCCGGCCGGGGCAGGCTGGCTCTTCGTCGAGGTCACCGGCGACTCGATTGCCGAGGCGCAGGCGAGGGCCGAGCGCGTCGCCACGCTGGCCGGGCGCCCGCACCGCATCGTCGTCGACGAGGCCGAGCAGGCCGCTCTGTGGCGGATTCGCGAGGCGGGAGCCGGGTTGGCCGCGATCTCGATGGAACGACCGGGCCACTCGGGCTGGGAGGACGCTGCGGTACCTCCCGCCGGACTGGGCGCCTACCTCCGCGAATTCGAGGCTTTGGTGGCGGCCCACGGCCTACACACCGTGCCCTACGGCCACTTCGGCGATGGGTGCGTGCACGCCCGGATCGACTTCGACATGAGCGCTCGAGGTCGCTATCGGGCCTTCGTCGAAGAGGCCGCGGGCCTCGTGGCCGCTCACGGGGGCAGCATGAGTGGTGAGCACGGCGACGGGCGCGCCCGCAGCGAGTTGTTGCCCACGATGTACTCCACCGAGGCGATCAGCCTCATGTCGGCTGTCAAGAACCTCTTCGACCCCACCGGAATCCTCAACCCAGGAGTGGTGGTCGACCCGCGTCCCCTCGACGCCGATCTTCGCCAAGCTCGTCCGGTGCGGAGGGACCTGGCCGATCTGGCTGTCGGAGTGCACCGTTGTACCGGAGTCGGCGCCTGCTTGGCCGGCACGGGGTCGGGGGTGATGTGCCCGTCGTACGCCGCGACCCGGGAGGAGAAGGACTCCACGCGGGGTCGCGCTCGGGTGCTGCAGGACGTGGTCGCCGGACACCTCGGTCTTGACGCTCCGGAGGTGGCTGAGGTCATGGACCTGTGCCTGGCGTGCAAAGGCTGCGCCAGCGACTGCCCGACCGGGGTCGACATGGCCGACTACAAGTCTCAGGTCCGCAGCCGAAGTGAAGGCCGGCGCCCCCGCAGCCAGATCGTGCTCGGCAACCTCCCCCGTCTGCTGCGCCGCACCCCTCCCGTCGCAGCCCGTTGGGCACTAACCACGCCCGGAGTCGCTGGGCTTGTGGCCAAGGCAGCCGGACTCGACGCGCGTCGACGGCTGCCGGTGCCGTCCCGCCGGCGACTGCGCCAGTCGGAGTCGGCAGCATCGCCGGATGTCTGGCTCTGGGCAGACACGTTCACCGACCACCTGGCCGCCGAGGTGGGCCGCGCCGCGATCAGTCTCTTGGAATCGGCCGGCCATCGCGTCGGCATCGTCCCCGAGTCGGCCTGCTGTGGGCTGACCTACTTCTCGACCGGCCAACGCGATGTCGCGGCGGCCTCCATGCGCCGGGCGGCCGACGTGCTTGGTAAGTACGACAACGTGATCGGCCTCGAGCCGAGTTGTGTGGCCGCTCTTCGCCACGATGCTCCCGCCATCATCGGAGAGGAGGCGGCTGCGGTGGGTCATGTGCGGACGCTGGCGGAGTTCCTCGACTCCGTCGGGTGGGAACCCCCGGATATCAGGGGATTCCGTCTCGTCGCTCAGCCGCATTGCCACCACGCCAGCGTGATCGGCTGGGACGCCGACCGGAGGCTGTTGGAACGTGCGGGAGTCGATCTCGTCGTCGTACCCGGGTGTTGTGGGCTGGCCGGTGACTTCGGCATGACTCCGGATCATTACGACGTCAGCCGGGCCGTCTTCGATCACGACCTCGGGTCGGCGTTGGACAAATACCCCGAGGCAGTGGTCCTGGCCGACGGATTCTCGTGTCGGACCCAGGTCCGCGACTTCGCTGCCCATCGTCGCGTGGTGACGCTGGCCGAGCTCTTCGCTGGTTCGATCACCTAGCCCGGTGTTGGCTCGGTTCGACTCCATCAAGGCCCTCTAGGACTTGACCAGGGTTTGTTGGAACTCGACCAAAGCCCCGCTCAAACTCGGACCAAACCGAGTTGCTTCACCCACGATGTTGGAGCTGTGCCGTGGTTGCAACCACGGCACAGCTCCGGTATCGCGTCTTCGCCGACGAAACCGGCCGGGGAACCGTTTTGACCCTCCCTTCGCACCCCGGTAGATTGACCCCTTGTGTCTGGCATGCCCAGACACGGTCGCGCCCTCGACGCACACACGTCGTACGCCGATCAGGGCACCAGTCGCCACGACGGCGATCAGTTCCCGACAACCAACCGCCTCGGCATGGTGCCGTTGCGTGAGAGATGACCAGAAAGGGAACCACCCGGTGCCCACAATTCAGCAGTTGGTCCGCAAGGGCCGCCAGGACAAGGTGTCTAAGAACAAGACACCTGCCCTGAAGGGTTCTCCGCAGCGCCGTGGCGTCTGCACCCGCGTCTACACCACCACTCCCAAGAAGCCGAACTCCGCTCTGCGCAAGGTCGCCCGCGTGCGCCTGTCCAGTGGCGTCGAGGTCACCGCTTACATCCCCGGCGTCGGCCACAACCTCCAGGAGCACTCGATCGTGCTGGTCCGTGGCGGTCGTGTGAAGGACCTTCCCGGTGTCCGTTACAAGATCATCCGCGGTGCGCTCGACACCCAGGGTGTCAAGAACCGCAAGCAGGCTCGTAGCCGCTACGGCGCCAAGAAGGAGAAGTGATCTAGATGCCTCGCAAAGGTCCCGCTCCCAAGCGCCCCATCGACGTCGACCCCGTTTACGGTTCGCCGCTGGTCTCCCAGTTGGTGAGCAAGGTGCTCAAGGACGGCAAGAAGCAGGTCGCCCAGCGCATCGTCTACACCGCCCTTGAAGGCTGCCGCGAGAAGACCGGCACCGACCCGGTGCTGACCCTCAAGCGTGCCCTCGACAACGTCAAGCCGGCCATCGAGGTCAAGTCTCGTCGTGTCGGTGGCGCCACCTACCAGGTGCCGATCGAGGTCAAGGCAGGCCGTGGCACCACGCTGGCCCTGCGCTGGCTCGTCGGGTACGCCGGCGCGCGCCGTGAGAAGACGATGTCGGAGCGCTTGATGAACGAGATCCTCGACGCTGCCAACGGCCTCGGTGCCGCGGTGAAGAAGCGTGAGGACACCCACAAGATGGCCGAATCCAACAAGGCCTTCGCCCACTACCGCTGGTGACGTGGGTGGGGGCACGACCTGCCCCCACCACCCATCAAACCCACTCTCGAAGGAAACGCTGAGCCAAAGTGGCAGTCGACATCACCACGGACCTCAACAAGGTCCGCAACATCGGCATCATGGCGCACATCGACGCCGGCAAGACCACCACCACCGAGCGCATCCTCTTCTACACCGGCATCACCTACAAGATCGGTGAGGTCCACGACGGCGCAGCCACGATGGACTGGATGGAGCAGGAGCAGGAGCGCGGCATCACGATCACGTCGGCCGCGACGACGACCTTCTGGAAGAACCACCAGATCAACATCATCGACACGCCCGGCCACGTCGACTTCACCGTCGAGGTCGAGCGCTCGCTGCGGGTCCTGGACGGCGCGTGCGCGGTGTTCGACGCCAAGGAAGGTGTCGAGCCGCAGTCCGAGACGGTGTGGCGCCAGGCCGACAAATATGGCGTCCCGCGGATCTGCTTCGTCAACAAGATGGACAAGCTGGGCGCGGACTTCTACTTCACCGTGAAGACCATCGTGGACCGCCTTGGCGCGGAGCCGCTGGTCCTCCAGCTGCCGATCGGCGCCGAGAACGACTTCGTCGGTGTCATCGACCTGCTCGAGATGCGTGCCCTGGTCTGGCCGGGCGACGCCAAGGGTGATGTCACCATGGGCGCCAAGTACGAGGTTCAGGAGATCCCCGCCGACCTCCAGGACAAGGCCGAGGAGTACCGCAACACGCTCGTCGAGCGGGTCGCGGAGTCCAATGACGAGCTCATGGAGAAGTACCTCGAGGAGGGCGAGCTCTCGCTCGAGGACCTGCGCGCCGGCATCCGTGCGCTCACCGTCAGTGGCGAGGTCAACCCCGTCCTGTGTGGCTCGGCGTTCAAGAACCGTGGCGTTCAGCCGATGCTCGACGCCGTGATCAGCTACTTGCCGGCCCCGGTCGATGTGCCCGCCATGCAGGGCCACGCGCCTGGCAACGAGGAGGAGCAGATCCTGCGGGAGCCGAGCGCGGAAGAGCCCTTCTCGGCGCTTGCCTTCAAGGTCGCCGCGCACCCCTTCTTTGGGACGCTGACCTTCATCCGCGTGTACTCCGGTCGAATCACCTCCGGCACCCAGGTGCTGAACTCGACCAAGGTCAAGAAGGAGCGCATCGGGAAGCTCTTCCAGATGCACGCCAACAAGGAGAACCCGGTCGATGAGGCCCGCGCGGGTCACATCTACGCCGCCATCGGCCTGAAGAGCACGACCACCGGTGACACCCTCAGTGACATCGACAAGCCGGTCGTGCTGGAGTCGATGACCTTCCCCGAGCCGGTCATCCAGGTGGCCATCGAGCCCAAGACCAAGGGCGACCAGGAGAAGCTGGGCACCGCGATCCAGCGTCTCTCCGACGAGGACCCCACCTTCACGGTCAAGACCGATGAAGAGACCGGGCAGACCATCATCGCCGGCATGGGCGAGCTTCACCTGGAGATCCTGGTGGACCGCATGCGCCGCGAGTTCCGGGTCGAGGCGACCGTCGGCAAGCCGCAGGTGGCCTACCGCGAAACCATCCGCAAGCGGGTCGAGAACCACACCTACACCCACAAGAAGCAGACCGGTGGGTCGGGTCAGTTCGCCAAGGTCGTCATCTCGATCGAGCCGAGCATCGACGCCGAGACCGGCGAGAGCGGCGGCTACGAGTTCGTCAACAACGTCACCGGTGGCCGCGTCCCGCGCGAGTACATCCCGTCGGTCGACCAGGGTGCCCAGGAGGCCATGGAGTTCGGCGTGCTCGCCGGCTACCCGATGGTCGACGTCAAGGTCTCCCTCGAAGACGGCGCCTATCACGACGTCGACTCCTCGGAGTTGGCCTTCAAGATTGCTGGTAACCAGGCCTTCAAGGAGGCCGCCCGCATGGCCAAGCCGGTCCTGCTGGAGCCGATGTTCGCCGTCGAGGTCGTGACCCCGGAGAACTTCCTCGGCGACGTTATCGGCGACATCAACTCCCGTCGCGGCCAGGTGCAGGCGATGGACGAGCGTCACGGTGACCGCGTGGTCACAGCCCTTGTGCCGCTCTCGGAGATGTTCGGGTACGTTGGTGACTTGAGGTCGAAGACCTCCGGTCAGGCGTCGTACTCGATGGAGTTCGACTCGTACGCCGAGGTTCCGCAGAACGTCGCCGACGAGATCATCAAGAAGGTCCGGGGCGAGTAATCGTCTCGGGTCCGGCGACACCCACACACCCACAACGAGTCAAGTAACAACCAACAGGAGGAGCCCAAGTGGCTAAGGCGAAGTTCGAGCGGACCAA
>CALMLL010000146.1 GCA_937868075.1 uncultured Marmoricola sp. | reverse complement strand
AACTCATGCCCTCGCAACAGCTGATTCTCAAGACTCGGCGAAATCTCGCGGGGGGACATAGAGGGACGCGCCTAGGGCTCCGCCTCGTTCGCGGCGGGGACCTGCTCTGACCTGCGCAAATGCCGCAAGGACGAGGTGGGGTCACACACCCATCTCGGCGTTGGCAGGGGCCCGGAGGGGAGGGGACGCCCGCAGGGGGACGGATGCGGGGACAACCGCACGCGACCTTTCCTGCCGTGTCACAACGGCGAAAGGAACTCGCGATGAGCGTCGCAACCCAGCTCGGTCTGGCCGACCCGGACCAAGAGCTCTTGAAGCAGGCGCGGGAAGCCTGGCTCTCTTGGTGTCAGCAGCAGCCCACCCTGGGTGTGGTCGAGGACCTGCTCGACCTGCCTGCATGGCTCAGGAGTGCCGACCCTGAATCGGCCGATGTCGTCCTGCACAACTTGGCGGAGCTGGCCAGCCCAACCGGAGGGGATGACGTCACAGCGGCTGGCGCCTTGGCTTGGCTGCTACTTCCGGCCGCGTGCCTAGTCGCTCACCGGCTGCGGTCTCTGACGACGCGCATCGACGAAGTGGTCGCGGCCCAGCTCTGGCTCGAGGTGCGCGCCTTCCCTTGGCAACGGCAACGCAAGGTCGCTGCCAACATCACGATGAACACTCGCCGCGGTGTGCTGCGCGACCTTGGGGTTGGGGAGAGCGCGCGGGACGCGGACCCGACGTGGGCGAGGTCGATCCCGCTGGGGCCCGACTCCGAACTGTGGGGGGCAGTGGAAGCGCGCAGGCAACCCGACGCAGAACCAGCGGCAAGCGAACTGGCTCAGGTTCTGGTCTGGGCGATGGATCACGGCGTCATCGATGAGCGAGACCGTGACCTTCTGCTCACCCTCGCGGTCGCGGCCGACGAGGCCGGCATCACCCACAGCGGCCGGGGACGTGGCGGTCTGTGTTCTCACCAGGCGGCCGCCACCGTAGCCCGCACGGTCGGAGTCTCGCCCATGACCATCCGGCGCCGGGCAACCGCGTCGCTGCGTGCCCTCGCCGCCGTGTCCTCACAGATCCCTGCCTGACGCGATGACCCTCCAACTGTGTGGCCCTGCTTTAGGCAGCGAGGTGATGACCGTGATCGACAACCCTGACCTGGCCCGGTTGGTGCGCGAAGCCCGCGACGAGGACGCAGCCGTGTCCGACCTGGAAGGGTGCGTGCAACGCATCCGGCGAGCCCGCGAGGCCAAGACTGCCCTGGCCGGCCTTCCCGCCGAGCAACTGCGCGCCCTCCTCGAGATGCGTCGCCTCGACCTGGGAGGCGACTCCGCATGAGCGAGACGACCCTGACCCGGCCAGTGGGCATCGACGAACTGCGCCGCGCGTGGCACGCCCTCCAAGAGGGCCAGTTCCGAACCCGTCCACCGCAGCCGACGCAGAGGCCCTCCACGGGCGGATCTGAGGCACCCACCTCGCCCTGGCGACCCAACGAACCAGTCCTGCCGGTCATCGGGTGCGTCGGCCAGGCCGGAGCGACCACCACTGCGGTCGCCCTGGCCACGGTGGTTGGCGCCGCACGCGTCCTGGAGTGCTGCACCGCAACCTCCAGCGGCCTGACCGCCGCACCAACGGCCGAGCTCGGACGAAGCGAGCACAACTGGGTCGTAGGGCGGCGAGAGCGGGTGTGGCTCGCCCGCACCAGCGAGGTCCTCCTCGACCCCAGCGAGACGCCCCTTCCTGACGCCTCGCCAGCCGGCACGGAACTGACCGTGCTGGATGTGGGCTGGGACCTCGGACAAGTCCTCGCCGGCGACAGCTGGCTTCGTGACCAGGTGACGGCCGCACCCACCGTCATCGCCGTCACCACGCCCACCATCCCCGGCCTGCGACGACTGGAGCTCGCGCTCACGATGCTCACCCCCGCCCGGGTCGTCGTCGCGCTCATCGGCAGCCACCCCCGACGTTGGCCACGGCAGGTGACCGCGTCACTCGGACCTCTGACGGCCAATGCCCTCAAAGCAAACCTGCTCGTCGACCTCCCGAGCGACAAGGGGCTGGCCCTTCGCGGCCTTGACTCAAGCCCCCTCCCCACTTCCCTGCTCAAAGCAGCAGAGAACCTCCTGCAGCAGGCCGCTGCCGGAGACCAACACCAGAAGGGACAACACGAATGAACACCCTCACCTCCCGCGTGGCCGCACTCCCGTCGGTCTGCCCGGTGGCACCCCCCGGCGCCCAGGCCTACGCGAACACCCTCACCGGCTACGTCCTGTGGGGTGTCCTGGCGCTCATGGTCGTTGGCGTCGTCGTCTCGATCGGTGCCGTCGTCGGCGGCCGGGTCTTCTCCATGCCGCACGCCAGCAAGGCCGGAGTCGTGGGCGTGGCCGTCGTCTTCGTGGCGGCCGTGGCCTACATGATCGTCCCCGGCATGCTGTCCGGCATCACCGGCAGCGGCTGCGTCGGATGAGCACCGCAGCTGCCACCGCAGACCAGTGGGGTCGTCGGCGTCTCGTGCGCACCCTGGTCGTGGTCGCGATGGCGGCCCTGCTGCTGCTCGGCGGCCTGACCTATGCGGTGTACAGCGCGGTCGCCTCCACCCGAACCTCGAGCGTCACCCCTGCAGATGTCGCCCAGGCCGCCGAGCAGCTCCCTCCCGGCCCAGCCCGTCGCGACGCCATCGCGGCCGCGCCGATGCTGGCCGTCCCGCCCGAAGCCAGCCGATCGGGAACCCCATCGGCTCGCCGGAGTGCCACACTCACTCTGCCCCCGGCAGGACGTGTCGGTTCCGCGGGCGTCCCCACCGGTTTCCCCCAGACCCCCGAAGGGGCGATCGGGCAACTGGCCGCTATCGAGACCACCGTCCTGCAGAGCATGTCAATCGATCGCGCACACCAGGTGCACGTCGCCTGGTCGACCCCGAACGCCGTCCCCGCCGAGGCGTGGGAACTGACGGGCAACATTCAGGCCTTCCTATCCAGCGGCGCCGGCCAGTACGCCGACAGCCTCCACTCCGCAGTGGTCGCGACCCCGGTCGCGGCGCAGATCAAAGGTGTCGACGGCACCGATTGGGTGCTGGCCTGCGTCCTGCTCGACGTTAAGGCCCAGATCTCCACCCAAGCCCGCATCGCGTACGGCCACTGCGAACGCATGCAGTGGACCACCCAGGACGGGGGTCGGTGGGTCATCGGCGACGGACCGGCACCCGCACGTGCCCCCTCCACCTGGCCCGGAACCGACCTGGCCAACGACGCCGGTTGGAAGACCCTGACCAGCCCAGCCGACCAGTAGACCCAGGAGAGACCCGATGAACTGGTGGGACTACGTCAACCCCTTCACCTACCTCGGCAACGCTGCCGGCAAGATCGTCGCCGACGGCTGGACCGCAGCCATGCTGGGCATCTGGAACGCCGGACTGTGGCTGCTCAAACTCATTCTGGGCATCGAGGACGACTTCCTCGTCCCCGACCTGTCCGAGAACGGGCCCATGCGGGGCATCTACCCCTACACGTTCTGGATCGCCGGCTCACTGATCCTGATCCTGCTGATGATCCAGCTCGGCATCGCCGCCTTCCGCCGCGACGGCCAGTCCCTGGCCCGGGTCCTGATCGGCACCGCCCAGTTCGTCATGGTGTGGGTCGCCGGCGTCGTCTACGCAGTGGCCGTCGTCGCGGCCGCCGGGGGCTTGACCCGGGCCCTGATGGAGTCCCTCCTGCACGTCGACGCGATGGCTGCGTGGCAGCCCTGGACCGGCTTCTCCACCGCTGACATCACCGACGGCACCATCGCGACCGTCCTGGGAGTGATGGGCTTCTTCCTCATCTTCGCGGCCTTCGGCCACCTCCTGGTCATGCTCACCCGTGCAGGCGCGCTGCTCGTGCTCGCCGCGACCAACCCGATCGCGGCCGCCGGGCTCGTGTGGGAAGGCGGCCGCTCCTGGTTCTGGAAGGCCTTCCGCTGGTTCCACGCCGCAGCCTTCACTCCGGTGATCATGATGCTGATGCTCGGCCTCGGAGTACAGGTCACCTCACACGTCGCGCTCAGCGCCACCGACACCCTCCAGAAGGCCATCGGCACTGCCGT